>NZ_BSQE01000006.1:0-322274 GCF_030268185.1 Pseudomonas sp. NBRC 100443
TCCTGGTAATCGCTGAGCACAACAACGGCGTCCTGGGCGCTGCCACCCTGAACACCGTCGCTGCCGCGCAGAAGATCGGTGGCGATGTCGCCGTGCTGGTCGCCGGCCAGAACGTCGGCGCCGTGGCCGAAGCCGCCGCCAAGATCGCGGGCGTTGCCAAGGTGCTGGTCGCCGACAACGCCGCCTACGCCCACCAACTGCCGGAGAACGTCGCTCCGCTGGTGGCCGACCTCGGCAAGGGCTACAGTCACATCCTGGCCGCCGCCACCACCAACGGCAAGAACTACCTGCCGCGCGTCGCCGCGCTGCTGGATGTCGACCAGATTTCCGAGATCGTCGAGGTGCTCGGCGCCGACACCTTCGAGCGCCCGATCTACGCCGGCAACGCCATCGCCACCGTGCAGTCCTCGGCGCCGATCAAGGTCATCAGCGTACGCACCACCGGCTTCGATGCGGCGAGTGCCGAAGGCGGCAGTGCCAGCATCGAGGCGCTGGGCGAGGTCTTCGATGCCCGCAGCTCGACTTTCATTGGCGAAGAGCTGGCCAAGTCCGACCGCCCGGAGCTGACCGCCGCGAAGATCGTGGTCTCCGGTGGCCGCGGCATGGGCAACGGCGACAACTTCAAGCTGCTCTACGCCCTGGCCGACAAGCTGGGTGCAGCGGTGGGTGCTTCCCGCGCCGCGGTCGACGCCGGCTTCGTGCCGAACGACATGCAGGTCGGCCAGACCGGCAAGATAGTCGCGCCGCAGCTCTACATCGCGGTGGGCATCTCCGGCGCCATCCAGCACCTGGCGGGCATGAAGGACTCCAAGGTCATCGTGGCCATCAACAAGGACGAAGAGGCGCCGATCTTCCAGGTCGCCGACTACGGCCTGGTGGGCGATCTGTTCGAACTCGTACCGGAGCTGGAAAAGGCCGTCTGAGCCCCAGTCCACCCCTTGCCGGGCCGGAATCCGCCGGCCCGGCGTTTCGCCAACACCCTGCGAAGAAACAACAACAATGACTATTCGTCGACTCCCTGTGCTGGTCTCCGGACTGGCGCTGCTGCCCCCGTTCGCCCATGCCGAGTTCCTGGCCGACAGCAAGGCCAGCCTGGAAATGCGCAACTTCTACTTCAACCGCGACTACCGCCAGAGCGGCGCCAAACAGTCCTACTCGGAGGAGTGGGCCCAGGGCTTCCTGCTGCGCTACGAGTCCGGCTACACCGACGGCACCGTCGGCGTGGGCGTCGATGCCCTGGGCCTGCTGGGCTTCAAGCTCGACTCCAGCCCCGACCGCTCCGGCTCCGGGCTGCTGCCGTATTCCGCCAGCAGCGGGCGCGCCGCCGACGACTACAGCGACCTCGGCCTGACCGCCAAGCTGCGCGTCTCCCGCAGCACCCTGAAAGTCGGCACCCTGCTGCCCAAGCTGCCGGTGGTGCAGTACAACGACACCCGCCTGCTGCCGCAGACCTTCCAGGGCGCGCTGGTGGAGTCCAAGGAGCTCGACGACCTCGACCTGCAGGCCGGCCAGCTGCGCCAGGTCAAGCAGCGCGACTCGTCCAACGCCGAGGACCTCAGCGTCACCCGCGGCAACAAGCGCAACATCGACGCCGGCAGCCACCTCAGCAGCGACCGCTTCAACCTGGCCGGCGGCACCTACCGCTGGAGCGAGCGCCTGAGCACCAGCTACCACTACGCCAATCTCGAGGACCTCTACCGCCAGCACTACCTGGGCCTGGTGCACGTGCTGCCGATCGCCGCCGGCCAGTCGCTGAAGTCCGACCTCCGCTGGGCGCGCTCCACCGACGACCGCGGCAGCAACGTCGACAACCGCGCGCTCAACGCGATGTTCACCTACAGGCTCGACAACCACGCCTTCGGCCTGGGCTACCAGCGCATGTCCGGCGACACCGGCTTCGCCTACCTGACCGGCACCGATCCGTACCTGGTCAACTACGTGCAGATCGGCGACTTCGCCAACAAGGACGAACGCTCCTGGCAACTGCGCTACGACTACAACTTCGCCGCCCTCGGCCTGCCCGGCCTGAGCCTGATGACGCGCTACCTGCGCGGCGACAACGTCGACCTGCTCAACGGCCAGGGTGACGGCAAGGAGTGGGAGCGCGACACCGACATCGGCTACGTGGTGCAGGACGGGGCGCTGAAGAACCTCGGCTTCAAGGTGCGCAACAGCACCTTCCGCAGCAGCTTCGGCAACGACCTGGACGAGACGCGGCTGATCGTCAGCTACACCTTGCCGCTCTGGTAGGGCAGGGCCGGCCGAAAGGGGAGCGCCGCCTGGTGCTCCCTCTTCTGCGCCGGGCTGGCCTATCGGCAATCAACGCCGTGAGCGTGGAAGTGGACAGCCCTGGTCTTCCTGTCCTCGCCGCGCAGGTTTGCGGATTTACTTCAGGAATTCTTGATACAAATCATTCTCAATGGCGTCGTTTGGTCCCTAAATGCGAGCTCGCGATTCCTCATCTGTCGAGCCAAGGAGAAGACCATGCGAATCAACCGCGCCGTTCCCGTGATACTGGCGCTCGCCGCCCCGTTCGCGGCGGCCAAGGAGTACCCCATCGGCGCGCCGCAGGCCTGCGGCGGGATGGAGATCGGCGCGGTGTACCTGCAGCCGATCGAGATGGACCCGCCCGGGATGATGCGCGCCGCCGCGCAGTCCGACGTACACCTTGAGGCCGACATCGCCGCCACCGCCGACAACCCCAACGGCTTCCAGGAAGGCAGCTGGATTCCCTACCTGCGGGTGGCCTACGAGTTGCGCAAGGACGGCAGCGACCAGGTCCTCAAGGGCGACTTCCACGGCATGGTGGCCAGCGACGGCCCGCACTACGGCGACAACATCAAGCTGCTCGGCCCGGGCAAGTACCACCTGACCTACACCATCCTGCCGCCGTCGGAGGCCTCCATGTTCGGCCGCCACGTCGACAAGGAAACCGGCGTGGCGCCCTGGTTCGAGACCTGCAAGGTGGAATACGACTTCACCTACGCCGGCATCGGCAAGAAAGGCGGCTATTGATGCGCGGGCCGCACCCGTTGCGGGTGCGGCGTTACCTTCCCCGAGAGTCGCGAGGCCGTCATGTTGCGCTCGTTCTTCTGCCTGCTGGCACTGTCGTTCGCCGTTGCCGCGCAGGCAGCGCCGCTCCCCACCTATGAGTTGACCATCAAGGATGGCCACTTCACCCCCCAGACCCTGGAAGTACCCGCCGGGCAGCGCTTCAAGGTCGTGGTGCGCAACGCCGGCAGCGGGCCGGCCGAGTTCGAGAGCACGCCGCTGCGGGTGGAGAAGGTGCTCTCGCCGGGCGTCACCTCGTTCGTGGTGATCCACCCCCTGCGTCCCGGCCGCTATCCCTTCTTCGACGAATTCCACATGGACCTGCCGCAAGGCGAGATCGTGGCGCACTGACCGGGAGCCAAGCATGCTGCAATCCTTGTTCATCGTCTGGCGCGAGAGCGTCGAGGCGCTGCTGGTCGTCGGCATCCTGCATGCCTGGCTCTGCCATCGCCCGGAGCCGGCGCGTGGCCTGCGCATGCTCTGGAGCGGGGTAGGGCTGGGCGTCGTGCTGGCCTGCTCGCTGGCCGCGCTGTTCATGCTCGCCGGGGAGTGGCTGGCGGGGCCGTCCGGCGAATGGTTCCAGGCCGCCATGGTGCTCTGCGCCAGCCTGCTGATCCTGCAGATGGTGGTGTGGATGCACCGCCATGGGCGCGGCATGAAGCGCCAGCTGGAGCGGGACGCCGAGCGCAGCATCGCCGAGGATGGCGGCTGGGGCGTGCTGCTGCTGGCGATGCTGGCGGTGGCCCGCGAAGGCAGCGAGACGGTGGTGTTCCTCTACGGCATCGGCGCGCAGCAGGGGGCGGACTGGACCT
The DNA here is from genome assembly GCF_030268185.1 of Pseudomonas sp. NBRC 100443. NCBI lineage: Bacteria > Pseudomonadati > Pseudomonadota > Gammaproteobacteria > Pseudomonadales > Pseudomonadaceae > Pseudomonas > Pseudomonas sp. NBRC 100443. Next base: position 3,864 of record NZ_BSQE01000006.1, read on the forward strand.
GGTTCGCCCTGGGCGGCGTGCTCGGCTTCCTGCTGGCGCTGGCCACCTACGCCGCGTTGCAGTGGTCCTCGCGGATACTCACCTGGCGGCGCTTCTTCCGCGTCAGCGAAGTCCTCCTGCTGCTGCTCGGCGGCGCCCTGCTGATGGCGGCGCTGGACCGGGTGGCGGGGCAGGTCATGGCGCTAGACCTGCCCGAATGGTGCTACGGGCTGTTCGGCGATCCGCTCTGGGACACCTCCGCCTGGCTCAGCGACGGCCACGGCCTGGGCGCAGCCCTGGCCGGCTTCGCCGGTTACCGCGCCGCGCCCTCGCTGCTGGCGGTGCTGCTGTTGCCGGCCTACTGGGCGCTGGCGAGCTACCTGTGCCGGCGCGGTGAGCGCCGTGTCGAGACCCAACTGGCATGAACGGCGCGCCTTCCCTCTCGTTGGCCCGGTCGTTGGCCCGGCTGGGGGACGGCATGCGCCGGCATGCCGGGCTGATCCGCGCCCTGCAATGGGCCGTGGTGCTGTTCTACGCGGTGCTGCTGATCGTCCCGGCCTGCCTGGACCTGCCGCCGGCCCAGGCGCGCATGCTGGACAACCTGGCGGTGTTCGCGCAGTTCGTGTTCTGGGGCATCTGGTGGCCCTTCGTGCTGCTGTCGATGCTGCTGTTCGGGCGGCTCTGGTGCGGGCTGTTCTGCCCCGAGGGCGCGCTCAGCGAATGGGCGAGCCGGCACGGCCGCGGGCGCGGCGTGCCGCGCTGGATGCGCTGGGGCGGCTGGCCGTTCCTGGCCTTCTGCCTGACCACCCTGTACGGGCAACTGGTCAGCGTCTACGACTACGCGCTGCCGGCGCTGCTGATCCTCGGCGGCTCGACCCTGGCGGCGATGCTGGTGGGCTTCCTCTACGGCCGCGGCAAGCGCGTCTGGTGCCGCTACCTGTGCCCGGTCAGCGGCGTGTTCAACCTGCTCGCGCGGCTGGCGCCGGTGCACTTCCGCGTCGACGAGGCGCGCTGGCTGGCCAATGCCGGGCCGCACCTGCCGACGCCCAACTGCGCCCCGCTGATCGACATCCGCCGCATGACCGGCTGCGCCGACTGCCATTCCTGCGGCCGCTGCAGCGGCCAGCGCGGCGCCGTGGCCCTGAGCCCGCGCTGGCCGAACGAGGAAATCGTCGTCCACGGCCAGCGCACGGAAAGCCCCTGGCCGGCGCGCCTGCTGCTGTTCGGGGTGATCGGCCTGGCCATGGGCGCCTTCAACTGGACGCTCAGCCCCTGGTTCATCGCGCTCAAGCAGACGAGTGCGGAGTGGCTGGTGGAGCGGGGCATCCTCTGGCCGCTGGAGGCCAACGCGCCCTGGTGGGTGCTGACGCATTACCCGCAGAACAACGACCTCTTCACCTGGCTCGACGGCGGCGTGCTGGTCTTCTACGTGCTGGCCTGGGCGCTGCTCATGGGCACCTGGCTGACGGCGCTGCTGCGCCTGGCCGGCAAGCTGTCGGGGAAAGGGCAGGGGCTGCATGGGCACCTGGCCCAGGCGCTGATTCCCCTGGGCGGCTGCGGGCTGTTCCTGGGGCTTTCGGCCACCACCGTGAAACTGCTGCGCTACGAAGGGCTGGCCCTCGGCTGGGTGCAGCCGGCGCGGGCCCTGCTGCTGGCGGGCGCCTGTGCCTGGGCGCTGTGGCTGGGCTGGCGGATCCTCCGCCGCCGCGGCGTCGCGCCCCTGCGCCAGCCAGCCGCGCTGGCCTGCCTGGCGCTGGCCTGCGTGCCGGTGCTGGGCGGCTGGTGGTTGATGTTCTGGGGGTGGAGCTGAGGCGGCGAGGCTGAATCCTGATGTAGTTGGGGCTTCCCCTCTGCCGGGGACATGCACGCTTCGGCGATGGCGATGGAAACCTCCGGAGCGGCAACGCCCGCCGCCCCGGAGGCCCGGTTCAGAACGCCTTGGTCAGCACGGCCCGCAACAGGTAGCCCTTGAAGTCGTCGTTGACCGCGTATTCCTGGTAGGCCGCCAGGTTCAGGCCGACGCCCGCGGCCGGCCAGAAGTAGCCGCCCTCCAGGCCGGCCGCGTGCCTTTGCGCGTCGCCGTCGCCCAGTTGCCACTGGTCGTAGCCGACGAGGCCGACTTTCAGGCCGTTGTCCAGGCGCTTGGCGAGGCCCCATTCGACCAGGAACGTGTCTTCCACGTCAGAGTCGTCCGCGGCTTCGTAGCGGCTGAGGACGCTCAGGCTGAGGTCCTTGCGCTCGGTCAGGTAGAGGTTGCCGCCCAGGGTGAGCATCAGTTCGGAATAGCCCAGCCCGGGGTCGGCCGGCCGGTCGTCCTGGCCGGTGGGCGACCAGAACCCGGCGCCCGCCACGGCGTCCCAGCGCTGGCCATGCCAGCCGATGACGCTGCCGGCGTAGATGTCGCCCACGCCCCAGGCCGAGTCGTCGACGGCTCCCGACGCCAGGTGCAGGTCGGTGTGGGTCACCGGGACTATGGTCTCGAAGGTCAGGTCGCCGCCCAGGACCTTCTGCCCGGTGACCCAGACCAGGCGGTTGGCCAGGGCGTCGACGCGCACGTCGCTGTCGGGGACGGCGTCGTGCCGGTCGGCCTGGTAGTGCACGGCGTAGCCGCGGTAGTACACGCCGGGAGGCGGCACGACGGCGCCGTCGATGCCTTCGACGCCAGGGCTGTAATGGCCCCCGGCCAGGGCGGAGAGGGGCAGCAGCAGGGCCAGGGTTGCGGGAGCGAGGTTCTTGTTCTTGGTAATGCTCATGGTGTCTTCCGGTAGGTCGGCAGGGTGGGTGTGGTCAACGCCGGGTTGCTTCGCGGGGGACTGCCGCTTTCACTGGCTTTCCGACTTCAGCCTGGATTGGCCGCCGACGCCGTAGTGCTGCCTGGCCATGTCGCTGAGGATGATCCGCACCGCGTCCCGCGGGACCGCCAGGGCGCGGTGGCAGGCTTCGGTGACTTCGTGGATCAGTTGCTCCTTCTGCTCGTCCGTGCGGCCTTCGACGAGGTGGATGCTGATGATGGGCATGGGGCTTTTTTCCTCTCTGGGGGTGGGTTCCGCCCTTTCTGGCGGATGAGCGAAGCCGTGGGTCCTGCCGGTATGCAGGCGGGGCCCCGGTGTGGTTTCGGGCGTCAGGCGGAGGTCAGGTCGCTTCGAGGCCGGCACCGATGCGCAGCGGCGCCGTCTCCTTGAGGCAGAGTGTCACCAGCAGCCCGCAGGCCATGGCGCCGAGCGCCAGCAGGGGCGTGTGCTGGATGCCGTGGTGGTTGGCGACGTAGCCCGCCAGGCCGGGGGCGATGCCGCCGCCGAAGATTTCGCCGATGCCGACGACGAAACCCGAGGCGGTGGACATGAGCGTCGCCGGCACCGATTCGGTGGTGGCCGGCCCCACGGTCAGGCAGATCAGCCCGAAGTCGAAGAAGACCGTGAAGAACAGGGTGAGGAACAGGCGGGAGGTATCCGCGCCGGTGTTGATCAGCAGGTACAGCGAGGCCACCCCGCAGAGCACCGACAGCACCATCACCGGCTTGCGGCCGATGCGGTCGGACAGGCTGGGCAGGACGATGGTGCCGACGGCGCCGCCGAAGCCGATGGCGGAGAGCACGTAGCCCATCTGCGCCAGGCTGAGCCCCAGGTAGTCGAGCAGGTAGTTGGGCAGGAACGCCCCCAGCACCACGAGGACGGTCAGCCAGCACATCATGCCGAGGATGTTCAGCGGCACGTTGCGGCTCTTGAAGACGTCGCGCCAGTGATGGCGGCCGGCGTCGTGGGTGCTGGTGTGTTCCGCGGCCGTGGCCGCGTCGGTGTTGCGCAGCACCTTGTACAGCAGGTAGCCGACGATCAACCCGGGGAGCATCACCATGGCGAACACCCAGTGCCAGTCGAACAGGTGCAGCAGCTGGGTGGCCAGCAGCGGGGCGAGCGCCAGGCCGAAGAGCGGCATCGCGGCCTGCTGGATGCCCAGGTTCAGGCCGTGGCGGCTGGGCCTCGAGGCCTCCAGCGTGGCGACGATGCTGGCCGGCGTGTAGGCGCCCTCGGCCGCGCCTATGACCGCGCGGATCAGCATCAGGCTGACCAGGCCGGTGGCCAGGCCGCTGCAGCCGGCCAGCAGGGAGAAGAGGATGACCGCGGGGATGATCACCGCGCGGTGGCCGAGGCGGTCGGACAGCTTGCCCATGAACAGGGACGAGCAGCCCCAGGTCACGGCCAGGATGCCGGTTATCAGGCCGAGGTCCTGATAGTCCAGGCCCAGGTCCTTCATCATGACCGGGAAGAGCGGCATGATCATGAAACGGTCGATGCTGACCAGGCCGAAGCCGAGCGCCAGCAGCAGGACGGCTTTCCACTCGTACGAGGTATCGGGGCGATTGCCCAGGGTATCTTTCATGTTTTCGTCCACTGTTGTTCTTGTAATAGGAACGTGCCGGTACCACGGGGTGCACGCCTGGCCGGCACTTTGGGTTGGTACTGCGTCGTCGGTCAGTCGGGGGCCAGTACGAAGTCGAACCTGGCCGTCCAGCGGGTGGCGCCGCCCGGGTTCGCCTCGAATATCTGGATGAGGGATTGCTTCACGCCGAACACCGTGTCGGAGGCCAGGTACGCGTCGCCGGACACGAAGGTGTGCGTCACCAGGCGCTGGTAGCCCTCGGCCCCCACCATGAAATGCATGTGGGCGGGGCGCCAGGGGTGCCGCCCCAGGCGCGCCAGCAACTGGCCGACCGGGCCGTCGTCGGGGATCGGGTAGGGCACTGGCTTGATGCCGCGGAAGCGGTAGCGCCCGTCGGCGCCGGTGACGAAGCGGCCACGGTTGTTCCACTCCGGTTGCAGCCCGGGTTGCTGCACGTCGTAGTAGCCCTCGGCGTTGTCCGACCACACGTCCAGCACGGCGCCGGCGATGGGCTGGCCCTGCAGGTCGAGGACGCGGCCTTCGTACAGGCAGCTTTCACCTTTCTCGTCCAGGGAGATGGTGTCGCCCATGGCGCGGATGGGCGCGTTCTCCACGTGGAAGGGGCCGAACACCGTGCTCTCGGTCGCGCCGGGCGGGCGCCGGTGGTTGATGGCGTCCACCAGCATGGAGACGCCCAGGGTGTCGCTGAGCAGGATGAATTCCTGGCGGCGGTCGGAGCAGAGCTGCCCCGTCCTGGTCAGGAAGTCGATCGCCAGTTCCCATTCGGCCTCGGTCAGCTCCACCTCGCGGACGAAGCTGTGCAAGTGCTCGACCAGCGAAGCCATGACGGTACGCAGGCGCGGGTCGATGGCATCCCCCATGCGTGCGTTGACGGTCTTCGCCGACGCTGCCTCGGTAAAGTATTCGATCATCTTGTTCACCTTGATGCTTTCGTGTGGCCGCCGGGGCGGTGCGCTCATTCCGGCCGCAGGCCAGCCCAGGCCCGTTGCAGGAGCGCGCGGATGGCCTCGCGCTCGACCGGTCGGGGGTTCCAGTACGGGTTGGTCACGGCCAGGTCCGCGGCGCGGTCCAGGTCGCTTTCGCGCAGGCCCAGGTCCTGCAGCGCCAGGGGCGCGCCCAGCTGCCCGGCGAAGTCGTGGAGGCCGCCGCCGAGGTCGCCGCCGAACAGTTCGGCCGCCGGCTGCAGGGCCTCGGCCGCGGCCTGCTGGTTGTAGGCGGCGGTGTGGGGCAGCATGACCGCGTGGGTTTCGGCGTGGGGCAGGTTGAAGCTGCCGCCCAGGGTGTGGCAGAGCTTGTGGTGCAGGGCCATGCCGATGCTGCCCAGCACCGTGCCGCACAGCCAGGCGCCATACAGGGCCGAGCTGCGCGCGGCGATGTCCTCCGGCTGCCGGACCACGCCGGGCAGGGCCTGCTTCAGCGCCCGGATGCCTTCCACCGCCATCAGCGAGGTGATGGGGTTGCGGTTGCGCGCATACAGCCCCTCCACGGCGTGGGCCATGGCGTTGAGGGCGCTGGTGATGCTCATGGGCACGGGCAGCCCGAGGGTCAGCTGCGGGTCGTAGATCACCACTTCGGGGAGGATCGACGGCGCGCTCACCGTGGTCTTCACACCGTTTTCCGTCTGCCCGAGGATGGGCGTCACCTCGGAGCCGGCGTAGGTCGTCGGGATCACCACCTGGGGGGCGTCGTTGCGGTAGGCGATGGCCTTGCCCAGGCCGATGGTGGAGCCGCCGCCCAGGGCCACGACGCTGTCCGCGCCCAGCTCGGCATAGCGCGCCAGCGCCGCCTCGGTCACCTCTACGGGGGTGTGCATGGTGGCCTGGGCGAAGACGCCGACGCCCAGCCCGCCAAGGCTGTCGAGCAGCCGCTCGGCGTCCGCCTGTTGCGCGGGCGTCGAGAGCAGCAGGGCGCGCCGGCAACCCAGGGCCTCCAGTTCCGCGGCCGCGCGCAGGGAACTGCCGGCGCCGAAGACCACGCGGGCGGGGTTTTGGGTATAGAGAAATTCGTGCATCAGGATGGACTCCGTGTCGGTCAGGCGAAGGCGGCGGTCGCTTCGCGGGAAGCGGCCTGGAGGTGCGTCAGGTGAAGCTGCCCCAGCAGGTCGTCCAGCTGGCGCTGCAGCGCCTCGGCCGAGCCGGCGCTGGCGGCGACGTAGAAGTCCGGGCGAATCACCAGGTAGCGGGCGCCGAGCTGTTCCAGCCAGGCGGCATAGGTGCCTTCGGCGTCTTCCAGGTCGCAATGGCTGCCCGGGCGGCCGAGGGTGACGAAGCGTGCGCCCAGGTGTTCCAGCGCCTGCAACTGATGGGAGGGCAGGGCCTGGCGGGGCGATTGCTCGAAACCGATGACCAGCCAGCCGCGGCCGGCGAGGTCGTCGAAGCGCCCGCGCCGCTCGCCCGCGCGGACGATGCCCTGCACCGAGAGTTCGCCGGCGTGGGCCGCGTCCTTGCACCAGATGCCTGGGCCCAGCGCCGCCTTGTCGGTGGGCACCGGCGTGCGGCCGGAGGCCTCCAGTTCCGCCTTCATGCGCCGGTCGCGCTCGGCGGCTTCCTGCGGGTCGGTGATGCAGATGATGCGCCCCAGCTCCATGGAGAACTCGATGTAGTGCTTGGCATGTTCGCGGCGTTCGCTGGTGTAGCTGTCCAGCACCGCCTCGCCCAGGGTGCCGTCGAGGATGGCGTCCAGGCGCCAGGCCAGGGCGACGGCGTCGCGCAGGCCGGCGCACATGCCCTCGCCGGCGAAGGGCGGCATCAGGTGCGCGGCATCGCCGGCGATCAGGCCGCGGCCGTTGCGCCAGGACTCCGCCCAGCAGGCCTGGAAGCGGTACACGGCGCTGCGTTCCAGCGTCGCGTTGGCCGCCGTCAGGCCCCAGGGCTGCATCAGGCTCCAGGCGTTTTCCGGGCTGGCCAGCGCCTCTGCCGACTCGCCGGGCAGCGCCATGAACTCCCAGCGCAGGCGGCCGGGGCCGCCCGGCACTATGGTGGTGGGGCGCCTGGGATCGCACAGCTGCCAGTGCACCGGGTCCAGCACCTGTTCCTGGTGCGGGATCATGTCGAGGATCAGCCAGTCGTAGAAGAAGCCGCGGTCAGTGAGGCTCAGGCCCAGCGCCTTGCGCACGAAGCTGTTGGCGCCATCGGCGCCCACGACGTAGCGGGCGCGGATGCGGCTGGGCGCGTCCGGCGCATCGCCAATGCCGCCGAGGCAGATGCCCTGGTCATCCTGCTGCAGTTCGTTGGCTTCCCAGCCACGGATCAGGCGGATGTTCGCGATGCCCTCGGCGATGCCCAGCAGGCGCCTTTCCAGGCCGGGCTGGTTGAACCAGTAGCGCACCCGCCAGCCGGAGGCCGAGGTGCTTTTCCAGTCGACGATCTGCAGGTCTTCGCCGGCGGCGTTGCGCCAGTAGTAGAGCTCGTCGTGGTAGTTGATCGCCGGGTCGTTGTCAGAGTCGATACCCAGGCCCGCGAGTATCCTGGCGATCTCATGGTCGAAGGTCACGGCGCGGGGGCGGTCGTAGGGTTGCGGCCAGCGCTCCACCAGGGTGACGCGGTGGCCCTTGCGGCCCAGCAGAATGGCCAGCAGGGTGCCGACGGGGCCGGCCCCGACGATGGCCACGTCCGCGTCGTAGCGCGCTTCGCCGGCGTTGTCGGCGGGTAAACCAGGCATGCTCATTGTCATTGTTCTCGCTCTCCGGATACCGGGCCGCCACGCCCGGCATCGCCATCTTGTTATCGGGTAGCCCTCCGTGGTGGGCAGGGCGCGGCGTCCCGTCCGTCCCCAGCGCATTGCGCTTGAGAGGGCAATGGCAAGCGGCATGCCAATGGTTCGTTGATTTTGTTTTCTTCAGGATAAACAGAGGCTTAAAGGATTTTTCGGCACCTTTGGCGGCAAGGCTGGATTGCCGCGGAATTAACGTGTTTGTTAATTTCGAATTCACTAATAACAAAAATGTTGAGATGCCATGGGTGCCCGCAGCTTCCCCCAGGACCTGCTCCGTCAGTTCCGCATGCAGCCCGAAAAGGGCCAGATCTGGATCGGCCAGCAACGCGCATTCCTCATGCAGCTGTCCGCCTTCGCCGCCTTCCGCCGTGAGTTGATCGCCGAGATCGGCGTGGCCCATTCGCGCCGCCTGCTGGCCCGCATGGGCTATGCGACGGGCTCCAGCGACGCCGGGCTGGCGCGCCAGCTGCGTGGCGACGAGAGCGACCACGCCTTCATGGCGGGGCCGCTGCTGCATGCGCTGGAAGGGGTGACGCAGGTGGAGACCTTGCGCATGGAGGTGGACGTGGAGTCCGGCCACCACTATGTCGAGCAGATCTGGCACGACTCCTTCGAGGCCAGCGCCCACCTGGCGCACCTGCCGCCTTCCGCCGAGCCGGTCTGCTGGATGCAGGTCGGCCACGCCTCCGGCTTCAACAGCGCCTTCTTCGGCCGCACGGTGCTGTTCCGCGAGGTGGAGTGCCGCGGCATGGGCCACGCGCACTGCCGGATCATCGGCAAGCCGCTGGAGGAGTGGGGCCCGGACGGCGATCAGCTGGAGCTGTTCGGCTCCACCGACTACATCAACGCTTCGCTGAACGACCCCGTGCTGGACGAGGCCCTGGCGGTTTCCGACCTGATCGGCGCGGACCCGAGCTTCCTCGCCACCTGCCGGCGCATCGAGAAGATCGCCACGCGCGACGTCACCGTGCTGTTCCAGGGCGAGACCGGCGTAGGCAAGGAACGCTTCGCCCGCCTGCTGCACCAGCTCAGCCACCGCGCGGACAAGCCCTTCGTCGCCGTCAACTGCGCGGCCCTGCCGGAAACCCTCATCGAGTCGGAGCTGTTCGGCGTGGAGAAGGGCGCCTTCACCGGCGCCCACCGCAGCCGGCCGGGACGCTTCGAGCAGGCCGACGGCGGCACCCTGTTCCTCGACGAGATCGGCACCCTGACCTCGGTGGCCCAGGAGAAGCTGCTGCGCGTGCTGCAGCAACGCGAGGTCGACCGGCTGGGCGGCGATGCGCCGCGCCCCGTCGACATCCGCGTCATCGCCGCCACCAACGCGGACCTGGAGAAGGACGTCCAGCAGGGCCGTTTCCGCGAGGACCTGTACTACCGCATCAACGTCGTCCCCATCCACATCCCCGCGCTACGCGAGCGGCGCAACGACATCCCCTTGCTGATCCGCTACTTCATCAAGCGCTTCTCCACCCAGCACCAGCGCACCATCAAGGGCCTCTCGCGCGCGGCCGTGCGGGCGCTGCTGGAATACCACTATCCCGGCAACGTGCGCGAGCTGGAGAACATCATCGAGCGAGGCGTGGTCCTGGCCGACGACAACGAGCCCATCGGCCTGAGCGACCTGTTTCTGTCCCCGGCGCGGGAGGCGGAAGCCCGGCCGGCCTTCGAGGCCCCGCAGCAGCGGCAGCGGATCATCGAGCAGTGGCTGGACGAGCACACGCTGGAGGAGCTGATCGAGGCTTTGGTGAAGCGTGCCCTGGGCCGGGCCGGCGGCAATGTCGCCGGCGCCGCGCGGCTGCTGGGCATCACCCGCCGGCAGTTGGAGCACCGCCTGAAGACGCGCCAGCCTGGCGACGCCGGTATGGCGGATTGATCGCCCGGCCCCCTTCGGCAACGAGGCCGAAGGGGGCCCGGGATCGCTGAATTCTGGTTGCTCTATTCAGAGAGTCGATCGAACTTTCATTCGACCGAAAACAGCAGGGTTCTTCACTTTTAAAATGCTAGGTATTTCCCGCCCGGCAATATAGCCGTCGCGCGTAAAAACACCCTCGCCAAATAGTATATGAATCCGCAATCCATAAGGGCTGCAGGGCCTCTTGATGTTCTGCTGGTTCATGTTCCTCCTTCGCTTGAAACCATTCTGCAATATTCGAAAAACAAGAATCGGCCCCGGTTTGGGGACAAGGTATTCGCCGGTGGCGGAGAACTTTGTGGGAACCGAATTAATTGGGTGGCAGTTGCCGCCTTTATCGGATTTCAGGAGATTCTTGATGCGTAGTATTTCTGCACTGGGCGGAATGGGGGTTTGTGCCGGGGCATTGCTCGTTCTGAGTGTGCCGGCGCAGGCGGGGGTCGATGCCAGGCTGTTGGAAATGCTCAAGGCCAATGGCTCGATCAGCGCCGCCCAGTACACCGAACTCACGGCCGAGCTGGACAGGGAGAACCAGGCGGCCGCGGAGCAGGCCAAGGCGAAGAAGGAGCAGATGAGCGCCTTCGAGCAGAGCATCGCCTGGGCCGCCAGGACCCAGGTGAAGGGCGATGTCCGCGTGCGCCAGGAAACCGTGCATGCGCAGAACAGCGGCAGCAAGGGCGACCAGAACCGCCAGCGCATCCGCGCGCGGGTCGGCTTCTACAGCCAGATCAACCCGCAGGTGGACACCGGCATCCGCATCGCCACCGGCAGCGGCGACGATGCCCGTTCCACCAACCAGAGCATGGACAACTACTTCGACAAGAAGCAGCTGTGGCTGGACCAGGCCTACATCGACTTCCACCCCGCGGCGGTGAAGAACCTGCACCTGATCGGCGGCAAGATGAACCAGCCGTGGGTCAGCGCAGGCGATGTCATCTGGGACGGCGACATCAACCCCGAAGGCTTCGCCGCCACCTACAAATACCCGCTGGGCGGCAGCGCCGAGCTGTTCGGCAGCGCCGGCTACTTCAACCTGAAGGACAACGTCGACGGCGAAGGCTACGCCTTCCAGCATGACCTGCGCCTGTACAGCGGCCAGTTCGGCGCCCGCTTCGCGCCCATCGACGGCATCAAGGCGACCCTCGGGGCGAGCCTCTACGCCTACGACAACGACACCGACAGTGCCTGCGGCTCGGCCACCACGACGCCGTGCCAGCTTTCCGCCAACGGCAACACCACCGGGGACTTCCGCCTCTACGAAGGCTTCGGCCAGCTGGACTTCGGCAACCTGCCGGTTCCGCTTTCGCTTTATGGGCAATACGTGGTCAACCAGGCGACCGATAGCAACGAAGATACGGCCTGGCTGACCGGCGCGAAGACCAAGGTGGGTGACTTCAGCTTCGACTACAACTATCGCGATGTGCAGCGTAATGCGGTGGTCGGGGCATTTACCGATTCGGACTTCGCCAATGGTTACACCGCATCTCGTGGTCACAAGTTCAAGGTTGCCTACGATATCGACAAGAACTTCGCCCTGGGTGCCACTTATTTCATGGCCAGGTCGGATGCCGCCAGTGGTTCGCGTAAAGATGCGGATATCGATACGTTGCAACTGGATCTGGAGGCTAAGTTCTAGGCTAGTTGCGGATTTAAAGATTTTTCGAAGTATCAGTTGATACCGCGCGCTCCCTATATCGAGGGTTGTCCATTGACTTCATTCAAGCCACCTTGAGTTCGTGAATGCCGGCTTCGGCCGTCCGATTCATTCCCCTTGGCCGCCACGACGACCCCATGCGTCGTGGCGGCTTTTTCATGGGGGATCGGAGAGCTTTGCGTAGGAGCAACTGCCTTGCGCCGAGGTGCTCTTCGTAGGATGGCGTTGAGCTTGCGAAACCCATGCGGTTGCGGTGATGGGTATCGCTTCGCTCAACGCCATCCTACGAAAAGCCGTGCTTCCTGGAACCGTAGGGTCCTGCCCGCGATTTCGCGCGCAGGGCGCGCTCCTACATGGGGCACGGTGCCGGGGCCGCCCGTAGCGGATCTCATCCGCGAATCGCGCTTGCGAATGGTGTGTGCCTGCGGCTTTGGGTGTTGGGCTTTGGAGCGCCCTCTCCCCAGCCCTCGGCTGCGCGCCCCGCCCTGAAGGGAGAGGGGGCTTGTCCGTGCCGAGAAAGGTAATGGTTCCTGCCGGAAACTGCCGAGATTGCCGGCTAACGCCATAACATCAAACCCTGCCCAACGGTCCCCTCTCCCTTCAGGGAGAGGGTTAGGGAGAGGGGCTCTTAGACCTGTCACCAATGTTCCGGCCCGCAGCCGAAAATCGCGGACAAGGTCCGCTCCTACATGGGCACGGTGCCGGGGCAGCTTGTCTTACCCGCCATGCGAGGCGCTTTTCGTAGGATGGGTTGAGCGAAGCGATACCCATCACCATGGCCCGATGGGTATCGCAAGCTCAACCCATCCTACGACGGCCGGAACGCCGGAGCCGGGGCCAACGGCGGATAACGCCCGGGGCGTTATGCGCCCTACGCTGCGATGGGGGAGCGCCCGAGGGTGGGATAACTCGCCGGCGTCCATGTCCGGCCCCCTCGGGCGCTCGGTTCCACTATGTTTTCGCCGGAGGCCGGAAACGAATGACCTGGGTCAAGGCTTCCGGACTGTTTCCATGCGCGATGACCGCACCGTTCAACTGTTGTTCAGGTTTGGCCTGGCGCTTTCGAAGTGAGCCGGCCTCAACTCGTCCGCGCGTAGAGCAGCAGGCCATAGCCCAGCAGCATCAGCGGCCAGGCCACGGGCGGGCCGAACAGCAGCGCCCAGAGCCGGCCGCGCGGGTCGAAGCCCACGCCGTGGACGAAGCTGCCGCTTACGCCGAGCATCACCAGCATCAGCAGGCCGTGGCTGTAGCCGCCGTTGGCGTCGAGCATCAGCGCCGGGTGGATCAGCAGCACCAGCGCCAGCGGCGCCGCCAGCAGCAACGACAGCGCGCGGCTCCAGCGGCGGCGCAGGGCGCGCTCAGGACTGGCGGCGGTCATCGCTGTCCAGGTCCTGGGTGGTTTCCAGCCAGAGGGCGTTGATGATGCCGAAGCTGCAGGCCAGCAGCACGCCGAGAATCCAGGTGAAGTACCACATGCTTGTCGCTCCTCAGTAGAGTCCGTGGGGGTTGGCGTCGATGTGCCCGCGGTTCAGCCGGCCCCACATGCGCACGTAGCCCCAGAGCGTGTAGCAGAGGATCAGCGGCACGAAGATGCAGGCCACGGCGAACATGATGCCGAGGGTCTTGTGGCTGGACACCGCGTCCCACAGCGTCAGGCTGGCCGCCGGGTTCTCGCTGGAGGGGAAGACGAAGGGGAACAGCGCGAAGCCGGCGGTGCAGAGCGTGCCGACGATGGCCAGGGCGCTGCCGAGGAAGGCCAGGCCGCCCCTGTTGCCGCTGGCGCTGGCCAGGGCGAGCAGCCCGCCGAGGATGCCCAGCGCCGGGGCGAGCATGGTCAGCGGCTGCTTGTGGTAGTTGGCCAGCCAGCCGGCGTTGTCCAGCGTCACCTGCTTGTGCAGCGGGTTGAGCACGGCGTTGCCGTCCACCGCCGAGGCCAGGCTGAAGCCGTGCATGCCCAGGCTGAGCCATAGCCCGGCGCCGATGAAGGCCGCCAGGTACACCAGCGCGCACAGTTGCGCGGCGCGGCGCGAGCGTTCGGCCAGTTCGCCGTCGGTGCGCAGCATCAGCCAGGCGCCGCCGTGCAGGCAGAGCATGCTCAGGCTGACCACCCCGGCGAGCAGGGCGAAGGGGTTGAGTAGGGCAAAGAACGAACCGCTGTAGGTCGGCCGCATCATTTCGTCGAGGTTGAACGGCAGGCCCAGGAACAGGTTGCCGAAGGCCACGCCGAACACCAGCGCCGGGACGCAGCCGCCGACGAACAGCGCCCAGTCCCAGGCCGCGCGCCAGCGCGGGTTCTCCAGCTTGCTGCGGTAGTCGAAGCCCACCGGCCGGCAGAACAGCGCGAACAGCACCAGCAGCATGGCCCAGTAGAGCCCGGAGAAGGCGGTGGCGTAGACCATCGGCCAGGCGGCGAAGAGCGCGCCGCCGGCGGTGATGAACCACACCTGGTTGCCGTCCCAGTGCGGGGCGATGGTGTTGATCGCCACGCGGCGCTCGTGGTCGTCCCGGGCGACGAAGGGCAGCAGCGCCATGGCGCCCATGTCGAAGCCGTCGGTGAGGGCGAAGCCGATCAGCAGCACACCGATCAGCACCCACCAGGTGATCTTCAGGGTTTCGTAGTCCATGGCGGGCTCCTCAGGCAATGGCCGGGCGCTGCGCGGCGCCCTGCTCGAAGTGGTAGCGGCCGGTGTGCAGGCTCGACGGGCCGAGGCGGGCGAACTTGATCATCAGGTACAGCTCCACCACCAGCAGCAGGCTGTAGAAGGCCACCAGCGCGATCAGCGAGCCCCACAGGTCGTGGGTGCCCAGGCTGGAGGCGGACAGGTGCACCGGCAGCACCTCGCCGATGGACCAGGGCTGGCGGCCGTGCTCGGCGACGTACCAGCCGGTCTGCGCGGCGATCCACGGCAGCGGCAGGCTCAGCAGCGCCCACTTCAGCAGCCAGGGCTTGCGCTCCTCGTTCTTGCGCGCCGAGGCCCAGAAGGCGCAGGCGAACAGGGCGAGCATGAGGAAGCCGCAGGCGACCATGGCGCGGAAGCTGAAGAACAGCGTGAGCACGTCGGGGATGGTGTCCAGGGTGGCCAGGCGGATCTGCTCTTCGCTGGCGTCCACCACCTTGTCGGTGTACTTCTTCAGCAGCAGGCCGTAGCCCAGGTCCTGCTTCACATCATCGAAGGCGGCGAGGGTGGCCGCGGAGGTGTCGCCGCCGCGCAGCCGCTCCAGCAGCGCGTAGGCCTGCATGCCGTTGCGGATGCGCGCCTCGTGCTGCACCAGCAGGTCCTTGATGCCGGTGACCTCCTTGTCCAGCGAGCGGGTGGCGATGACGCCCAGCGCAAAGGGAATCTTGATCGCATAGTGGGTGCGCATCTGCTCCTGGTCGGGGATGCCGAACAGGGTGAAGCCGGCCGGCGCCTGCTCGGTGTTCCACTCGGCCTCGATGGCGGCCAGCTTGGTCTTCTGCACGTCGCCGATCTCGTAGCCGGATTCGTCGCCGAGGATGATCACCGAGAGGATCGAGGCCAGGCCGAAGGCCGAGGCGATGGCGAAGGAGCGGCGGGCGAAGCCCTGGTCGCGCTTCTTCAGCAGGTAGTAGCTGGAGATGGCCAGGACGAAGACCGCCCCGGTGACGTAGCCGGCGGCCACGGTGTGGACGAACTTGACCTGGGCCACCGGGTTGAATAGCAGCGCGCCGAAGTCGGTCAGTTCCATGCGCATGGTCTGGAAATTGAACTCCGCGCCCACCGGGTTCTGCATCCAGCCGTTGGCGATCAGGATCCACAGCGCCGAGAGGTTCGAGCCCAGCGCCACCAGCCAGGTCACGCTCAGGTGCTGGACCTTGGACAGGCGATCCCAGCCGAAGAAGAACAGGCCGATGAAGGTGGATTCGAGGAAGAACGCCATCAGCCCCTCGATGGCCAGGGGCGCGCCGAAGATGTCGCCGACGTAGTGGGAGTAGTAGGCCCAGTTGGTGCCGAACTGGAACTCCATGGTCAGCCCGGTGGTGACGCCGAGGGCGAAGTTGATGCCGAACAGCTTGCCCCAGAACTGCGTCATGTCCTTGTACACCTGCTTGCCGGTCATCACGTAGACCGACTCCATGATCGCCAGCAGGAAGGCGAGGCCCAGCGTCAGGGGCACGAACAGGAAGTGGTACATCGCCGTCATCGCGAACTGCAGGCGTGACAGGTCGACTACGGCTTCGGAAATCATCACGGGGACTCCTTGGCGGGGGATGAGGTGGGGGTGGATACGGGGTCGGGGGTGCCCAGCAGGTGCGCGCTGACCTGCCGTTCGCCCCCGGCGGGAAGGGTGGGGTGGTCGAACCAGATGGCCTTGATGGCCAGGAGCAGGGCCAGCTTGATCAGCAGGATGGCCGCCAGTTCCTTCACCAGCTTCGGGTAGCGGATTGACGCACTCACTTGTGCACCTCCGGAGCGACTGCTGTAATACCCCATAGGGTATGTTGAAAATGCCCTTGCAATGAGAGGGCAGATTGACGCAGCAGGCGCACGGACCTTCGTCCGGCGCCCGACCCGGCAAGCCGGCCGCTCATCTTCACCGCGCTGGATGGCCAGCGCGGGACCTGACCAAGGAGATCGTCATGAAAGCGAATGTCGGGACCATCGATCGCGTTGTGCGCATCGTCGTGGGGCTGCTGCTGATCGGGCTGAGCCTCGCCGGCGTGATCGGCTGGTGGGGGTGGATCGGCGTGGTGCCGCTGGCCACCGGCATCTTCCGTTTCTGCCCGGCCTATCCGCTGCTGGGCATCAGCACCTGCGGGAGCTGCAAGCGCTCCTGAGGCCGGGCGCGGGCCATGCCCGGCGGCTGCCGCGCCGCCGGGCTGGCTGTGCCCGCCGAACAACGCTACCCTCACGCCCGGGCGCCGGGTTGCCGTGGATGGGAACCCCATGGAGCCTTCACCTCGGGATGTGCGTTGGAAGGTACACGTGAGCAGAAAAAGCGATATCACCCCCCAGGAAGCGATGCTCAACCGCCTGGCCCGGGTCGAGGGCCAGATACGCGGGTTGCAGGCCATGATCCGCCGGGGCGAGGAGTGCGAGACCATCGCGCTGCAGTTCCGCGCGGCGCGCAAGGCCCTGGAAAAGGCCTACCAGGAACTGCTCGCCTGCCTGCTGGAAGAGGCGTTCGAGGACCAGGAGCAGGACGCGGCGCAGACGCTGCAGCGGGTCCGGGCGATCTTCACGAAATACACCTGAGCGGTGCGCAGCCCTGCCGTTCATATGACGCCCAGCGCCCCCAGGCTGCGGTAGAGCATGTACAGCGCGGTAGCGCCGATCATCGCTGCCGACACCAGGTTCAGGGTGCCCTGGCTGCGCGACAGGCGCGTCGCCAGCCAGGCGCCGCACAGCCCGCCGGCCACCCCGCCGCCGATGAACACCACCGCCAGCGGCCAGTCCACCAGGCCCGAGCGCGCGTAGTTGAGCGCGGTGGTCAGGCCGAAGGCGGTCACCGCCACCAGCGAACTGCCCACGGCGAAGAGGATCGGCATGCGCGTGGCGGCCATCAGGCCGGGCACGATGAGGAAGCCGCCGCCGATGCCGAAGAACCCCGACAGGGCGCCGGCCAGGCCGCCGAATGCCGCCAGCCGCGGGGCGTTGCCGCGGCCCAGGGCCACCGCGGCGTCGCCCTCGCTGTCGCGCCCGCGCAGCATCAGCGCCGCCACCACCAGCATCAGCAGGGCGAACAGCGCCAGCAGCTTCTGGCCGTCGAAGGCCTTGCCCAGGGACGAGCCGAAGAAGGCGCCGACCACCCCGACCAGCGCGAACAGCGAGGCGCAGGGCCATTTCACGTTGCCGCGGCGGGCATGGTTGAGCAGGTTGGCGGCGGCGTTGGCGGCCACCGCCAGGGCGCTGGTGCCGATGGCGACGTGGGGGTTGTCGACGCCGACCAGGTAGACCATCAGCGGCACGGCGAGGATCGAGCCGCCCCCGCCGACCAGGCCGAGGGTGAAGCCCACCAGCGATCCGGCGGCGGCGCCGAGCAGGTACTGCAACAGGCTGAGGGTCGGCATCGCGGCTTCCTCAGGCGGATTGTCCGGCGCGGCGCCGGCCGGGCGCGCAGAGCCACTCGCGGCCCTTGAGCATGGCGTTCCAGTAGATGCCCGGCAGCGCCTCGGACTTCAGGTGCCAGGCCAGGCGCGACGGCTTGCGGCCATCGAGCAGCCAGCGCGGGAAGGTGGGCAGCAGCTTGCCGCCGTAGCCGAACTCGGCGAGCACGATCTTGCCGCGCTCCACGGTCAGCGGGCAGGAGCCGTAGCCGTCGTAGGCCGCCGTCAGGGGCTGGCCGTCGAGGCAGGCGAGGGCGTTGTGCGCCACCACCGGGGCCTGCTTGCGCGCCGCCGCGGCGGTCTTGGCGTTGGGCGCGGCGCTGGCGTCGCCGAGGGCGAAGACGTTGGCGAAGCGCGCATGGCGCAAGGTCACCGGGTCGACGTCGATCCAGCCGCCGTCGCCGGCCAGCGGGCTGCTGCGGATGAAGTCCGGAGCGGTCTGCGGCGGGCACACGTGGAGCATGTCGAACTCGCGCACTTCCTCGTGGCGCTGGCCGTCGGCATCGGTGCGGGCGAAGGTGGCGGTGCGCGCCGGGCCGTCGACGGCCGCCAGGGTCGAGCCGAAGTTGAGCTGGGCGCGGTAGCGCTCGACGTACTCCATCAATGCCGGCACATAGTCCGCCACGCCGAACAGCGCGGCGCCGGCGGTGTGGAACTGGATGTCGATGCCGTCCAGGCGGCCACCGCGCAGCCAGTGGTCGGCGGACAGGTACATGGCCTTCTGCGGCGCGCCGGCGCACTTGATCGGCATCGGCGGCTGGGTGAAGAGCGCGCGGCCGCGGTGCAGGCCGCGCACCAGCTGCCAGGTGTAGGGCGCCAGGTCGAAGCGGTAGTTGGAAGTCACGCCGTTGCGCCCCAGGGTGTCGGCCAGGCCGGGGATGGCGTTCCAGTCCAGCTTCAGGCCGGGCGCCAGGATCAGCACGCGGTACTTCAGGCTGGCGCCGTTGGCCAGGATCACCCGGTCGTCCTGGGGCGCGAAGGCCGCCGCGGCGGAGCGTTCCCAGGCCACGCAGTCGGGGATCAGCGCCGCCATCGGGCGCACCGTGCGGTCCTGGGTGAAGACGCCGGCGCCGACCATGGTCCAGCCCGGCTGGTAGTAGTGCTCCGTGGCCGGCTCGACCATGCAGATGCTCAGGTTCTGGCGGCGCTTGAGCAGGCTGGCGCAGGTGGCCAGGCCGGCGGCGCCGGCGCCGATTACCACCAGGTCATAGGTGGGCTCGCCGCGCCCCGGACGGGGGCTGGCGGCGGCCTGCAGGCGCGGGCGCAGCTGGCCGAGGTCGAAGCCGGCCCGGGCGGCGCGGGCGAGTATGTCGTCCAGGGGCCGTTGCCCTGCCTGGGACAGCGCCCAGAGGGTGGCCGAGCGGGTGCCGGTGCGGCAGTAGGCGAGCACCGGGCCGGGCAACTGCTCCAGGGCGGCGGTGAAGGCATGGACGTCGGCGTCGCCGATGGCGCCGCTGATCACCGGCAGGTAGGCGAATTCCAGGCCCTGGGCGGCGGCGGCCGCGGCCATGGCCTGGCTGCCCGGCTGGTCGTCGGCCTCGCCGTCGGGGCGGTTGCAGACCAGGCTGCGGATGCCGGCGGCGGCCAGGGCGGAAAGGTCTTCGGGGTTCAGTTGCGGGGCGACGCAAAAGCCATCGTCCAGGGGCAGACGTTGCATGGCGGATTCCTCTTCTTCTTTCGGCGGCGCAAGGCAAGGGGAGGGCGGCGGGACAGCGGCCGTCATGGCCCGCCGTCGGCGGCTCAGAGCAGGTTCAGCGGCAGCTTGAGGTAGCGCACGCCGTTGTCTTCCGGCTCCGGCAGGTGGCCGCCGCGCATGTTCACCTGCACCGAGGGCAGCATCAGGCGCGGCATCGGCAGGGTGGCGTCGCGGGCGTCGCGCATGGCGACGAACGCGGCCTCGCTCACGCCGTCGTGGACGTGGATGTTGCCGGCGCGCTGCGCGCCGATGCTGGTTTCCCAGGCGTAGTGGTCGCGGCCGGGGGCCTTGTAGTCGTGGCAGAGGAACACCCGCGCCGGCTGCGGCAGGCCGAGCAGCCGGCGGATGGAGCGGAACAGCGTGGCGCTGTCGCCGCCGGGGAAGTCGCAGCGCGCGGTGCCGTAGTCGGGCATGAACAGGGTGTCGCCGGGGAACACCGCATCGCCGATCACGTAGGCCATACAGGCCGGGGTATGCCCGGGCACGTGCAGGGCGATGGCCTGCAGGTTGCCGATGCGGAAACTTTCGCCATCCGCGAAAAGATGGTCGAACTGGCTGCCGTCGCGGGCGAAGGCGCTGCCGGCGTTGAAGATCTTGCCGAAGGTCTGCTGCACCCGGGTGATCCGCTCGCCGATCGCCAGGCGCCCGCCCAGGCGCTCCTGCAGCAGCGGCGCGGCGGACAGGTGGTCGGCATGGGCGTGGGTCTCCAGCAGCCAGGACACCCGCAGGTCGTTGGCCTGGACGAACTCCACCAGGGCCTGGGCCGACTCCTGGTGGGTGCGGCCGCTGGCCTGGTCGAAGTCGAGCACGCTGTCGATGATGGCGCAGGCGTTGCTGGTGGGGTCGCGCACCACATGGCTGACGGTGAAGGTGGCTTCGTCGAAGAACGAGGTGACCTGCGGGGCGGGGGCGCGGCCGCTGGTGGCGTCGTCGACCAGTGCGCTGGCGGCGGCCAGGGCGGCATCGGCGTGGAGGGCGGACATGGGGGACGTCTCCTGCGACATTGACCTAAATCATGCTTACACTATTTCTTTAATAGTGCAATTATGAAAACGTCGAAGTGTCGCCGTCGACGCTACCGGGCCGGGGCGGTAGCATGACGGGCCTGTTCAGCCGAGGATCTGGATCACCGTGGAAGCCAATGCCTGTTCCGCTCCCTCCATGCCGCCGCTGCGCCAGAACGACCGTGCGCCGGAGTTCCGCGCCCGCACCACCCGCGGCGACGTCGCCCTGAGCGACTACCGCGGCCGCTGGCTGCTGCTGTTCTCCCACCCGGCGGACTTCACCCCGGTGTGCACCAGCGAATTCATCGCCTTCGCCCGCGCCAAGCCGCGCTTCGACGCACTGGGCTGCGAGCTGCTGGCGCTGTCGGTGGACGGCCTCTACTCGCACCTGGCGTGGATACGCGACATCCACGAACGCTTCGGCGTGGCCATCGACTTCCCGATCATCGAAGACCCCTCCATGGCCATCGCCCGCGGCTACGGCATGGTCGGCCCCGACGCGGTGGACAGCTCCACCACCCGGGTCAGCTACGTGATCGACCCGGAGGGCATCATCCGCGCCCTGAGCTGGTACCCGATGAACGTCGGTCGCTCGGTGGAGGAGCTGTTGCGCCTGGTCGCGGCGCTGCAGGCCAGCGACCGGCACGCCGCCTCCACCCCGGAGGGCTGGCAGCCCGGCGGCGCGCTGCTGGAGCCGGTGGCCCTGGATGCCCATGAGGCGTTGCAGGTCGAGCCCGGCCCGGACGAAACCTGGTACTACCGCTGGAAGAAACCATGAAGGCGCCGGCCGACGAGGGCCTGGAAGCCCTGAAGGAACGCGCCAACGACGCCGCCGAACTGCTGCGCCTGCTGGCCAACCCGACGCGCCTGCTGCTGCTCTGCCAGATCGCCCGTGGCGAATGCTCCGTGGCGGAACTGGAACGCGACCTCGGCCTGCGCCAGCCCGGCCTGTCGCAGCAACTGGCGGAACTGCGGCAGAACCAGTTGGTGAAGACCCGCCGCGAGTCCCGCTCGATCTACTACAGCCTGGCCGACGCCCGCGTGCAGGTGCTGCTGGAAGCGCTGCACGAGGCGCTGTGCGGCGATCCGCAGTTGCAGCAGGCGGCCCGGCTCCCCGCCAGGGCGACACCGGCGCCCGGGGAGAGCGCACGCTTCGCCCGTATCGAGCGTTAGGCCTGCCGCCATACCGCCGCGCGCAGCGGCGGTCACTTCTTCTGGCTACATCCCCGCCTGCCGGCTGATTTCCGTCTTGCACACCTCCAGCGCTTCGCGGAAGTAGGCCTCGCGAGCCTGGAAGCGCGTACTGGGCGCCACCACCGACACCGCGTGCGGCCCCATGAAAGTGGGGATCAGGATGCTGAGGGCGCTGATGCCCGGCGTGTGTTCCTCGACGTCCCGGGCCATGCCGCTGCGGCGGATGGCCCGCATTTCCGCGAGCAGCGCCGGCAGGTCGCGGGTGTGAGGGGTCAGCCTGGCCGGGGAGGGGCCCAGCCACTGGGCGATGCTGTCGTCGTCCAGGGTGGACAGCAGCACCTTGCCGTCGGCCGTGGCATGCATGGGCAGCGAGTGCCCCATGGGGATCACCACGCGCAACTCGGTCTCTGCGATCACGCGGTCGATCACGTGGGTCTGGCGGGCGCGGATGCAGGACAGCGCCACGGTTTCCTGCAGGGCGTCGCAGAGTCGTTCCAGGGAGTGCCGGGCCACCGAGATGATGTCGCTGTGGGCCTGGTGGATCAGTTGCCCCAGCGCCGGGCCCAGGCGGTAGCCCGTGCCGGGGCGGATCGCCTCCACCAGCGCCTCGGCCTCCAGCGCGCCGATGATGCGCTGCACCGTCGAACGCGGCAGCCCGACGGCCTGGGCGATGGCCGCCAGGCTCAGGCCCTGGGGCTGCGCGCCCAGCGCGCGCATGATGGCGCTGGCCCGGGCGATCACCTGGATGCCGCCGCCGCGCGACTCTTCCGGCATGTCTTTCTCTTCGCTCATCTCGTTCCTCGAAGCTCTGCATCGCCGCATGCGCCGTGGCGACCGGCGGAGTGTACAGCCTTGCCGCGCGCTCGGCAGGAGCTGTGAATTCAGTTGTACCATATTGCGATACAGATAATCGTATTGTGGTACACTGCCGCCTCGCCCGATCCGACCCCGCCGTTGGCGGAAGTCCTCCGCGCGGCCATTCGGGCATTGGCGGCATGTCCAAGGAGAAACCATGAAAGTCAGAGCTTTGCGGAGCCTCGGGGCCCTGTTGTCGACGGCGCTGGTGCTGGCGGCGTGCGAAAAGACCGAGCAGAAGGTGGAGGCTGCGGCCCCCGAGGTGGGCGTGGTCGAACTCAAGGCGCAGGACGTCCTGCTCAGCGGCGACCTGCCCGGGCGCACCGCGCCCTACCGCGTGGCCGAAGTGCGGCCGCAGGTCAGCGGGATCATCCAGAAGCGCCTGTTCGCCGAAGGCAGCGTGGTGAAGAAGGGCCAGCAGCTCTACCAGATCGACCCGGCGCTGTACCAGGCCGCGGTGGACAAGGCCCAGGCCACCCGCGACAGCGCGCGCAACCTGGCGCAGCGCTACCAGCGCCTGCTGGAGACCCGCGCCATCAGCCGCCAGCAGTTCGATGATGCGCAAGCGGCCTGGAAGCAGGCCGAGGCCGAGCTGAAGACCGCCCGCATCAACCTGGAGTACACCCGCGTGCTGGCGCCCATCGGCGGGCGCATCAGCCGTTCCAACGTCACCGAGGGCGCGCTGGTGAACGCCGGCCAGGCCCAGGAGCTGGCCTCGATCAACCAGCTCGACCCCATCTACGTCGACGTCAACCAGGCCGCCACCGACATGCTGCGGCTGCGCCGCGAGCTGGATTCCGGGCAACTGAGCATGGCCGGCCCGGGCCAGGTGCAGGTGCACCTGAGCCTGGAGGACGGCTCGCGCTACCCGCTGCCCGGGGTGCTGAAGTTCTCCGAGGTGACGGTGGAGCCGAGCACCGGCGCGGTGACCCTGCGCGCGGTGTTCCCCAATCCGGACGGCCTCCTGCTGCCGGGCATGTTCGTCCACGGCTCCCTGGCCGAGGGCATGCGCCGCCAGGCGCTGCTGGTGCCGCAGCAGGGCATCAGCCGCGACCTCAAGGGCGAGGCCACCGCCTGGGTGGTGGGCGAGGGCGACAAGGCCGAGCTGCGCCAGGTGCGGGTGTTGCGCACCCTGGGCAACCAGTGGCTGGTGGAGTCGGGCCTGGCCGCCGGCGAGCGCGTCGTCACCGAGGGCGTGCAGCGCGTGCGCCCCGGCGCCGTGCTCAAGCCGGTGGCGGCGAACAACGTCGCGCCCGTGCAGACCCTCGCCAGCTCCCACGAATAGAACTGCCCCGGCCTAGCCGCAATCTTCCGGTAATTCCCAATGGCATCCTTCTTCATCAACCGGCCGATCTTCGCCTGGGTGATCGCGATCGTGATCATGCTGGCGGGTGGGCTTTCCATCCTCAAGCTGCCGGTCAACCAGTACCCGAACATCGCCGCGCCGGCGATCATCACCACTGTCACCTATCCCGGCGCCTCGGCGCAGACGGTGCAGGACACCGTGGTGCAACCCATCGAGCAGCAGCTGAACAACCTCGACGGGCTGCGCTACATCTCCTCGGAGAGCAACGCCGACGGCAGCACCAACATCATCGTCACCTTCGACCAGGGCACCGACCCGGACATCGCCCAGGTACAGGTGCAGAACAAGCTTCAGCTGGCCACCCCGCTGCTGCCCGAAGAGGTGCAGAAGCAGGGGCTGCGGGTGGCCAAGTACCAGATCAACTTCATGCTCATCGTCGGCCTGTATTCCGAGGACGGCAGCATGGACGACTTCGACATCGGCAACTACATCGCCTCCAACCTCAAGGACCCGATCACCCGCACCAAGGGCGTCGGCGACTTCCTGCTGCTGGGCGCGCAGTACGCCATGCGCATCTGGGTCGACCCGCAGAAGCTGCTCAGCTACCAGTTGACGCCGCAGGACGTGATCGACGCCGTGCGCGCGGAGAACGTGCAGGTATCCTCCGGCGCCCTCGGCGGCCTGCCGACGCACCAGGGCGTGCAGCTGAACGCCACCGTGCTGGGCATGTCGCGGATGACCACCGCGGCGCAGTTCCGCGAGATCCTCCTGAAGGTCAACCCGGACGGCTCCCAGGTGCGCCTGAAGGACGTGGCCGAGGTCGGCCTGGGCTCGGAGAACTTCTCCATCTCCGGCACCTACAACGGCAAACCGGCGGCGGCCATCGCCCTGCGCCTGGCCACCGGGGCCAACCTGCTGGACACCGTCAAGCGCGTGCACGAGACCGTGGCCGAGCTGGAGCCCTATTTCCCCAAGGGCCTGAAGGTGGTCTACCCATACGACACCTCGCCCGTGGTCAGCGCCTCCATTCATGAGGTGGTCAAGACGCTGTTCGAAGGCATCCTCCTGGTGTTCCTGGTGATGTACCTGTTCATGCAGAACCTGCGCGCCACGCTGATCCCCACCCTGGCGGTGCCGGTGGTGCTGCTGGGGACCTTCGGCGTGCTGGCGGCCTGCGGCTTCACCATCAACACCCTGACCATGTTCGGCATGGTCCTGGCCATCGGCCTGCTGGTGGACGACGCCATCGTGGTGGTGGAAAACGTCGAGCGGGTGATGGTGGAGGAGGGGCTCTCGCCCCGGGAGGCCACGCGCAAGTCCATGGGACAGATCCAGGGCGCCCTGGTGGGCATCGCCATGGTGCTTTCGGCGGTGTTCGTGCCCATGGCCTTCTTCGGCGGCGCCACCGGCATCATCTACCGGCAGTTCTCGGTCACCATCGTCTCGGCCATGGCCCTGTCGGTGCTGGTGGCGATGATCTTCACCCCGGCGCTGTGCGCCACCCTGCTCAAACCGGTGCATGGCCACCACGAGAAGAAGGGCTTCTTCGGCTGGTTCAACCGCAGCTTCGACCGCGGCGCCGAGCGCTACAAGACCGGCGTGGACGCCATCGCCCGGCGCAAGGGGCTGTTCCTGGGCATCTATGGGCTGATCGTAGTTGCGCTGGTGTGGCTGTTCCCGCAGATTCCCAGCGCCTTCCTGCCCGACGAGGACCAGGGCAACATGGTGGTGCAGGTGCAGATGCCGAGCAACGCCAGCGCTGCCCGTACCCAGGTGGTGCTGGACGAGATCCGCGACTACCTGCTGCACGACGAGGCCGGGCTGATCGACTCCGCGTACACGGTGAGCGGCTTCAACTTCGCCGGCCGCGGGCAGAACTCCGGGATGCTCTTCATCGGCCTGAAGCCGTGGGGGGAGCGTAGCGGCCGCGACGACACCAGCATCTTCGCCCTGGCCCAGCGCCTGCAGGCGCGGATCGCGCAGATCAAGGACGGCACCGCCATCGCCATCGTGCCGCCGGCGATCCTGGAGATGGGCAACGCCACCGGCTTCGACCTGTTCCTCCAGGACCGCGTCGGCCTGGGCCACGAGAAGCTCATGCAGGCCCGCGACAGGTTCCTCGAACTGGCCGCCGCCGACCCGGTGCTGAAAAACGTGCGGCCCAACGGCATGAACGACGAGCCGCAGTACCAGGTGGTGATCGACAAGGAAAAGGCCCGCGCGCTGCAGGTCAGCATCAGCGACATCAACGCCACCATGAGCACCGCCTGGGGCTCGGCCTACGTCAACGACTTCGTCGACCGCGGACGGGTGAAGAAGGTCTACGTGCAGGGCGCCATCGACTCGCGCATCTCGCCCGAGGACTTCGCCAAGTGGTACGTGCGCAACGCCCGTGGCGAGATGGTCAAGTTCTCCGCCTTCGCCTCCGGCTACTGGACCTACGGCTCGCCCAAGCTGGAACGCTACAACGGCGTGCCAGCGGTGGAAATCCAGGGCGAGCCGGCCCCCGGCTACAGTTCCGGCGACGCCATGCAGGCGGTGGCGCGCATCGTCGCCCAACTGCCCGACGGCATCGGCCTGCAGTTCACCGGCATCTCCTACGAGGAGCGCCTGTCCGGCTCCCAGGCGCCGGCGCTGTACGCCATCTCGGTGCTGATCGTGTTCCTCTGCCTGGCGGCCCTCTACGAAAGCTGGACGGTGCCCCTGGCGGTGATCATGGTGGTGCCGCTGGGCGTCATCGGCGCGGTGCTGGCCACCCTCGGCCGCGGCCTGGCCAACGACGTGTTCTTCCAGGTCGGCCTGCTGACCACCGTGGGCCTGTCGGCGAAGAACGCCATTCTCATCGTCGAGTTCGCCAAGGCGCTGCACGAGCAGGGCATGCCGCTGCTGAAGGCGGCTTCGGAGGCGGCGCGCCTGCGCCTGCGGCCGATCATCATGACCTCGCTGGCCTTCGTCCTCGGTGTGCTGCCGCTGGCCATCTCCCATGGGCCGGGCTCCGGCAGCCAGCACTCGATCGGCACCGGGGTGGTCGGCGGCATGCTCACCGCGACCTTCCTGGCGGTGTTCTTCGTGCCGATGTTCTACGTGCTGATCACCCGCCTGTTCAGCCGCAAGGCGAAACCACTCGACGCCCAGCAGGGAGAACACGCATGAATCAGCTGAAATGGCGGGCGATGCTCAGCGTCGCCCTGGCGGTGGGCGCGCTCGGCGGCTGCTCGCTGATCCCCGACTACCAGCGCCCGGAAAGCCCGGTCGCGCAGGATTGGGCCGCGCCCCGGGCCGGCGCGGCGCAGGCGCTGCTGCCCTGGCAGGGCTTCTTCAAGGACGAACAGCTCAAGGCCCTGGTCGCCGATGCCCTGGAAAACAACCGCGACCTGCGCGTGGCCGTGCTGAACATCGAGAAGGCGCGGGCGCAGTACCGCATCAGCCGCGCCGACCTGTTGCCCTCGGTGGATGCCGGCATCTCCGGCAACGGCCAGCGCACCCCGGCGGACCTGTCCAGCAGCGGCCGCACGGAGACCACCCACCGCTACGACGCCGGGGTGGGCATCGCCTCCTATGAACTGGACTTCTTCGGCCGGATACGCAGCCTCAACGAACAGGCGCTGCAGACCTACCTGCAGACGGTGGAGGCGCAGCGCAGCGCGCGCATCGCCCTGGTCGCCGAGGTAGCCACGGCCTACTACCAGTTGCAGGCGGACCTGCAGTCCCTGGCCATCGCCCGGCAGACCCTGGAAAGCCAGCGGCAGAGCTACGCCACCATCCGCAGCAGCTACGCCGCGGAAGTCGCCACCGAGCTGGACCTGAGCCAGGCGGAAAGCACGGTGCGGGCCGCCGAGGCCAGCCAGGCGCAGTACCGGCGCCTGGTGGCGCAGGACCGCAACGCCCTGGTGCTGCTGGTGGGCAGGCCGCTGGATGCGCAGCGGCTGCGCCAGGCGGCGCCGCAGGCGCTGGCGCTGGACGAGGCGCTGCCGGTGGGCCTGCCCTCGGAGGTGCTGACCCAGCGCCCGGATATCCTCGCCGCCGAGCACGCGCTCAAGGCCGCCAACGCCAACATAGGCGCGGCGCGCGCGGCCTTCTTCCCGCGCATCGGCCTGACCGCCTCGGCCGGTTCGGCCAGCGCCGAGCTGGGCCAGCTGTTCGCCGGCGGGCAGGGCGCCTGGAGCTTCGTGCCGTCGATCAGCCTGCCGATCTTCGACGGCGGCCGCAACCGGGCCAACCTCGACGTGGCCAAGGTCCAGGCCTCCATCGAAGTGGCCAACTACCAGAAGGCCATCCAGGTGGCCTTCCGCGAGGTGGCCGACGGCCTGGCCGCGCGCGGCACCCTGCAGGAGCAGGTGCGCGCCCAGGCGCTGCTGGTGAAGGCCAACGCCCACTCCTACGACCTGGCCCGGGCCCGCTACGAGCAGGGCGTGGACACCTACCTCAACTCCCTGGACGCGCAGCGCAGCCTGTTCGCCGCGCAGCAGGAACTGGTGGCCACCGAACTGGCCCGCCAGCAGAACCTGGTGGCGCTGTACAAGGCCCTCGGCGGGGGCGACAGATGAGGGCCGCGGCGCGCGCCGCCGGGGAGTAGGGCCATGGACCTCTTGCAAGGCATGCAGGCCTTCGTGCGGGTGGTGGAGAGCGGCAGCTTCAGCCAGGCCGCCCGCGCCCTCGACATGTCGCCGTCGAAGGTCTCGCGGCTGATCGCAGGCCTGGAGGAGCAGCTGCGCGCGCGCCTGCTGCAACGCACCACCCGCAGCGTGGCGGTGACCGAGGCCGGCCGGCGCTACTTCAAGCGCTGCAAGGGCATCCTCGGCGAGATCGACGACGCCGCCGCCGAGGCCGCCGGCTCGCTATCGCGGGCCAGCGGGCGGCTGCGCCTGCACGCGGTGACCGAGTTCGGCCTGGAGCACCTGACACCGCTGATCGCCGCGTACCGCGAGCGCTACCCGGAGGTGTCCATCGACCTGTCGCTGACCCAGGACACCCCGGCGCTGCTGGAGGAGGGCCTGGACGTGCTGGTCACCCTGTCCCGCGGGCTGCCCGACTCGGCCTTCGTCGCCCAGCGCCTGGGGCGGGTGTTCAGCGTGCTCTGCGCCGCGCCCGGGTACCTGCACCGCCACGGGGTGCCGAGGTGCCCGGAAGACCTGCGCGAACACCGCTGCCTGATGCTGGCCGACCCGCTGTTTCCCGATGGCTGGTACTTCAGCGAGCAGGCCGAGGAGGCGCCTTTCGCCTTCGAGGACGTGCTGCGCGTCAACCTCCCCGAGGCGGCCTGCCTGGCCGCCGCCTCGGGCATGGGCGTGTGCCTGCTGCCGGGCTTCGTCGCCGCCCGCGCGTTGCGCGAAGGGCGGCTGCTGCGGGTCCTGCCACAGCTGCGCCTGCACGGCCGCGACGTCTTCGCCCTGTATTCCTCGCGGCGCTTCCTCGACGCCAAGATCCGCACCTGGGTCGAGTTCCCCAAGGCGCAACTGCCACAGGCCTTCGCCAGCGACCTGGCGGTGCTCGACGACCCGCGCTACTGGGCCCGCCCGCGGCCGCGCCTGGCCGGGTGCGGCGGTGAGGCTCAGGCCCCGTTGCGACGATAGGCGAGGAACTCGCGGCCCTCGCGCGAGTTGAGGTTCAGCGACCACACCGGGCGCGGCAGGTCCAGCGCGCCGGAGCCCCAGTCTTGCAGGTAGGTCAGCGAGAAGTCCACGCCGCGCCGGCAGGTGGCCGCGTCGTAGCCGAGGCTGGCCATGGCCATGTGCACGCAGGCGTCGACGTACTCGTTGACCTTCTCCACCCCCTGCAGGATGGTCTGGATGCACAGGGCCGAGGCGCCCATGAGGAAGTCGGTGGCGGCGTCGAGGCGCTCGAAGTGCAGTTCGCCGGCGGCGCGCCCGCCCTCCAGGTCGCGGCCCATGTACTCGGCCACCAGCGCGTGGTGCGGCCAGACGTCGACGCGGGTGACGAAGCCGGCCCACTTGCGGTCCAGCAGGGCGCGCACCAGGAACACCCGGAAACCCACCGAGATGCGCTTCCACGGCTCCTGGAGGATGTCGTAGAGCGGCAGGATGTCGGTGGTCATCTGGTTGCTCAGGTCCTGGCCGAGGGCGACCAGCACCTGGTCCAGGGAGTCGAAGTAGCGGTAGAAGGTGCCGCGCGAGACCTTGGCCTCGCGGATCACGTCGTCGATCACCGGCGTGGCCGAGCCGGGCTCGGCGAATACCCGCATCGCCGCGTCGAGCAGGCGCGTGCGCATCAGCAGGCGTTTCTTCTCCGCCATCTTCGGGCGGTGGTCGGGGTTGGCCCGTCCGCGGGGGGAGGGCTGTTGGTCGTCGGACACGGACTTCATCTCCGGGAGTGACAAAATGTCATTGTTAAAAACTATGCCGATAGTCGGGTGAATAAATTTATTTGATCGCACCCCTTGTACGAGCGGGGCGTCTGTCCTACATTGCTGACCAATGTCGGAATGACAAGTATGTTCAGTCTATAACGTATTCGTCGCTCTGGCGCTTTCGTCATAAAAACAACAGGAGACGAAAAATGATCCGTAACGCCTTGCCACCCCGCCTGTCCCGCCCGCTTCCTCCGCCGCCGCGCCGCAAGCGCCCGCGCGCCTGATATTTCCCGCATCCCTAGCCACTCCGGGTAACCGTATGCCTTCGGGGCCGCCAAGGTCCTGAGCGCCGACGCCTGCCCGCGAGGAATCCGTTGCCGTCCACTGCGCCCTGGCGCCACGGCCGGCGGGATTCGTTCGCCCAGAACAAATAAATGACATTTTAGTCATTGTGACATACAAGGTCGAAGCCATGAAAGAAGCGATGAAAGTGTCCGACGTAAGCGTGCTGCCGCTGGCCGAGCAGCGTCCCTCCCTGCAGGAGCTGGTCAAGCGCGCCGAAGCGCTGCAGCCGCTGCTGCGCAAGAATGCTGCGGAGTCGGAGAGGAATCGCCGCGCCGCCGAGGAGAACATCCAGGCCATGCGCGACGCCGGGCTGTTCCGGCTGATGGTGCCCAAGCGTTTCGGCGGCCACGAAGGCACCCTGCGCTCGCACCTGGAAGTGTCCGCGGCGCTCGCCGAAGGCTGCGGCGGCACCGCCTGGGTGGCCGCGCTGACCAACGTCTGCGCCTGGTTCACCAGCCTGTTCAGCGAGCGCGCGCAGAACGAAGTGTTCGGCGCCAACCCCGACGCCCGCGTGTCCGGCGTGTTCAATGCCTCGCCCAACACCCGCCGCGTCGAGGGTGGCCTGATCGTCTCCGGCAAGTGGTACTTCTCCTCCGGCAGCCTGCACGCCGACTGGGCCGCCGTGGGCGCCGAGGAGCGCGACGCCAACGGCGCACTGGTGGCCCAGTACCTGGCGCTGATCCCGCGCGAACAGTTCTGCATCGAAGACACCTGGTTCACCACCGGCATGCGCGCCTCGGGCAGCAACTGCATCGTCGCCGAGGAGGTGTTCGTGCCCGACCACCGCCTGCTGAACATGGGCGCGGCCATCGAGGGCGACTACCCCACCGAATTCAAGGACGAGGCCAGCTACCGTCCGCTGTTCGTGCCCTTCGCCGCGCTGATCCTCAACGGCCCGCAGCTGGGCCTGGGCCGCGCCGCGCTGAAGTACGTGATCGACAACGCGCCGCGCCGCGCCATCGCCTACACCTCGTTCGAGAAGCAGACCGACTCGGTGCTGTTCCAGGCCCAGGTCGCCGAGGCCGCGCTGAAGATCGACAGCGCCGAGCTGCGCGCCTTCCGCGCCGTCGACGAGATCGACGCCGCCGCGCGCGAGGGCCGCAAGCTCGACGCCACCACCCGCGCGCGCATCCGCGCCGACGTCGGCCTGGTCAACAGCCACATCACCGACGCCATCAACATCCTGCTCACTGCCCACGGCGCCGGCAGCTTCGCCGAGAGCAGCCCGATGCAGCGCTGGTGGCGCGACTCCAACACCGCCGCGCGGCACGCCGTGGCCCTGCCGAGCATCGGCCTGGAGCTGTACGGCAAGGCGCTGCTGGGCTTGGAAAACACCGTCACCCCGCTGATCTGACCGGGAGGGCAACCCCATGGATCCCAAACTCCTGCGTACGGTGATGGGCCAGTTCGCCACCGGCGTCACCGTGATCACCTACCTCGCCGACGGCGAGCCGGCCGGCATGACCGCCAACGCCTTCATGTCGGTGTCGCTGGAGCCGCCGCTGATCCTCGTCTCGGTGCGCAACGCCTCGCGCTTCAACCAGTGGGTGAAGGAGGGCGTGCGCTACGGCGTGAACTTCCTCGCCGAGACCCAGCGCCCGCTGAGCGCGCACTTCGGCGGGCGCCCGGAGGAGGGGCTGGAACTGCCGTTCTGCCAGCACCAGGACACCCCGCTGCTGGACGGCAGCCTGGTGCAGCTGGTGGCGCGCACGGTGGACGTGCACCCGGCCGGCGACCACCAGCTGTACATCGGCGAGGTGGAGCACCTGCGCATCGGCGAGCAGCGCAAGCCGCTGCTGTTCTACAGCGGCCGCTACCACCAGATGCACGCCCGCTCGCCGGGCGCCGAGTGGAACGGTTGCCGCGAAGGCTGGTAGGCCCGCGCACCGACGATTGACCGCGCGAACGCCACGGCGCCCCCGGCAGGGGGCGCCCGGGGGCGGCTCGCGCCTGCGAAACCCTGATCGAGCGAAGAACCATGACAGCCAGGATCACCGAATCACCCCGCGAGCGCGCCGAACAGGACAGCGACCGCCAGGAAACCCACGAATGGCTCGACGCCCTGGAGGCCGTGGCGCGCAGCGCCGGCGGCGAGCGCGTCGACTTCCTCCTGCAGCGCCTGGCCGAGCATGCCAGCCACCTGGGCGTGCGCCCCTCGGCGCACCCCTATTCGCTGTACCAGAACAGCATCCCCCTGGAGCAGCAGCCGGCCTTCCCCGGCGACCTGGCCATGGAGGAACGCATCACCTCGATCATCCGCTGGAACGCCCTGGCCATGGTGGCGCGGGCCAACAAGGCCTACGGCGAGCTGGGCGGCCACATCGCCAGCTACGCCTCGGCGGCGGAGATCTTCGAGGTCGGCTTCAACCACTTCTTCCGCGCCGACAGCGCCGCCGGCAAGGGCGACCTGGTGTACTTCCAGCCGCACTCGGCGCCCGGCGTCTACGCCCGCGCCTTCCTCGAAGGGCGCCTGGGCGAGGAACAGCTGCAGCGCTACCGCCAGGAAGTGGACGGCGGCGGCCTGTGTTCCTACCCGCACCCCTGGCTGATGCCGGACTTCTGGCAGTTCCCCACCGGCTCCATGGGCATCGGCCCGATCAGCGCCATCTACCAGGCGCGCTTCCTCCGCTACCTGGAGCACCGCGGCATCGCCGACACCGCGCAGCGCCACGTCTGGGGCGTGTTCGGCGACGGCGAGATGGACGAGCCGGAATCCCTCGCCGCGCTGTCCCTGGCCGCCCGCGAGAAGCTCGACAACCTGACCTTCGTGATCAACTGCAACCTGCAGCGCCTGGACGGCCCGGTGCGCGGCAACGGGCAGATCATCCAGGAACTGGAAGCGCTGTTCAGCGGCGCCGGCTGGAACGTGATCAAGGTGATCTGGGGCTCGGACTGGGACGCGCTGTTCGCCCGCGACCGCAACCACGTGCTGCTGCGCCGCTTCGCCCACACCGTGGATGGCCAGTACCAGACCCTCGGCGCCAACGACGGCAACTACAACCGCGCGCACTTCTTCGACCTCGACCCGGAATTGCAGGCGCTGGTCTCGCACATGAGCCCCGAGGAGATCGACGGCCTGCGCCGCGGCGGCCACGACTTCCGCAAGCTGCACGCCGCCTTCGCCGCCGCCAAGGCGCACGACGGCCGGCCGACGGTGATCCTGGCCAAGACCAAGAAGGGTTTCGGCATGGGCCAGGCCGGCGAGTCGCGCAACACCTCGCACCAGCAGAAGAAACTCGACATCGACGCGCTCAAGGCCTTCCGCGACCGCTTCGCCCTGCCGCTGGACGACGCCGCCCTGGAAGAGATGCGCTTCTACAAGCCGGCCGAGGACAGCGCCGAGCTGCGCTACCTGCGCGAGCGCCGCGAGGCTCTGGGCGGCTACCTGCCGCGCCGCGTCGGCCAGGCCGAACCCCTGGCGCTGCCGGCGCTGGAGAGCTACGCGCAGTTCGCCCTGCAACCGGACGAGCGCGAAAGCTCGACCACCACCGCGGTGGTGCGGCTGTTCTCCAACCTGCTCAAGGACAAGCAGCTGGGCCCGCGCATCGTGCCGATCGTGGCCGACGAGGCGCGCACCTTCGGCATGGCCAACCTGTTCCGCCAGATCGGCATCTACTCGCCGGCCGGCCAGCTCTACGAGCCGGAAGACGCCGGGGCGATGCTCTACTACAAGGAAGCGCGCGACGGCCAGCTGCTGGAAGAAGGCATCACCGAGGCCGGGGCGATCTCCTCCTGGGTCGCGGCGGCCACCTCCTACAGCGTCAACGGCGTGGCCATGCTGCCGTTCTACATCTACTACTCGATGTTCGGCTTCCAGCGCATCGGCGACCTCATCTGGGCCGCCGCCGACCAGCGCGCCCGTGGCTTCCTGATCGGCGCCACGGCCGGGCGCACCACCCTGGCCGGCGAGGGCCTGCAGCACCAGGACGGCACCAGCCAGCTGATCGCCTCCACCGTGCCCAACTGCCGCGCCTACGACCCGGCCTTCGCCGCCGAGGCGGCGGTGATCATCGACCACGGCGGCCGGCGCATGCTCGAAGAGCAGCACGACGAGTTCTACTACCTGACGGTGACCAACGAGAACTACGTGCAGGCGCCGCTGGACGCCGCGCAGCACGCCGACGTGATCAAGGGCATGCGCCTGTTCGGCACCCGCGGCGAGGGCGCGCCTGCGGTACGCCTGCTCGGCTCCGGGGCCATCCTGCGCGAGGTCATCGCCGCCGCCGAGCTGCTCGCCGAAGAGTGGGGCGTGGCCAGCGAGATATGGAGCGTCACCAGCTTCTCCGAACTGGCCCGCGAGGCCCGCGAGGTCGAACGCGAGCAACTGTTCGGCGAGCAGACCGAAGCGCGCAGCCACCTGCAAACCTGCCTGCCCGGCGCAGTGCCGGTGGTGGCCGCCAGCGACTACGTGCGCGGCTACGCGCAGCTGATCGCGCCCTACCTGCGGGCGCCGTACACCGCCCTGGGCACCGACGGCTTCGGCCGCAGCGACACCCGCCCGGCGCTGCGCCGCTTCTTCGAGCTGGACCGCCAGCACATCGCCCTGGCGGCGCTGGCCGGCATCGACCGCGACAAGCATGCCCAGGCCCGCGCGCGCTACGCCATCGACGGCGCCGCCGGCGCCCCCTGGAACCGTTGAGGAGTGAACGCCATGCAACAACTGATGGTTCCCGATATCGGCGACTTCAAGGACCTGCCGGTGGTGGAGGTGCTGATCAAGGCCGGCGATGTGGTCGCCGTGGAACAGCCGCTGATCGTGCTCGAATCCGACAAGGCGGTGATG
The DNA here is from genome assembly GCF_030268185.1 of Pseudomonas sp. NBRC 100443. Classification (NCBI taxonomy): domain Bacteria; kingdom Pseudomonadati; phylum Pseudomonadota; class Gammaproteobacteria; order Pseudomonadales; family Pseudomonadaceae; genus Pseudomonas; species Pseudomonas sp. NBRC 100443. The sequence continues at coordinate 39,081 of NZ_BSQE01000006.1, forward strand.
GACGTGCCCAGCACCCTGTCCTGCACCATTCGCGAAGTGCTGATCAAGCCGGGCGACAAGGTCTCCCGGGGCAGCGTGATCGCCCATATCGAGCCGGCCGGGGAGGGCGCGGCTGCGCCTGTGGTCGCCGAAGCTGCGCCTGCGATTCCCGAGGCCGCGCCCGTCGTGGCGAAAGCCGAACCGGTGGCCGCCGCTCCCGCGCCCAGCGTGCAAGCTGCGCCGGCGCCCGTCGCTGAAGAAGTCCGCAAACCGCAACTGGCCCTGGCCGGCCCGGCGGTGCGCAAGCTGGCCCGCGAACTGGCGGTGGACCTCGACCAGGTGCCGGCCAGCGGCCCCAACGGCCGGGTGCTGCGCGAGGACGTGCTGGCCTTCGTCAAGGCCCAGCGCGAACAACCGGCGGCCGCCGCCAAACTCGGCGGCGGGCTCGACCTGCTGCCCTGGCCGCAGGTGGACTTCGCCCAGTTCGGCCACGTCGAGCGCCGCACGCTGTCGCGCATCAAGCGCATCTCGGCGGCCAACCTGCACCGCAACTGGGTGAGCATCCCCCACGTCACCAACCACAGCCAGGCCGACGTCACCGAGCTGGAAGCGCTGCGCGTGCAGCTCAACGGCGAGGCACGCGAAGGGCAGGCCAAGGTCACCCTGCTGGCCTTCCTGATCAAGGCCTGCGTGGCGGCGCTGCAACGCTTCCCGCAGTTCAACGTGAGCCTGGAGGGCGACGAAGTGGTGCAGAAGCACTACTTCCACATCGGCTTCGCCGCCGACACCCCCAACGGCCTGGTGGTGCCGGTGATCCGCGATGCCGAGCGCAAGGGCATCGCCGCGCTGGCACAGGAAATGGCCGAGCTCTCGCAACTGGCCCGCGCCGGCAAGCTGAGCCCGGCGCAGATGCAGGGCGGCTGTTTCTCCATCTCGTCCCTGGGCGGCATCGGCGGCGGCCACTTCACCCCGATCATCAACGCGCCGGAAGTGGCGATCCTCGGCGTCGGCCGCGCCGAGCTGCAACCGCGCTGGAACGGCAGCGCCTTCGAACCGCGCCTGCAACTGCCGCTGTCGCTGTCCTGGGACCACCGCGCGGTGGACGGCGCCGAGGCCGGGCGCTTCCTCGCCTACCTGGCGACCCTGCTCGGCGACTTCCGCCGGGTGCTGGTCTGAGTACGACAACAAGGAGAACCGAGATGACTGCTTCCCAAGCCACGCCCGCCGAACGCATCGTGCCGATGAAAATGGCCCACCTGGTGTTCCGCTGCGCCGACCGCAAGGCCATGGTCGACTGGTACCGCAAGCTGTTCCAGGCCGAACTGGTGTTCGAGGACGACATCCTCACCTTCATCACCTACGACGACGAGCACCACCGCCTGGCCTTCTTCAACATGCCGCACCTGCCGCCGAAGTCCGACGAGGTCACCGGCGTGCACCACATCGCCTACAGCTACGCCAGCATCGCCGACCTGCTCAACACCTACCTGCGCCTGAAGGAAGAGGGCATCCGCCCCTACTGGTGCATCAACCACGGGCCGACCACCTCGCTGTACTTCCGCGACCCGGAAGGCAACGACATCGAGCTGCAGGTGGACAACTTCGTCGAGGCCGCCGACGCCGCGGCCTTCTTCCACAGCGAAACCTTCGCCAACGACCCCATCGGCCTGGAGTTCGACCCGGACGCCATGGTCGAGCTGTGGCGCAGCGGCGCCAGCGACGCCGAGCTCTGCCGGCTGGGCACCGCCGCCACCGGCACCCGCACCGTACTGGGATAAGGAAACGACCATGAAACTCTGCACCTTCAAGACCCCCGGCGGCCTGGTGGGCGTCGGCATCGTCAGCGGCGAGGGCATCATCCGCGTCGCCGACCACCTGTCCGCCGCGCCGCGCGACATGGCCGGGCTGATCGGCGAATGGCAGCTCTGGCAGGAGCCGCTGCAGCGCCTGGCGCAGCTGCAGAAGGCGGACTTCGCCCTCGATGAGGTGACTCTCCTGGCCCCGGTGCCGCGCCCGGGCAAGATCCTCGGCATCGGCCTGAACTACGCCGACCACGTCGCCGAGTCGGGCATGGCCACGCCGGCCGACCAGCTGTGGTTCGCCATGATGAACACCGCGGCCAACGGCCCCTACGCGCCCATCGACCTGCCGCGGGTGTCGGAGCAGCTGGACTATGAGGCCGAGATGGTCTTCGTGATCGGCAAGCGCTGCCGCCACGTCAGCCGCGAGCAGGCGCGCGAAGCGATCTTCGGCTACTGCGTGGGCAACGACGTCAGCGTGCGCGACTGGCAACTGCGCACCTCGCAGTTCGTGCTCGGCAAGTCGTTCGACGGCCACGCGCCCTTCGGCCCCTGGCTGGTCACCCCGGACGAGCTGGGCAACCCGCACGAACTGGGCATCCGCTGCTTCGTCAACGACGAGAAGCGCCAGGACTCCAACACCCGCGAGCTGATCTTCGACTGCTACCAGCAGGTGGAGCACCTGTCCAAGGTGATGACCCTGGAGCCGGGCGACGTGATCTTCAGCGGCACCCCCGGCGGCGTCGGCGTGGGCTTCAAGCCGCCGCGCTGGCTGCGCGAGGGCGACCGGGTACGGGTGGAGATCGACGGCCTGGGCGCCATCGAGAACATCGTCCGCGCCGAGCGCGCGGCAGGAGACGGCCATGCACGCTGAAGCCATCCAGCAGGAAATCCTGCGTCTAGAGAGCGAGCGCTGCCGCGCCCTGGTGCAGCGCGACCTGCAAACCCTGGCGGCGCTGATGGACGACGCCCTGGTGCACGTCCACGCCACCGGCAAGGTGGACGACAAGGAGCAGTACCTGGAAATGGTCGCCAAACACATCGACTTCCTCAGCGTCGAGCGCAGCGACATGCGCGTGCGTGTGTTCGGCGACACCGCCATCGCCAGCGGCCGCCTGGAACAGGCCATCGTCCTGCGCGAGAGCGGCGAGGAGCGGCTGATGAAGGCCTACACCACCCAGGTGTGGCTGCGCGGGGAGGACGGCTGGCGCCAGTGCGCCTTCCAGGCCACCAACCTCTGACGGAGACCGATGCAAGTTCGCGGGCCGGCGACGGCCCGCGCCGGCAGGGACGCCGGAACCCACCCCACTGACAGAACAACAACAAGAGTCCACTTCCATGAACAACATCCGGGTGAAAGCGCTGGGTGCGGTGCTGGCCGCCTTCGCGATAATCGATTGCCACGCCGAGCCGGCCGGCGAGCCCGCCGAAGGCACGCTGTTCCGCAGCCTGTTCGGCGACGGCCTGCAACGCGACTACGGCATCACCACCTCCTTCCTGCTCGACATCGGCTACTCCCGCAACAACCGCTCCACCCACGACGAGCGTCGCGACGGCCTCAGCAACCTCCCCATCACCGGTTTTTCCGACGAAGGCTTCGAGCTGGGCAGCCTGCACCTGTTCGTCGACAAGCCGCTGAAGGCCAACTTCATCCCGCGCATCACCCCGCTGCCGGGCCCGGCTCCCGAGCAGGCGGATTTCGGTTTCACCTTCGAAGCCCTGTACGGGCGCAACGCCCAGTTCTCCCGGGCCTTCGGCTGGGACATGCACTGGGACGTCAATTCGCCCGGCGACGACGACACCGAGAAGGCCCGGCGCGACAGGCAGAACTTCGTCTCCATGCCCAACCTGGCCGCTACCGCCTACCTGCCCTATGGGCAGGGCTTCACCGTCATGGCGGGCATCTTCGGCCCGGCCTTCGGCTACGAGATTCCGCCGAACATCCGCCTGGCCCGCAACCCCTTCGCCAGCCGGACCTACGCCTTCGTCAGCAACCTGGTGACGGTCAGCGGCGTGATGGTGGGCACCCGTCTGCTCGACAGCCCGCATGGGCTGCTGGGGGTGGAACTCGGCGTGGCCCAGGGCTGGAGCAACCTGCGCGACAACAACGACGACAAGGCGCTGTTCGGTGCGCTGCGCTGGCGCACGCCCGACATGCAGACCTGGGTCGACTACGAGTTCATGCTGGGCAACCAGCAGAACGACAGCGTCAAGGACGTCCAGGCGCCGACCTCGCGGCTGATCTCCCCGGACGGCCAGCTCCGGCAGCAGCATTCGCTGAACGGCTGGCACCGCTTCGACGAGCGCTGGTCGATGGGCGCGGAGCTGGTCTACGGCCGCCAGGACGGCGACGGCAAGCCATCGACCGTGGACATCATCACCGGGCCGGGCTTCGATGGCGCCCATTGGTGGGGCGTCAACGCGGTGGTCACCTACCAGGTCAGGCCCGACCTGTCGTTCTCGGTGCGCGGCGAGCATTTCAGCGACCCGGACGGCTTCACGCTGTTCCCCACCAGCACCGCCCGCGGGGACTTCAACGCCATCACCAGCGGCTTCCGCTACGAAGTCAGCAAGAACCTCTCGCTGCGCCCGGAGCTGCGCTATGACTGGTTCGACGCCCGCGAACACGATCGCCCGTTCGGCAACGGCCGGGATCGCGACCAGTTGACGGCGATGGTGGAAGCGCTCCTGTACTTCTGACGATCAATGAAAGAAGCCCTGGCAGCTCGCGCTGCCAGGGCTTCGCTGCCGGCCCGGGACCTATGCGCGGGCGGCGCAGCGCCTGGCGAACGCCAGTTGCTGCAACTGGAAGGCCTCGCCCGAGCGGTGGAAATCGATGCAGTGGCCGGCGTCCCTGAACAGCGCCGCATCCATCTCCGGGCAGTTGACGAAGGCATCGGCGAAACGCTGGATGGTCGCCTCGTCCACCGGCCACAGCTGTTCGAACTCGGGCTGCCGATAGTGCACCGGCACCTTGACCTGCGCAGCCAGCCGGCCGACCTGCTTCGGCCAGTGCATGCCGATGTCGATCAGTTCGCTGCGCGGGGCAGGGGCGCTCGCCCCGTAGCTGGCCTGCGGCATGACGCCTTGCTCGTAGGTGCCCGGCGGGCCGAAGAAGAACCCGTCCATCGCCTCCGGCGGCACGCTGACCAGGGCCTGTTCCGCGGGCACCTGGTTCCACTTGTCCTTGGAGGCCGGCACCGGGTCGAGCCCGACGCCGGAGATGGCGATGCCCAGCAGCGGCCAGGACGGCTGGCGCGCGGCGATGGCGATGGTGATGGCCCCGCCGATCGAGTGGCCGACCAGGACGATGCCGCAGGCCTTGTGCGAATAGCTGTGCCACAGGCCATGGATGGCCGAGTCGAGAATCTCCGCGTTGTCCATGATGCTTGGCGCGTTGGCGGCATAGTCCACGCTCAGGCCGTAGCCCGGGCGGTCGATGGCGAAGATCGGCAGCTGTTGCGCCTGCGCCCGGTCCAGCAGCGAATAGCCCGCCACGTCGAAGTAGCGGGAGGAATAGGTGCCGCCGTGGATGGCGATGATCAGCGGATGCCGGTCCGGGCTTTCGGCCTCCGGTATCCGCCCGCGGCCGGACAGCGTGACGCCCAGCCCGCGGAAGACATAGTCCTGCTTGCACATGGTTTTTCGCTCCTCTTCTTGTTGTTGTGGTTTTCCGACCCTTTGGCGCCGGGCGAAGGCTAGGCGGCGAGCCAGGCCTGGGCCGCCTGCCGCATGGAGCGTTCCAGCTCGCTGCCGCGGGTGGCGAAGGTCCGGCCCAGCGGGAAGCCGCTTTTCTCCAGCAGGTAGGCCAGGGGCGCATACTCGCGCGGATAGCGCTCCAGCACCTGCGCCTCGACCGCCACCGGCCCGCGCGGGAAGCTGAAGCCGCCCATGTCGTAGATGCTCTGGCGCTTGAGCAGCTTCCACTGGCCGTCGCGTTTTTCCGCCAGGTCGTAGAAGCGGTTGTGCACGCTGCAGCCCAGGCCCAGGCGCACGTTCTCGGCGACTATCACCGCGTTGGTCTCGACGATGGCGCGCTCGCCGTTCATCTCCACCACCGGGGTGCCGATCAGGTGCTTGGTGCGCAGGTCGGAGGCGCCCATGCGCCGCGAGCCTTCGATGAAGTCGGAGAAGGGGCCTTCGAACCAGGTGACCTCGATCACCCCGTCCGGGTGGAACAGCCCGGCCAGGCGCTCCCATTGGCCGAGGTCGCGGTGGATCCAGCCGGTGATCAGGTCGGTGATCTGCAGACGGTCTTCCAGGTAACTGTGCATGGCGTGTTCTCTTGCTTGTGGGAAATCGCCTCAGCATCTTCCCGCGCGGTAGCGAACTCAAATAGATTGATCTGAACGATCAATCACTAATTATGAAGGATATGCCCATGGACCTGCGTCACCTGCGCTACTTCCTCGCCGTCGCCGAGGAAGGCCATTTCGGCCGCGCCGCCCAGCGCCTGCACATCGTGCAGTCGGCGCTGAGCATGCAGATACGCGCCCTGGAAGAGGAACTCGGCGGCCCGCTGTTCGTGCGCACCAGCCGCCGGGTGGAACTGACCGAGGCCGGGCGGATGCTGCGTGGCGAGGCCGAACGCACCCTGGCCCAGGCTGAACACGCCCAGCGCACGGTGCAGCGGGCGCTGCGCGGGGAGGTGGGCACGGTACGCATCGGCTTCGCCGGCAACGCCGTGTTCAGCGGCCGGCTGATGGCGGACGTGCGGGCCTTCCACGCCGTCTACCCGGAGGCCGAGGTGGTGCTGCGCGAACTGGCGCCGCACCTGCAGGTCGAGGCGATCCAGGCCGGCCAGCTGGACATCGGCTACGCCCCCAGCCACGGCGGGCAGATCGTCGACGACTCGCTGTGCTTCGAGCGCATCGGCACCTGGCCGCTGCTGGTGGCCATGCCCGACAGCCATCCGCTGGTCGATGCCCAGCCGCTGCAGGTGTCGATGCTCGGCGCGGAACCGCTGATCGTCTATGCCGCCCACGGCGCCGACGAGAACATGCTCGGCGGCCTGCGCCGGGCGCTGGGGCGCGAGCCCAAGGTGCACCGCACCAGCAGCACCCTCAGCGTGCTGGCGCTGGTGGCCGCCGGCATGGGCGTGGCGCTGGTGCCCGAGCCGCTGCTGCAGGTGCACATCCCGGGGGTGGCCTACCGCCGGCTCGGCGGCATGGAACCGCAGGCCGACCTGCTGCTGGTCAGCCGCAACGAGGAAACCGGCGGCGCCGTGCGCGCCTTCCTGGGCATCGCCCGCCAGGGGCTGGCCGGCGAGTGAGTCCGGGGCCGGTTAGCCCTTCAACGCCTCATGGGCCAGCACGCTGCGGGTGGTGGTCTCGTAGTGCTGCGCCAGCAGCGCGCAGGCCTTGTCCACGTCGCGCGCCAGGGCGGCGTCGAGCAGTTCGCGGTGTTCGCCGGGGACGTCGCGGCTGGCGCTGTCGTTGTAGTGCACCGCCCACGGCGACTACAACGCCCTCACCACCGGCCTGCGCTGGGACGTGACCGGCAGCCTCTCGCTGCGCCCGGAAGTCCGCTACGACTGGTTCGACCCCCGCGGCCACGACCGCCCTTACGGCAACGGCCGCGACCGCACGCGGCTGGGGACGATGGTCGAAGCGCTGTATTGCTTCTGAAGCCGATGCCCCGGCGGCGCCGGGGCATTCTATGGGCGCGCGGCAGGCTGCAGCCGTTACCGCGCGTGGAGTTCTGCGCTCACGCGGCCTTCTCGTTGAGCTCGAACAGGTCGGTTACGTAGGTGGGCAGTTCGACGTTGGCGATGGCCTTCGCCTCCGCCGGCGTCAGCCCATACATGCGCATGAAGCACTCGACGGTATTGTTCACCGTATTCGGCGCGGCCTCGCCTTCGAGCAGGCTGCGCATCGCGGCGATGAGCCCGGCAATGGTTATCTGCGCGGCGCTCTCGATGCAGTCCACGTTGAAGCGCCCCTGGGCGACCCCCTCGGCGATATCCGCTTTGGCCTGTTCGTTGAACGAGTCGCTCATGACCTTGTGGGTGCTGTGGGAGCGCACGATGAACCAGCCCCAGATTTCGTTCTGGATGGCCTTGGTGAGAAAGAGCTTCTGCACGTAGGCGATCGAAAGGGCCCTGTCCTGCTCCGCCTCGCCGATGGCGCCGATCACCTGTTCGATCTCGTGGTTCTTCTCGAGGAACAGGGCCGTGGCGATGTCTTCCTTGGAGTGGAAGTGGTTGTAGAAGGTGCCGAAGCCGACGTCGGCGCCGTTGGTGATGTCCTCGATGGTCATCTGTTCGAAACCCTTCACAGCGATCAGCCGCTGCACGGAATCAATCAGCTTCTTGCGCGTACGCATCTTCGACTTGAGCCCTCGCGGCATGCTCGCCGGCTTGGCATCTGCGGCCGCGGCCTCGACGGAGGGCGCGGAGGGCGCCTTGGGATCGGCTGGGCGGTTGTCGCTTTTCTTCATGAAAACCCCGGTCTTATCGTTTCTGCGCCGCGTGCGGTTCGGAGCCTGCACAAGGCGCGCATCGGTCACATGATGCCTCGATAGCGGGGATTATGGTATCGCCGCCGAAGGCTCGCCTGGTGGCGGCCTTCAGCGGCTGGGCAGGGTGCGGGCGCTTTTCCTAGGAGGCTTGCGCCAGGCGGTGGTACTGCCTTCTGAAGTACATGAGGCTTTCGTTGTGGGCGCCGAAGCGGATGGCCTCCACCTCGCAGATGAACACGCCGTGGGTACCGACTTCGTTGACCTCGACGATCCGGCAGTCGAAGGACACCAGGCTGTCGTCGAGCGCCGGCGAGGGGGTGTGCAAGGTGCTCCAGGCGACGGCCTCGAAGCGTTCCTCCAGGGCGATCTTCAGGGCGCCGCTGAAGGTCTGCGAGATGTCCTCCTGGCGGCCGTGCAGCACGTTGACGCAGGCAACGCCATTGCTGACAAAGCGCTCGTACTGGAAGCCGCCCTTGTTCATGCAGAACAGCAGGGTCGGCGGTGAGTCGGTCACGCTGCACACGGCGGAGGCGGTGAATCCGCCGAGGCCGGCGTCTCCGCCAGTGGTGATCACGTTCACGGCCGCGCCGAGATGGGTCATGGCTTCGCGAAAGCGGATGGCATCCATCTTTACCTCCATTGGCTCCAGGCGATGGCCATGGAGCGAGTCATTGTTCTTGTTTAAGTGATGAATAAATCAATACTGATTAAGTCATCACTTTTTAAGCTATCAGATCATTTCCGCGTTTGCCAGTACCGCTTGTGCGGTTGCGCGCGACCTCGAGCCGATGGCTCCCGGAGGGGCGCGGCAGGCTGATCCGGCCCTGGCAGGCACTGCGCCGCCGAGCCTTTGAAGGAAGGCGACCGACGGTGGCTCCAGCGGCGGTGGAAGGGTGTTGACAAAAGGCAGATGTGATTGCTTAATCGTAACTGATGATTAAATCAGTCATGATTAAGTAATCACTAGGCCGGCTCTGAACGCAGCGGACCGGTCGGGAGAATAAAAACAATGAGCATGCTTACTCGCCTGCCTGCCCCTTCACCGCTTTCGCTCCGCCCGATTGCGCGCACCCGCCGCGCCGGGCGGAGCCTACGAGAGCCTGCCGTTCGTTGCCCGGGCGCCATGGCCACAGCCAGTCGCCCGGCTGGCCGTTGCCGCGTCCGCCTACGCCTGCGGTCGCTGGCCAGGCCGCTTCCTCCGCCGCTTGGCTGAGCGACAGCAGCGCTTTCCGGACCGGTCCTGCCTGGCCTGAGCGGAAAGAACGCTTCCACACCTGATAGCCGTCATGCGCAAACAACCCGCGCGGGGTGCCCCTGCGCGCGTGCAAAACAACAATCGAGAAAAGAGAGGCTGATATGGGAATTCTCAGAGTGGGTCATGTCGATCTGAAGGTCAGCGACATCGACCAGGCGCTACATCACTACGTGGATATCATCGGCTTGACCGAGACCTCGCGTGACCAGCAGGGGCGTGTCTACCTGAAGGCCTGGGACGAGTGGGACGCCTACTCCCTGGTGCTGTCGCCCGCCGACGGGCCGGGGCTGAACCACATCGCCTACAAGGTCGAGCACGACAGCGACCTGAACGAGCTCGCCGAGAAGATCGGCAACCGTGGCGTGGAGGTGACCTGGAACGCCGAGGGCCATCTGCATGCGTGCGGCCGCTCCATAGGCTTCGACCTGCCCAGCGGCCATCGCATGTACCTGTATGCGGCCAAGGTGTTCATCGGCAAGGCCGTCGGCGCCGTGAACCCGCATCCCTGGCCGGACGGCCTGCGCGGGGCAGGGGTGCACTGGCTCGACCACGTGATGCTCACCTGCCCGGTGGACGAGAGCAAAGGCGTGAATACGGTCGTCGAGACCACCGCCTTCCTCATGCAGGTGCTGGGCTTCAACCTGGCGGAGCAGGTGGTGACGGATGCCGAGGCGAAAAACCAGTTCGCCACCTGGCTGTTCCGCGGCACCAAGGCCCACGACCTGGCGCTGGGCGCCGGCGCGAGGGCGGGGCTGCATCATATCGCCTTCTACCTGGAGGATTGGAATGCGGTGCTGCGGGGCGCCGATATCCTCGGCAAGCACAAGGTGCCGGTGGACGTGACGCCGCAACGCCATGCCATTACCCGCGGGCAGACCACCTACTTCTTCGACCCCAGCGGCAACCGGAACGAGATGTTCGCCGGCATGGGCTACTTCGCCCAGCCCGACATGCCGACCATCACCTGGCATGCCGAGGAAATCTGGCGGGGCATCTTCTTCCATGACGGAACGCCGCGCCCGGACTTCCTCGAAAACTACACCTGAGCGGAACTTTCCAGCACTTCAGACCCGCGACCGCCTGTTGTCGTGGTGGGCGGTCTTCATCCTACGGTTGGGCTTTTCATGAACATTGCTAATTCCCCCGAACAGGGGCGGACGATCGAGGCCGGTGGCATTTCGACCAATTATCACGATATGGGCGAAGGTCATCCGACCTTGTTCATTCACGGCTCCGGGCCGGGAGTGACCGCCTGGGCAAACTGGCGCCTGGTATTGCCGGTGCTGGCCACGCAGATGAGGGTCATCGCGCCGGATATCGTGGGCTTCGGCTATACGGAGCGCCCCGCGGGGATCCGTTACGGCCGGCAGGTCTGGGTCAAGCACCTGCTGGACTTCATCGACGCGCTCGGCCTGCAGAAGGTCAACCTGGTGGGCAACTCCTTCGGCGGTGCCCTGGCCCTGGCCATGGCCGCCGAACATCCGCAGCGGGTGAACAAGCTCGTGCTCATGGGCAGCGTTGGCGTCGACTTCGAACTGACCGCCGGGCTGGACGCGGTGTGGGGCTACCAACCGTCGATAGCGAACATGAAGGCGCTGCTGGAGATATTTGCCTTCAACCATGACCTGGTCAACGACGACCTGGCGCGCATGCGCTTCGAGGCCAGTGTCCGCCCGGGTTTCCAGGAAGCCTTCGCTTCCATGTTCCCGGAGCCCAGGCAGGCCTCCATCGACAAGTTGGCGGTGCCGGTGGAGCAGTTGGCGAACATCAGGCACCGGACATTGATCCTGCACGGCCAGGAAGACCGGGTCATTCCCGTGGAGAACAGCCACAAGTTGTTCGGCCTGTTGGAGAACGCCGAACTTCACGTGTTCAGGAAGTGCGGCCACTGGGTGCAGATCGAACATGCGGAGCGATTCGCTTCGTTGTTGAAGGGCTTTTTGTGCGCCTGACACGGGGCGCCTTCGATTCCTTATCCGACGCCCGAGTGGAAGCCAATCGCTACCCGCGTCATGAAATACGGAGTTATCCATGAAAATCAGCTATTTCCAGCAAGTGCCCTATCGCTCCCTGCCGGAAGACTTCGAGTCCAAGCATGAGTCGGTGGTCACCACGCCCTATCACGACCTCGTCACGCCGGAGGGCGTGCGCAGCGCCTTCAAGGATGCCCTGGACGAGATGATGTTCGCCGCGCGCTGCGGCTTCGACGGCATCGCCATCACCGAGCATGGCCAGAGCAGCTACGACATGATGCCCAACCCCGACCTGTTCCAGGCGGCGGTGGCCTACATGACCGAGCAGGAGGGGCTGGAAACGGCGATCTATCCCCTCGGCCGCTCGCTGGGCAAGACCCGCGAGCCGCTGCGCGTGGCCGAGGAACAGGCCATGCTCGACTGCATGTCCGGCGGCCGCCTGGTCTGCGGCTTCCCGATCGGCCTGGCCTACGATGCGAACTCCAACAACGGCGTGCCGCCGATGGAAACCCGGGAGCGCTTCGACGAGAACCTGGAGCTGATCCTGCGCGCCTGGCGCGAGCGCGAGCCGTTTTCGTTCAACGGCAAGTTCACCAAGCTCAGCAACGTGAACATCTGGCCGCGGCCGCTGCAGGACGCGCCCCATCCGCCGGTGTGGATCACCGCCATCGGCAATCCCAACACCATGAAGTTCATCCTGGAAAACAACTACGGCTTCAACTACTTCGGCTGGTTCGGCCCGAAGGTGACGGGCCGGAGGATCTTCGACCGCTTCCAGCAGATCGCCGAGGAACTGGGGAAACAGGTCAACCCCTATCAGGTCGGCTTCATGCAGATGGTCGCCGTGGCCGAGACGGACGCCGAAGCCGAACGGCTGTATGCCCGCCACGCCGAATACTTCTTCCGCAAGTCCCTGGGCGGCATCGGCATGAACCGCCTGGCGCTGCCGGGCGGCATCGACATCCGCGGGCTGGAGTTCATCTTCCGCGACCCGAAGGACTTCGGCATCTACGAAAAGATGCGCACCATCACCTTCAAGGAACTGGTCGAGTGCGGCGCCATCATCTGCGGCAGCCCCAGCACCGTCCGTGAGCGGATCAAGGAGTTCGCCAGCGATTTCCGCATCGGCAACCTGCACGCCATGTTGCAGTTCGGCTCCATGCCTACCGAGTTGGCCAGATACAACATCGAGTTGTTCGCCAAAGAGGTCAAACCGCACCTTTCCCAGCTCTGGAGCGAGCAGGGCTACCAGCATCACTGGTGGCCGCAGCGCCTCGGCGGAAAGCCGGCGTGAACAACCAAATTCAGTCTTCGGAGGCAATGCAATGAGCTCGATTCAGTACGTTCAAGTCAAGGCATGGGACGGGAAGGTTTCGGTACGTGTACGGGTGGCCGGCCAAGGTCCGGCGCTCGTCTACCTGCACTCGGCCGCCGGCCCGCTGTGGGACGCTTTCCTGGAGCGCCTGGCGGAGCAGTACACCGTCTATGCGCCCGAGTTTCCCGGCACTTCGCCCGACGATCCCTATGCCGTGAAGCATCTGGACGATCTCCAGGATGTGCTGCTGGTTTACGAAGAAGTCATCAGGAAGCTGCAGCTGGATCGCCCGGTCCTGGTGGGGCAGAGCTTCGGCGGCATGCTGGCGGCCGAGCTGGCCAGCGTGTTCCCACAACTGCCCTCGCGCCTGGTCATCCTCGATGCCGTCGGCCTGTGGCGTGACGATGCTCCGGTCGTCAACTGGAACGAGCTTCCCGCGTCCGACATGCCGGCGCTGCTGTTCCACGACCCGTCCATCGAAGTGGCCCGGAAGATGTTCGAGCTTCCGCAGGACCCCGAAGAGAAGGTCAAGGCGATGGCGGCCGGTGTCTGGGCGCTCGGCTGCACCGGCAAGTTCGTCTGGCCCATCGCGGATCGCGGTCTTTCCAAGCGCCTGCACCGCGTCGCCGCGCCGACGCTGATCGTCTGGGGCGAGCACGACCGGCTGGTTTCGGCGGTGTACGCGCAGGAGTTTGCGAAGCGGATAAGCGACAGCCGCGTCTGCATCGTCGCCGACGCGGGGCACATTCCGCAGATGGAGAACCTCGAAGCGACCCTCGGTGCAACCCTGGGTTTCCTGGCGGAGCAAGGGAAATAGCGCAGCGGGAGCAGGGAGCCCAATAGCCCCCTGGCCTGTCCATGTCCCTTTTCAACTTGCTGCAAGATGAGGTCAATCATGACGCCAAGAGGTCAGTCTCTGGAACGCCTGGCCGCGGACCTGCGCCGCGCGGAACAGCAGGGCGAGGCCATCGCGCCCTTGCGTGACGCCATCGGCGCGGAAAATGGCGCGGCCGCCTACGCCATCCAGCGCCTCAACATCGCCCACGCCCTGGCCGCCGGCCGCCGCCTGGTCGGCCGCAAGGTCGGCCTGACCAACCCCAAGGTGCAGGCCCAGCTGGGCGTGGACCAGCCGGACTTCGGCTGCCTGTTCGCCGATATGGCCTACGGCGACAACGAAACCGTGCCCTTCGACCGCGTGCTGCAACCGAAGATCGAGGCGGAAATCGCCCTGGTGCTGGAGCGCGACCTGCCCAGCGCCGACACCACTTTCGCCGACGTGTTGAACGCCACCGGCTGGGTGCTGCCGGCCCTGGAAATCGTCGGCAGCCGCATCGCCAACTGGAACATCCGCTTCGCCGACACCGTGGCCGACAACGCCTCCAGCGGCTGCTTCGTCCTCGGCGGCCCGGCCCGTCGCCTCGACGGCCTGGACCTGCGCGGCGCGGCCATGCGCATGACGCGCAACGGCGAGGAAGCCTCCGCCGGCAGTGGCGCCGAATGCCTGGGCCACCCGCTCAACGCAGCGGTGTGGCTGGCACGCACCCTGGCCCGCCTGGGCGACCCGCTGAAGGCTGGCGACATCGTCCTTACCGGCGCCCTCGGGCCCATGGTCGCGGTGAATGCGGGCGACCGTTTCGACGCCGAGATCGACGGCCTGGGCCGCGTCGGCGTGACCTTCAGCCAGAGCTAAGAGCCGAAAAAAGCGCTGGAGGCTGGAAGGCTGGACGAAAAAGCACCGACCTCCACCGTGGCAGAGACTGCTTGTCGTTCAGCCTCCAGCCTTCAGCGCTCTTAATCGAATGCTTTTCGAGGTATGCCATGAGCAACAAACGCAAAGTCGCCATCATCGGTTCCGGCAATATCGGCACCGATTTGATGATCAAAGTCCTGCGCAATGCGCAGCATCTGGAAATGGCCGCCATGGTCGGCATCGACCCGGCCTCCGACGGTCTGGCCCGCGCATCACGAATGGGCGTGGCCATCACCCACGAAGGCGTGGAGGGCCTGACCCGCCTGCCGATCTTCGACGAGATCGACTTCGTCTTTGATGCCACTTCAGCCGGCGCCCACGTGAAGAACGACGCGTTTCTGCGGGGCCACAAGCCCGGTCTTCGCGTGATCGACCTGACCCCGGCCGCAATCGGTCCGTATTGCGTGCCGGTGGTCAATCTGGAGCAGCATCTGCTGGCGTTGAACGTGAATATGGTGACCTGCGGTGGGCAGGCCACGATTCCGATGGTGGCTGCGGTGTCTCGTGTGGCGAAGGTCCACTACGCGGAAATCATCGCTTCCATCGCTTCGAAATCGGCTGGTCCTGGCACTCGCGCCAATATCGACGAGTTCACCGAGACCACCTCGAAAGCCATCGAGGTGATCGGTGGGGCGGCGAAGGGCAAGGCGATCATCATCATGAATCCGGCGGAGCCGCCGCTGATCATGCGCGATACCGTCTACGTACTCTCCGAAGCCGTAGACCAAGCCAAGGTCGAGGCCAGCATCGAGGAAATGGCCGCCGCCGTGCAGGCCTACGTCCCCGGCTATCGCCTGAAGCAGAAGGTGCAGTTCGACGAAGTCCGTGACCTGAACATTCCTGGCCATGGCCGCTTCTCCGGCCTGAAGACCTCCGTCTTCCTCGAAGTCGAAGGCGCCGCCCACTACCTGCCGGCCTACGCCGGCAACCTCGACATCATGACCTCTGCCGCGCTGGCCACCGCCGAGCGCATGGCGCAGGCAATGGAGGCTTCGGCATGAGCCAGAAACTCTATATCTCCGACGTGACCCTGCGTGACGGTATGCACGCGATCCGTCACCAGTACAGCCTGGAAGACGTGCGGGCCATCGCCGCCGCCCTCGACCTTGCCAAGGTGGACTCCATCGAAGTGGCCCATGGCGATGGTCTGCAAGGCTCGTCCTTCAACTATGGTTTCGGCGCCCACACCGATCTGGAATGGATCGAAGCGGCGGCGGACGTGGTGAAGCACGCGAAGATCGCCACCTTGCTGTTGCCGGGTATCGGCACCATCCACGACCTGAAGAACGCCTACAACGCCGGCGCCCGTGTGGTGCGCGTGGCCACCCATTGCACTGAAGCCGATGTGTCCAAGCAGCACATTGAATACGCCCGTGAGTTGGGTATGGACACGGTCGGCTTCCTGATGATGAGCCACATGCAGACGCCGGAAGGCCTCGCGCAGCAAGCCAAGCTGATGGAGAGCTACGGCGCCACCTGCATCTACGTCGTCGATTCTGGTGGCGCGATGAACATGGACGATATCCGCGCCCGCTTCCGCGCCGTGAAAGCCGTGCTCAAGCCGGAAACCGAAACCGGCATCCACGCCCACCACAACCTCAGCCTCGGCGTGGCCAACTCCATCGCCGCGGTGGAGGAGGGCTGCAACCGCATCGATGCCAGCCTGGCGGGCATGGGTGCGGGAGCGGGCAACGCGCCGCTGGAGGTGTTCATCGCCGCTGCCGACAAGCTCGGTTGGCACCATGGCACCGACCTGTATGCGCTGATGGACGCGGCGGACGACCTGGTACGCCCACTGCAGGACCGCCCGGTACGCGTCGATCGCGAAACCCTGGCTCTGGGCTATGCCGGCGTCTACTCCAGCTTCCTGCGCCACGCCGAAGTGGCCTCGGCCAAGTACGGCATCAAGGCGGTGGACATCCTCGTCGAGCTGGGCAAACGCCGCATGGTCGGCGGTCAGGAAGACATGATCGTCGACGTGGCCCTGGACCTGCTGGCCGCCCGCGCCTGACCTCGACCTCGACTGTAGGAGCAGGCCCTGCCTGCGATTCGCGCGCAGGGCGCGCTCCTACAGGGGAACGACGTGGCGGAGGCGCAGGAGAAACACCTCCGTAGGATGGGTTGAGCGAAGCGATACCCATCGCCATGCCCGATGGGTTTCGCAGGCTCAACCCATCCTACGAAAAGCACGCCATCGAATTGGTTAGGTAGCCAGGGAGACATGATCGCCGACGTCACCCCGGGCCTGCCGGGAACCGGGCAAGCGGGTTGACCCCGCAAGCCCATAGCCAATGCTTGCCGGGATCGCCTCCCGGCAGGTGGATCGAATCATCACAGGAGGCAGCAAACATGAAAACGCATTCCGGTCGCGTGGCGATCATCACCGGCGCATCGAAAGGGATCGGACGGACGCTGGCCGTCAGCTTTGCACAGCGGGGGGCCGACCTCGTCCTGCTGGACCTGGACGATTGCGCGCAGACGCAGTCCGAGGTCGAGGCCGAGGGCGTCAAGGCGATCAGCCTGGTCTGCAACGTCGCCGTGGAGGCGGATTGGCTGAAAGCGCGCGATGCAGTCAGCCAGGCATTCGGGCGTGCCGACATCCTGGTCAACAACGCCGGTATCTATCCGTTCGCCGTTCTGGAGGACCTGACGCCGGAGATCTACCGCCGCGTGCTCTCGGTGAACCTGGAGGGGCCGTTCCTCGGCGCGCGTGCCTTCGTGCCGCTGATGCAGAAGACCGGCTGGGGCCGCATCGTCAACATCTCGTCCGACTCCATCGGCACCAACCTCTGCGGCCTGAGCCACTACATGGCGAGCAAGATGGGGGTGATTGGCTTGACCCGCGGCCTGGCCAACGAGCTCGGCGAGAAGGGCATCACCGTCAACGCTGTCGCCCCCGCGATCACCCGGACGCCAGGTAGCAGCACTGTGCCGGACGAGGTCACCAGCTCGGTCTGGAACCAGCAGGCGATCCGCCGCTTCGCGGAGCCGCAGGACATCGTCGGGCCGATCCTGTTCCTGACCTCGGAGGATGCAGGTTTCGTGACCGGCCAGACCTTGGTTGTGGACGGTGGGATGTGGAAGCTATGAGCGCAAACCGTAAAAGCCGGGCCGTTGTATTGGAACGCCCCGAATCGCTGGTGCTGCATGAACTTCCTGTCCCGTCGCCATCTCCCGGCTCGGTCGTCGCGAAAGTCGAGTATGGCGGGGTATGCGGCAGCGATGTGCACATGACCAAGGGCGAGTTTCCGCTGCCCTATGCCATCGTCCTCGGCCACGAAGGTGTGGGCGTGGTCGAAGAACTGGGGGAGGGAATGACCCATGACTATGCCGGGGTACCCTTGAAGGCGGGCGACCGCATTTACTGGTGCCCCATCGCGCCGTGTCACAAATGCTGGTATTGCACCGTCGAAAAGGATTTTTCGTCCTGTACCAATGCAGCCTGGTTTGGCCCCATCGAGAAGCCGACGTGGGGTAGCTACGCGGACTATGTGACCTTGCCCGCGGGGGCGGCATTCTTCCGTATCCCCAATGAGACACCCAGCGAGGCCGTGATCGCCTTCGGTTGTGCGCTGCCTGCCGTCCTGCAGGGCATCGAGCGAGTTGGCGGAATTAAACCCCTGGACAATGTGGTGGTTCAGGGCTGCGGCCCGATCGGCCTTGCTGCGGTCATGATGGCCAGGCTCTCGGGGGCCGCGACGGTGACGGCGATAGATGGATCACCCCTGCGTCTGGCCCTGGCCGAGAAGTTCGGCGCGACCACGGTACTGGATCTGACCGCTACCTCGGCCGAAGAGCGCCTGGAGAGCATTCGCGCATATACCGGAGGGCGGGGAGCGGACGTCGTCATCGAAGGTGCTGGGCATCGCTCGGCCTTCCGGGAAGGACTTCAGCTCTGCGCGAGAAATGCTTCGTACCTGTTGATAGGACTATGGGCGAGCCAAGGCGAGCAGCCTTTCGATCCATCCCAGATTGTCCAGCGCAATCTAAGGATCATCGGTACCCAGTATGCGCAAGGCCGCCACTACCACGACGCGATGAAGATCGCAGCGCTGCATCACCAGGAGCTTCCGTTCGAGGCGCTGATTACTCATCGCTGTGGGCTCCAGGAGGCCGGGCAGGCGCTTGACCTAGTGACCTCGGGTAAAGCGGGGAAAGTCGTCATGCGGCCCTAGTCGGCCGACCCAACAGTTTTTTCAACTTGGCTGGTTACCGACCTGGTGGGTGTCTTCGCCCGCCACGGCCTCGGCCTGCCTGTCGAAACACAGGATTGGATAATGAATAACAAGAAACAAGTCCAACTCATCGCGGCGGCCGCCGCGTTGCTACCCCTGTATGCGAGTGCCGGCGGGCACTATGTTCCCGGCGTCGAGGGCCTTCAGGCCGCCAGTGCGCCTCCGCCAGGGTTGTACTACCTGGCGTATCTGGTGGACTACGACATGGACAGCTTCCGCGCCCCCGGCGGCGGCAGCGACCTGCCGGGGCACAACCGCGGCAGTGTGACAGCCGTGGCGAACCGGCTGATCTGGATCACCGACAAGAAGGTGCTGGGAGCGGACTTCGCGCTGGAAACGGTGGTGCCCGTCCTGCACACCTCGCTCAAGCTGGACGCCGCTGGCATCTCCGATTCGCGCACGGGGGTCGGCGATATCTACGCGGGCCCCGCGCTGGCCTGGCATGGCCGGCAATGGGATGCGGTGGCGGTCGCCGGCATTTGGTTCGACAACGGCAGCACCAGCGATCCCGCGTCGCCGGGCAAGGGCTTCAAGACCACGATGCTCTCGGGCGGCGCGACCTACTACTTCGACAACGCCAAGACGATCACCGCCTCGGGCCTCATGCGTTTCGAGCGCAACGGCGAAAACGACGCGGGCTTCAGGCCCGGCAACGAGCTCACGCTCGAGTGGGGGGTGGGCAAGAACCTGGGCAGGTTCCAGGCGGGGGTGGTCGGCTACAGCCAATGGCAGGTATCGGACGACAAGGGCAGGGGCGCGAGTACCGATCGATCTTCGCGTCATGCCATCGGTCTCGAGGTCGACTACCCGATCCCGGGCGCAGGCATGATCCTGAAGGGGGCGGCGTACCAGGAGGTCAGCGCGACCGCAGGTAGCGAGGCCTATCCGAAGGGATCGCTGCTGCGGCTCACGATCGTCAAGGCTTTCTGAGGCGCCCGCGCCCCGGCGGCGCCTGTCAGGCGCGGCCGGGGCCCGGGTTCAACCCTTCAACGCCTCATGGGCCAGCACGCTGCGGGTGGTGGTCTCGTAGTGCTGCGCCAGCAGCGCGCAGGCCTTGTCCACGTCGCGCGCCAGGGCGGCGTCGAGCAGTTCGCGGTGTTCGCCGGGGACGTCGCGGCTGGCGCTGTCGTTGTAGTGCACCGAGAGCATGCGGTAGCGCGCGGTCTGGTCGCGCAGCATGTGCGACAGGCGCCGCAGCCAGGGCGAGCGGCAGTTGGCGATCAGCGCCTCGTGGAAGGCCTCGTGGGCGTTCTCCCATTCCGGCTTCATCAGCCGTTCCGGGCCTTCGACGATGGGCAGGCGGTCCAGGCGGTGGTGGGCGGCGATCAGCCGGCTTTCCCACTCCAGGTCGCCATTGCGGATGGACTCGGCCAGGGCCTGGCATTCGATGAGCAGGCGGGTGTGGGTGATGTCGCGGATTTCCTCCGCGGAGATGCGCCCGACGCTGAAACCCTTCTGGTCCTCGGCGCTGACGAAACCACTGGCGGCCAGGCGCGACAGCGCCTCGCGCAGGGGGATGACGCCGGCGTCGTAGTGCTCGGCCAGCTCCTTCAGGCGCAGGCGGCTGCCTGGCGCCAGGCGGCCGTTGATGATGTCTTCGCGGACCCTGGCCTCCAGTTGCGAGGCCATGGTGCGCTTTTCCGAGACTTCGGGCTGCTGTGCCCAGCGTTCGGCTCGGTTCATGGGCTTTACCACGGGTGATGACGGATGAGGCAGATGATACACATGGCGGCCTTTTATCGATAATTCTGAAAAAATATATTTTATCGTTGACGGCATATTTTCCTCGGATTAGCTTAGGGCCCATACCGCACTGCCTGGCGGTCGTCACGAACCACAACAAGAGGTCAGCTCCATGCGCTACGTTCGCTTCACTCACCAAGGCCGCCCGGTACTGGGCGTGCGTACTGCCGAAGGCGTCCGGGTCCTCGGCGAGGAAACCCTGGAGTCGCTGCTGGAGCGCGGCGTGGACCTGGCCACCTACGGCGCCGAGGCGCAGGGGCCGCTGGTGGAGATCGGCGAGCAGGACTACCTGCCGCTGATGAAGAAGCCCGGCAAGATCGTCTGCGTCGGCCTGAACTACGCCGACCACACCAAGGAATCGCCCTACGCCCAGCCGGACTACCCGACGCTGTTCCCGCGCTTCAACAGCAGCCTGATCGCCCACAACCAGCCGCTGGTGCGCCCGCGCATCTCCGACACCCTGGACTACGAGGGCGAGATGGCCGTGGTGCTCAAGAGCGGCGGCCGGCACATTGCCAAGGAGCAGGCGCTGCAGCACGTGGCCGGCTACGCGCTGTTCAACGAGGGTTCGGTGCGCGAGTACCAGTTCAAGTCGCCGCAGTGGACCGTGGGCAAGAACTTCGACGACACCGGCGCCTTCGGCCCCGACCTTGTGACCGCCGACGAACTGCCGGCCGGCGGCAAGGGCCTGCTGCTGCAGACCCGCGTCAACGGCAAGGTGGTGCAATCGGCCAACACCGAGGACATGCTGTTCGACGTGGCCACCATCATTTCCACCCTCAGCGAGGCGGTGACCCTCGAAGCGGGCGACGTGATCGTCAGCGGCACCCCGGCCGGCGTCGGCTTCGGCATGGACCCGAAGGTCTACCTGAAGGCCGGCGACGTAGTGGAAGTGTCCATCGAAGGCATCGGCACCCTGGTCAACCCGGTGGTGGACGAAGCCTGACCCCGGGCATTCCCGGCCAGATCGAAGCCTCCCGCTCCGAGGCTTCGACGACAAGAACAACAAACGGAGGCGATCATGACTGTCACTCCCCGCAGTGTGCATTCGATCGATCATTACGCGCTGTTCGTGCCCTCGCTGGCCGAGGCGCGGACCTTCTTCGCCAGCTTCGGCCTGGAAGTCGGCGAAACCGCGGATGCCCTGGAACTGCGCGCCGCCGACGGCCACCGCTGGGCGCGGATGCTGCAGGGCCCGCGCAAGAGCCTGGCCTACCTGAGCTTCAACTGCTTCGCCGAGGACTACGAGGCCCTGCGCCAGCAGGCCGAGGTCGCCGGCGCGCGCTTCGAGGCCGGCGACGGCGAGGGTTTCTGGTTCCGCGACCCCGACGGCAACCTGCTGCAGGTCAGGGTCGGCGCCAAGCACATGCCCGACAGCAAGCACGCCGCGGCGCCGGTGCGGCCCGCCGTGCGCGGCGTCGGCACCCGCGACGAAGTGGCCCGGGTGCGCCCGCGGCGGCTGTCCCACGTGCTGCTGTTCAGCCCCGACGTGTCCCAGGCCGTCACCTTCTACGAGCGGGCCCTGGGCCTGCGGCTGTCCGACCATTCCCAGGACATCATCGCCTTCACCCACGCCCCGCACGGCTGCGACCACCACCTGGTGGCCTTCTGCAAGAGCGGCGCCAAGGGCTTCCACCACGCCGCCTGGGAAGTTGACGGCGTCGACGAGGTCGGCAACGGCGCCGAGCAGATGGCCAGCGCCGGCTATCGCGAGGGCTGGGGCACCGGGCGGCACTGCCTGGGCTCCAACTACTTCCACTACGTCCGCGACCCCTGGGGCTCGTTCTGCGAGTACTCGGCGGACATGGACTTCATCGACGCCGGCAGCCAGTGGCCGGCCGGCGACTTCCCGCCCGAGAACTCGCTGTACCTCTGGGGCCCCAGCGTCCCCGAGTACTTCGTCCTCAACACCGAGACGGACAGCGCGCCGGCCAAAAGCTAGCGCCCCCAGCGACGCAGGCCGCGCCCTCGTCCCGAACACTTTCCTGCCGCGCAGGGAGGCGGGGAGCGGCTTGCCCAAAACCCACCCGGTTTCAGGTCAGCACAGATGAACGAAAACAAGATCCATGACGTAGCCATCGTCGGCTACGGCCCGGTCGGCCAGACCCTCGCCATCCTCCTCGGCAAGATGGGCTACAGCGTCGCCGTGTACGAGCGCTGGCAGTCCCTCTACCCGCTGCCGCGCGCGGTGTTCCACGACCACGAGATCCGCCGCGTATTCCGCATGATGGGCCTGGAAGAGGAACTGCAGGAGATTTCCCAGCCCTCGGCCTGCTACCAGTGGTTCAACGCCGACTGGAAGGTGCTGGTGGAAATCGACTGGTCGGCCGAGTCGATCAGCGACGGCCCCTTCGGCTACCTGTTCAACCAGCCGGGCCTGGAGGCCATCCTCGACCGTCGGGCCAAGGCCATCGCCAACGTCGAGGTCCACCAGGGCTGGGAAGTGCTGGGGCTGAGCCAGGACGCGCAGGGCTGCGAGCTGCGCATGCAACGCACCCAGCGCGGCGACGCGGCGCAGGCCACCGAGCAGCGCAGCGTGCGCGCCCGCTACGTGATCGGCGCCGACGGCGCCAACAGTGCGGTGCGCCGCGAATGCGGCATCGACTGGCAGGACCTGGGCTTCCAGGAAGACTGGCTGGTGGTCGACCTGCAGCCCAAGCCCGGCGTCGAGCTGGACGTGCCGGACATCGGCCAGTGGTGCAACCCGGCGCGGCCGACCACCATGGTCCCCGGCGGCCCCGGCTACCGCCGCTGGGAATTCATGCGCCTGCCCCACGAGAGCATCGAGGACCTGCAGAGCACCGAGAAGGTCTGGGAACTGCTGGCGCCCTGGGTCACCCCGGACACCGCCAGCCTGGTGCGCCACGCCGTCTACCAGTTCCGCTCGCGCATCGCCCAGACCTGGCGCCACGGCCGCGTGCTGCTGGCCGGCGACGCCGCGCACCTGATGCCGCCGTTCATGGGCCAGGGCATGTGCTCGGGCATCCGCGACGCCTGGAACCTGTCCTGGCGCCTGGACCTGATCTTCCGCGGCATCTGCTCCGACAAGCTGCTGGACAGCTACACCCTGGAGCGCAAGCCGCAGATCCGCGCGGTGATCGACGCCTCGGTGGAAATGGGCAAGGTGGTCTGCGTGGCCGACCCGCAGAAGGCCGCCGAGCGCGACGCCGCCTTCCTCGCCGGCGAAGTGCCGCCGCTGCCGCCGTTCCCCGGCCTGGTCGACGGCGTGGTGCACAAGGACGAGCGCAACGGCCGCGCCCTGGGCCCGGCCGGCTGCCTGGGCGTGCACGGAGAGATCGAGCGCGACGAACACCGCCAGCGCTACGACGACGCCTTCGGCCGCGGATTCCACCTGCTGAGCATCGGCGACGACCCGCTGGCCGGGCTGGACGAGGCGCACAAGGCGCTGCTCGAACAGCTGGAAGTGAAGGCCGTGCGCCTGAGCGAGGACGGCGCGCCAGGCACCTGCCGCGACCTGTCCGGCAAGTACCACCAGTTCCTCCGCGCCGCCGGGCTGCAAGCCGTGCTGGTGCGCCCGGACTTCTACATCTACGGCGGCATCGGCCACGCCAGCGAACTGCCGCAACTGCTCGACGCGCTGCGCCGCGATCTGGCGCTGCAGCAGGGCCAGGGCGGCGCGCTGCGCGAGGCGCGGCGGCCGCTCGCCGCCCAGGTCTAGGTCCCTTCTGCCGCGGGGCACTCCCCCGCGGCACCCCTCTGAAAACAACAACAAGAGACAGAAGCATGCTCAACATCAAGGTGAAAACGCTTGGTGCGGTCCTGGCCGCCCTGGCGATCGTCGAATGCCATGCCGCCGAGGCGCCGGCGCCGGGGGAGGGCGCTCTGTTCAAGGGCCTCTTCGGCGACAGCCTGGAGCGCGACTACGGCATTACGGTTTCCGGCCTGCTGGACATCGCCTACGCGCGCAACAACCGCTCCACCCACGACGAACGCGAGGACGGCCTGAGCAACCTGCCGCTCACCGGCATGTCCGACGAGGGCCTGGAGTGGGGCAGCCTGCACCTGTTCGTCGACAAGGCGCTCAAGGGCACCTTCATGCCGCGCATCACCCCGTTGCCGGGGCCCAAGCCGGAGGACTTCGCCTTCGGTTTCACCTTCGAGGCCAACTACGGGCGCAACGCCCAGTTCGCCCGGACCTTCGGCTGGGACATGCACTGGAACATGAACGAGGACGACGCCGCCAAGGCGCAGAAGGACAAGGACCGCTTCCTCGCCATCCCCAACATCGCCGCCACCGCCTACGTGCCCTACGGCCCGGGCTTCAACTTCATGGCCGGGGTGTTCGGCCCGGCAATGGGCTACGAGATCCCGCCGAACATCCGCCAGGCGCGCAACCCCTTCGCCAGCAAGACCTACGCCTTCGTCAGCGAGCCGGGCACCGTCTCCGGGGTGCTGGTCGGCACCCGCCTGCTCAACGACGACAGCGGCATCCTCGGCCTGGAGCTGGGCGTGGTGCAGGGCTGGAACAACCTGCGCGACAACAACGACGGCAAGTCGCTGATGGGCGCCCTGCGCTGGCGCGCGCCGGACATGAACACCTGGCTCGACTACGAGTTCATCGTCGGCGACGAGCAGAACGACAGCTTCTCCGACGTCCAGGCGCCGACCGCGCGGCTGGTCGCCGACAGCGGCCAGCTCAAGCAGCAGCACTCGCTCAACGGCTGGCACAGGTTCGACGAGCGCTGGTCCATGGGCGCCGAGCTGGTCTACGGCCACCAGGCCGGCGACGGCAAGGCCTCCACCGTGGACGTGGTGAACGGCCCCGGCTTCGACGGCGCCCGCTGGTGGGGCGCCAATGCGGTAGTCACCTACCAGTACCGCCCGGACCTGTCCTTCTCCCTGCGCGGCGAGCATTTCAGCGACCCGGACGGCTTCATCCTGTTCCCCACCAGCACCGCCCGCGGCGACTACAACGCCCTCACCACCGGCCTGCGCTGGGACGTGACCGGCAACCTCTCGCTGCGCCCGGAAGTCCGCTACGACTGGTTCGACCCCCGCGACCACGACCGCCCCTACGGCAACGGCCGCGACCGCTCGCAACTCTCCACCATGGTCGAAGCGCTGTTCTACTTCTGACCGCCCGCCAACGTCCCGAGTACCCATGCCATGCACAACAACGACAACAAATGGAATGCGCGCTACGAATACACGGCCGTGGCCATGCTCGCCCTGGGCTTCGGCCTGGTCGGCCTGGACCGCTTCATCATCCTGCCGCTGTTCCCGGTGATGATGAGCGAGCTGCACCTGGACTATCAGGACCTGGGCAACATCTCGGCGGTCCTCGCCATCGCCTGGGGGATTTCCTCGATCTTCATGGGCCGCCTGTCCGACCGCATCGGCCGGCGCAAGGTGCTGATCCCCGCGGTGCTGCTGTTCTCCCTGCTGGCCGGGCTGTCCGGGCTGGCCAACGGCGTCGCCGCGCTGCTGCTGATCCGCGCGGTGATGGGCGTCTCCGAGGGCGCCTTCACGCCCACCGCCATCGCCGCCACCGCGGAGTCCTCGCACCCGTCGCGGCGCGGGCTGAACATCGGCATCCAGCAGGCCTTCTTCCCGATCCTCGGCCTGGGCCTGGCGCCGATCCTCGCCACCCAGCTGCTGCTGGTGCTGCCGTCCTGGCGCTGGGTGTTCGTGGTGGTGTCGCTGCCCGGCTTCCTGCTCGCCTGGTTCATGTACCGCCGCCTGCGCGAGACCCGCGCGCCGGCGGCCGCTGATGTGCCCCAGGAGCAGGGCCGCTGGCTGGACGCGCTGCGCTACCGCAACGTGCCGCTGAACATCCTCGGCATGTTCTGCATGCTCACCAGCCTGTTCGTGCTCAGCGTGATGATGCCCAACTACCTCACCGACTACCTGCACCTGGGCGTGCAGCAGATGGGCTTCGTCATGTCCGCCATCGGCCTGGGCGGCTTCATCGGCCAGCTGGTGCTGCCGGGGCTTTCCGACCGCCTGGGACGCAAGCCGGTGGTGCTGGGCAGCTTCGTCGCCACCGGTGCCTGCATCTGGCTGCTGATGCACACCGGGGCCGAGCCGCTGACGCTGTTCGCGCTGCTGTTCCTCACCACCTTCTTCAACTTCAGCATGATCTGCATGACCGTCGGCCCGCTCACCGGCGAGTCGGTGCCGCTGCCCCTGGTGTCCACCGCCACCGGGCTGGTGGTGGG
Organism: Pseudomonas sp. NBRC 100443; assembly: GCF_030268185.1. Taxonomy (NCBI): domain Bacteria; kingdom Pseudomonadati; phylum Pseudomonadota; class Gammaproteobacteria; order Pseudomonadales; family Pseudomonadaceae; genus Pseudomonas; species Pseudomonas sp. NBRC 100443. Next base: position 65,768 of record NZ_BSQE01000006.1, read on the forward strand.
CATCGGCGAGGTGTTCGGCGGCGGCGTGGCGCCGGCCCTGGCCGGCTACATCGCCCAGCACCACGGCATCCAGTACACCCTCTACCTGGCCCTGGGCGGCGTGGCGCTCGGCCTTGCCGCCGCCAGCCTGCTGCGCGAGACCGCGCCGCTGCGGCGCAAGGCGCCGGTCGGGCAGGCCGGAGACGTGGCCTGAAGCCGCTGGCCGTTACCGCCGACAGGATGTCGGCAGGGCGGAGCCGGGCCGACCGTCCCGGCTTCGTCCGCGTCATGCGCGGGATGCGCATGCCATCGCCGGCGCCATCCGCGCCGGCCGATGTTCCTTCCCTCGCGCAGGGCCTGGGCGGCGCCGGTCACGAGCCGGCGCCGCCCGGTGCCACCTGATGTAGTATCGGCATTCCCACGCCCGCGACGACGAACCCTTCATGATCGACATCCACAACGTCACCGCCTTCCAGCAGCAGACCCGCGTGCTCGACGGCTTTTCCCTGCACATCGACGATGGCGAGAAGGTCGCCATCCTCGGCCCCAACGGCGCCGGCAAGAGCACCCTGCTCAAGCTGATCAGCCGCGAGCTGTACCCGGTGGAGCGCGAGGGCAGCCACCTGCGGCTGTTCGGCAGCGACACCGTCAACCTCTGGGACCTGCGCAGCCGCATCGGCTTCATCTCCCAGGACCTGCAGGACGACTACACGCCCTACACCCAGGCCCTGGACGTGGTGGTCTCCGGCTTCTTCGGCTCGATCGGCGCCCACGGCCACCTGCAGCCCAGCGACGAGCAACTGGAGCAGGCCCGCGCGCTGCTGGCGGTGGTGGAGATGGCCGGCCACGAGCGGACCATGTTCCAGCGCCTGTCCACCGGGCAGAAGCGCCGCCTGCTGCTGGCCCGCGCGCTGGTCCACCGGCCGCGCGCGCTGATCCTCGACGAGCCGGCCAACGGCCTGGACATGGGCGCCAGCCTGGGCATGCTCAAGCTGCTGCGGCGCTTCTGCGGCGAGGCGCACGCCATGATCATCACCACCCACCACATCGACGAGGTCATCCCCGAGATCGAGCGCGTGGTGCTGCTGGACAAGGGCCGCGTCGTCGCCGACGGGCCCAAGGCCGAGGTGCTGACCAGCGCCCGGTTGTCCGACCTCTACCAGACCGAGCTGCGCATCGACGAGCAGGACGGCTGGTACCGCTGCTGGCACGCCTGAAGCCGGCATCCCGATTCCCCTGACCCACCGGAGTAGAAACCCATGAAAGCCGCCATCGTCCATGCCTTCGACCAGCCGCCGCGCTACGGCGAGTTCGAGGCGCAGCCAGCCGTCGCCGGCGAGGTGCTGGTGCGCGTGCGCGCCGCCGCCCTCAGCCAACTGGTGCGCGCCCAGGCCAGCGGCAAGCACTACAGCAGCCCCCGGAGCCTGCCGGCGGTGCCCGGCGTCGACGGCGTGGGCCTGCTGGAAGACGGCACCCGCGTGTACTTCGCCTTCCCCCGCGCGCCCCACGGCGCCATGGCCGAGACCGTGGCGGTGGACGCGCGCTACTGCGTGGCGGTGCCCGACGGCATCGACGACATCACCGCCGCGGCCATCGCCAACCCCGGCATGTCGTCCTGGGCGGCCTTGCAGGAACGCGCGCACTTCAAGCCCGGCGAAAGCGTGCTGGTCAACGGCGCCGCCGGCACCTCCGGGCGCCTGGCCATCCAGGTGGCCAGGCACCTGGGCGCCTCGCGGGTGATCGCCACCGCGCGCAACCCGGCGGTGGAGGCGGAGCTGCGAGCCCTGGGCGCGGACCAGTTCATCCGCCTGGACCAGCCGGCCGAGCAACTGACCGCCGAGCTGCGCGAGGAAATCCAGGGCCGCGGCATCGACGTGGTGCTGGACTACCTGTGGGGCCCGCCGGCGGCCTGCATCCTCGACGCCGCGGCCAGCCACGGCAGCGGCGAGGCCTCGCCGCGCCTGCGCTTCGTCAACATCGGCTCGCTCGCCGGGGCGAGCCTGCCGCTGAACGCCGGCGCGTTGCGCAGCTCCGGCCTGGAGCTGCTCGGCAGCGGCCTGGGCAGCGTCTCCAACGAAGGCCTGGTGCAGGTGATCGGCCAGTTGCTGCGGGCCATCGAGCCGGCCGGGCTGAAGGTGGACGCCGAGGCGGTGCCGCTGAGCGAGGTCGAGTCGGCCTGGCAGCGCAGCGCCGCCGAGCGCATCGTCTTCACCCTGTGATCGGGGAGCCGCGGGGGAGGAATACCATGCTTCCCGGTAACCTGTAGGAGCGGGCCCTGCCCGCGATTTCGCGCGCAGGGCGCGCTCCTACATTGGAATGGCGAGGGTGGGCAGTGTAGGAGCTGATCTCATCCGCGAATCGCGCCGGGACGACCGGCTATCGCGGACAAGGTCCGCTCCTACGCCCGTGCTTCTTGGAACCGTAGGGGCGGACTCCGTCCGCGATTCGGGCTTCCGGAAGCGTAGGGCGAATAACCGTTCGCGGTTATCCGCCGATACGCCGAGGCCATGGCCGTGTGCCCAGGCCAACCCTGGAGCGTCGTAGGATGGCGTTGAGCGAAGCGATACCCATCGCCACGACCGCATGGGTTTCGCCAAGGCTCAACCCATCCTACGAAAAGCGTTTCGGCGTAGTCGGCAAGACTGTGATCAGCGCTTCCCATCGGCAGGCACGTACACCACCCCGGCCATCAGCCGGGCAATCGCCAAGGTCGACCAGTACGACAACCGCGGCGAGCTGCGGCGGGTTTGACCTCTTGCACTTTTTAAGGTAATCACCTTAGGCGTGGGGCCCGTTGCGCCGTCCGCCGTGCCTTTGCGCATGGCCCGGGTGCGCAGCGGCGCCGTATGGCGAACGATCCTGAGGAGGATGCCGCGTTGTCGAAACTGGCCAGCTATTACAACAACAAGATCGCCGTGGTCACCGGTGCCGGCTCGGGTATCGGCCGGGCCATTGCCCAGCATCTGGGCGCGCTGGGCGCCCGGGTGTACTGCACCGACGTCGATGGCGCGGCGGCGCAGCGCGTCGCCGAGGGGTTGCCCAATGCCGCCGGCGAGGCGCTGGACGTCACCGACGCCGCGGCGCTGGCGGCCTTCGCCGAGCGCGTGTATGCCCGCGAGGGCAGGGTGGACCTGCTGTTCAACAATGCCGGCGTCGGCCATGCCGGGCGGGTGGAGGACACCGAGCTGGCCGACTGGCGCTGGGTCTTCGAGGTCAACCTGATGGGCGTGGTGCACGGCATCCACGCCTTTCTGCCGCGCATGCTGGCGCAGCCCGGGCGCGGGCACATCGTCAACACCGCCTCCGGCGCCGGGCTGATCCCGATGCCGCGCACCGCGCCCTACTGCGCCTCCAAACACGCGGTGGTCGGGCTGTCGCAGTCGCTGGCGGCGGAACTGGCCGGGCGCAACGTCGACGTCACCATCCTCTGCCCGGGCACCATCGACACCGCCATCATCCGCAACACCCGCATGCGCGGGGCCGGCGCCGAGCAGCGGCAGTCGCGGGCCGTCGAGTACTACGCGCGGCGCGGCGTGTCGCCCGACCGGGTGGCGGCGGACGTGCTCACGGACATCAGCAAGGGGCGGCTGTTCTGCGTCACCCCGCGCAGCGAGGTGGGCGTCGGCTGGCTGCTGCAGCGCCTGTCGCCGCGGCTGATGCAGCGGATCATGCGGGCGCGCATGGACAAGGTCGAGGCTGCGGACTGAGACGCCGGGCGCGGGGCCGGCGAGCGGCCCCGCGCGTCACTCGGCCTGCTCGCCGGCGGCCGCGCGGACGTCGCGCGAGCGCACCAGGTAGGGCTCGAACAGCGCCGCCATCTGGTTGTAGCCCCAGTTCAGGTGCTTGCGGGTGACGCGCACGATGCCGTGCCGCGAGTGCAGGTACTCGATCCAGTAGGTGGAGACGATCCAGGCGTTCTCCAGCAGCGCCTCCACCTGTTCCTCGCGCAGGTTCATGCGCCCGCTGCCGATCATCGCCAGCAGCTTGGCGCGGCCGTGGGCCTGGACCTCGTCGGAGAGCGTCTGCAGGCGCGGGCGCAGGCTGGGGTCGAGGCCGAACAGGGTCATGCTGTCGCGGTAGAAGAAGCGCCATTCCCACATCAGCTGGAACCACAGGTGCAGGTCGTCCTGCTGCGAGGCCACGCGCAGCTGCTCGGCGGCGAACTGCTCGAACAGCTCGCTGACGATGTCGGCCTTCTTCTTGAAGTAGTAGTACAGGTTGCCCTCGTTGATGCCCGCCGCCTCGGCGATGGCCGCGGTGGTCACGGCGGCCACGCCGCTGCCGTTGAACAGCTTGCGGCACGTGACCAGGATGCGCTCCCGGGTGTTCTGGCGCTTCATGGGCTTCACCTGTTCGGCGGTTGACATTGTAAGGTGTTCACCTTAGATTCGGTTTTAAGGTGCCTACCTTAAAGCAGGCGCCGGGGTTTTTGCATCTTAGCGACGCTTCACCGCATAAAAAAGCATCGTCCGGCAGCGCCGGGCGTACGACAACAGCGTGGAGATCCAGATGTCGGTCGAGCATTTCGATGTACTGGTGGTGGGCGCCGGGCTGTCCGGCATAGGCGCCGGCCATCACCTGAAGACGCGTTGCCCGCAGCGCAGCCTGGCGATCTTCGAGGCGCGCGAGTCCATCGGCGGCACCTGGGACCTGTTCCGCTACCCCGGCGTGCGCTCGGACTCGGACATGTTCACCCTCGGCTACAGCTTCCGCCCCTGGAAGGCCGGCAAGGCCATCGCCGACGGCGCCAGCATCCTCGAATACATCCGCGACACCGCGCGCGAGTCCGGCGTGGACCGGCACATCCGCTTCGGCCACCGCATCGTCTCGGCGGCCTGGTCATCGCCCCGCGCGCTGTGGCAGCTGCAGGTCGAGGTCGGCGGCCAGCTGCGCGGCTTCACCTGCAACTTCCTCTACCTGTGCAGCGGCTACTACCGCTACGACACCGGCCACCTGCCGGCCTTCCCCGGCATCGAGCGCTTCCAGGGGCGCCTGGTGCACCCCCAGCAATGGCCGCAGGACCTCGACTACCAGGGCAAGCGCATCGTCGTGGTGGGCAGCGGCGCCACCGCCGTGACCCTGGTGCCGAGCCTGGCCGGCGAGGCGGCCCACGTCACCATGCTGCAGCGCTCGCCGTCCTACGTGCTGTCGCTGCCGGACACCGATGCCCTGGCCGACGGCCTGCGCAAGGTGCTGCCGGAGAAACTGGCGCACAAGCTGGTGCGCGCCAAGAACGTGCTGCTGAGCCTGTTCCTCTACCGCCTCTGCCGGCACCGCCCGGCGCTGGCCAAGCGCATGATCCGCGGCGGCATGCGCCGCTACCTGGGCGCGGACTTCCCGCTCGACCCGCACTTCACGCCCAGCTACCAGCCCTGGGACCAGCGCCTGTGCCTGGTGCCCAACGGCGACCTGTTCCGCGCCCTGCGCAAGGGCAGCGCCTCGATCGTCACCGACCGCATCGAGGGCTTCAGCGAGCACGGCGTGCGCCTGGCCTCGGGCCAGGAGCTGGCGGCGGACATCCTGGTGGCCGCCACCGGCCTGGAGCTGGTGCCCTGCGGCGGCATCCGCTTCGAAGTCGACGGGCGCCCGGTGGCCGTCGGCGACACCTACAGCTACAAGGGCCTGATGATGTCCGGGCTGCCCAACGCGGCGGTCTGCGTCGGCTACACCCACCTGTCCTGGACGCTGCGCGCGGACCTCGCCTCCCTCTACGTCTGCCGCCTGCTGCGCTACATGGCGCGCAAGGGCTACAGCCACTGCGTAGCCCAGGCGGACGACCCGCGGATGCCCGCCGCGCCGCTGCTGGACCTGCAGTCCGGCTACATCCTGCGCGCCGCGCCGCTGTTCCCCAAGCAGGGCCCGGGCGCGCCCTGGCGGCAGAAGCAGAGCTACCTGGGCGACCTGCTGGACATGCGTTTCGGTCGCCTGGCCCAGCGCAACCTGAAGTTCCACCGCGCCACGCCGGCCGGGGAGGCCCTGCAACCCGGCACCTGAGCCGCGCCGCTGCGGCTTCCCGTGACGATGACCAGGGCCGGCGCCACAGCCGGGCCCGCTACCAGACTGCGAAGGAACGACCATGGCCTTTATCGAACGTGAAACTCCCGGCGCCGGCGACGCGGCGCAGATCGCCGAACTGCAGCGGCTGCTCGCCGCCCAGCGCCGCGCCTTCCTCGCCGAGCCGATGCCCAGCCTGGCCCAGCGCCTGGCGCTGCTCGGCACCCTGGCGAACATGTTGCTGGCCAACCGCACGCGCATCCAGGAGGCCATCGCCAGCGACTTCGGCAGCCACCCGAAGCAGTTCGCCGACCTGGTCGAGTGCCTGGGCGTGGCGGGGCGCGCGCAGTACGCCGCCGAGCACCTGGTGAGCTGGATGAAGCCCCAGGCGCGGGCCCTGGACCCTGCCTTGTACGGCAGCGCCAACGCCTATGTGCAGCCGCAGCCCAAGGGCGTGATCGGCAACATGGCGCCGTGGAACTTCCCCTTCGACATCGGCCTGGGGCCGGTGGTGGAGATGCTCGCCGCCGGCAACCGGGTGATCGTCAAGCCTTCCGACCTGGCCCCGGCCTGCAGCGAACTGTTGCTGGAGATGCTCGCCAGCCACTTCGACGCCGAGCAGCTCACCGCCGTGGCCGGCGGCCTCGACCTGGCCCGGGCCTTCGCCGAACAGCCCTGGGACCACCTGATGTACACCGGCAGCACCGAGGTCGGCCGCCAGGTGGCGGTGGCCGCGGCGCACAACCTGGTGCCGGTGACCCTGGAGCTGGGCGGCAAGTGCCCGGCGATCATCGCCCCCGGCGGCCTGGACGAAGCCGCGGTGGAGCAGATCGTCGGCTGCAAGACCATCAAGAACGGGCAGATGTGCGTGACCGTGGACTACGTGCTGGTCCACGAGGACGACCGCGAGCGTTTCGTCCAGATGATCGGCGCCTTGCTGGACAGCCGCCTGCCGGGCTATGCCAGCCGCGCCGACACCACCGGCATCATCAACGCGCGGCACCTGCAGCGCCTGCTTGGCTACCTCGACGACGCCCGCGCCAGGGGCGCCAGCCTGGTGCAGTTCGGCGGCGAGGCACAGCCGCAGGCGCGGCGCCTGCCCTTCACCCTGGCCCTGGACGTGGACGATGGCATGCAACTGATGCAGCGGGAGATCTTCGGCCCGATCCTGCCGGTGCTGACCTACCGCGAGCTGGACCAGGCCATCGCCTACGTCAACGTCCACGAGCGGCCGCTGGGCATCTACGTGTTCTCGGCCCACCCGGCCAGCGCCCACCGGGTGCTCGGCCGCACCGTTTCCGGAGGCGCCTGCATCAACTGCGCGGCGCTGCAGGCCGCGGTGCCCAGCCTGCCGTTCGGCGGCATCGGCAAGAGCGGCAGCGGGCGCCACCACGGCCATGAAGGCTTCCTCGAATTCTCCAACCTGCGCTCGGTGGTCGAGCGCGGCCAAGACGACCTGGTACGCGCCATGTTCGCCCCCTACGGCGAACTGGCCGACGCCCTGATCGCCGCTGCCACCGGCGGTTGAGGGGAGGGGTTCGCGCCGGCCCGGCGGGCCGCGCGGCACATGCCAACCCCGCCGCGGCCGGGCCGCGGCGGACGTGGATCGAGTCATCCATCAAGGAGCGCCAAATGATAAGAACAATAAGGTTCGCCGGCTTCAGCCCGAAGATACTGGCGGTGGTGGTGGGCGTCGGCGTCAGTGCCGAGGCCTCGGCGGTCAATTTCAACATCGGCGAGATCCAGGGGCAGTTCGACTCCTCGCTGTCCATCGGCGCCAGCTGGAGCACCCAGAGTCCCAAGCAGGACCTGATTGGCGCGGCCAACGGCGGCCACGGCTTCACCCAGACCAACGACGACGGCCGGCTGAACTTCAAGCAGGGCGAGACCTTCTCGAAGATCTTCAAGGGCATTCACGACCTGGAGCTGAAGTACGGCGACTTCGGCGTCTTCACCCGCGGCAAGTACTGGTACGACTTCGAGCTCAAGGACGAAAGCCGCCAGTGGAAGGACATCGACGACCACGGCCGCAAGGAGGGCGCCAAGTCCTCCGGCTTCCAGCTGCTCGACGCCTTCGGCTACTACAACTACAGCATCGCCGAGAAGCCCGGCAGCGTGCGCCTGGGCAAGCAGGTGGTGAGCTGGGGCGAGAGCACCTTCATCCTCAACTCGATCAACAGCATCAACCCCATCGACGTCGCCGCCTTCCGCCGCCCCGGCGCCGAGATCAAGGAAGGCCTGATCCCGGTGAACATGGCCTTCATCTCCCAGGGCCTGACCGACCAGCTGTCGATGGAAGCCTTCTACCAGCTGGAGTGGGACCAGACCGTCATCGACAACTGCGGCACCTTCTTCTCCACCACCGACGTGGCCGCCGACGGCTGCCGGAACAACTACAACATCCTCGACCCGGCCTCGGTCGCCGGCCTCAACGCGCCGGCGACCAAGGCCGTGCTCAACTCCCTGGGCGTCACCGTCACCCCCGAGGGCCTGATGGTGCCGCGCGGCGCCGACCGCGACGCGCGCGACTCCGGGCAGTGGGGCCTGGCCCTGCGCTGGCTGGGCGACAACACCGAGTACGGCGCCTACTTCATGAACTACCACAGCCGCACGCCCATCGTCAGCATGCAGAACGCCAACCGCGGCGACATCGGCAATGCCCTGCTGGCGCTTTCCAGCCCGGCCACCGCGGCGCTGGCCCAGCCGATCCTGCTCGGCCGCGGCAGCTACTTCCTCGAATACCCCGAGGACATCCGCCTGTACGGCCTGAGCTTCTCCACCACGCTGCCGACCGGCACCGCCTGGAGCGGCGAAATCAGCTACCGGCCGAACATGCCGCTGCAGACCAACACCACCGACCTCACCCCGTTGCTGGCCACCACCGTGGCCGGCGGCTTCGCCAGCGGCGGCGTGGCCGGCGCGCTGGGGGCGGCCGGGCAGGTCAGCCACGGCTACATCCGCAAGGAAGTCACCCAGGCGCAGACCACCTTCACCCAGTTCTTCGACCAGGTGATGGGCGCCGAGCGCCTGACCCTGGTGGGCGAGCTGGGCCTGACCTACGTCGGCGGCATGACCGACGACGTCGGCGAGCGCTACGGCCGCGACGCCGTCTACGGCGTGCCGGAAAACCCGGCGGCGGCCAGCCGCTACGGCAGCCACGGCTTCTACACCTCGTCGTCCTGGGGCTACCGCGCGCGGGCCATCTGGGACTATCCCAACGTCGTCGCCGGCATCAACCTCAAGCCCAACCTGGCCTGGTCCCACGACGTCGACGGCTACGGCCCGGTGTTCAACGAGGGCAGCAAGGCCGCCAGCATCGGCCTGGACGCCGACTACCAGAACACCTACACCGCCAGCCTTTCCTACACCAACTTCTTCGGCGGCGATTACAACACCATCAGCGACCGCGACTTCGTCGCGCTCAGCTTCGGCGTGAACTTCTGAGGAGGGAGCCTGCATGAACAAGCCCAAGATACAGTTGCACGGCATCGCCCTGGTCCTGAGCCTGCTGGCGGGCCACGCGCTGGCGGCGGCCACGCCGGACGAACTGGCCAAGCTCGGCACTTCGCTGACGCCGCTGGGCGCGGAGAAGGCCGGCAACGCCGACGGCAGCATCCCGGCCTGGACCGGCGGCCTCAAGCCCGACGCCGCGCCGGTGACCGCCAATGGCTTCCTCGGCGACCCCTACGCCGGCGAGCAGCCGCTGTTCACCATCACCGCGAAGAACCTCGAGCAGTACCGCGCGCGCCTGTCCGAGGGGCAGCTGGCGATGTTCCAGCGCTACCCGGACAGCTACCGCATGCCGGTGTACACCAGCCACCGCTCCAACGCGGTGCCCGAGGCGATCTACGCGGCGGCGAAGGTCAGCGCCCGGAAGACCCGCCTGATCCCCAGCGGCAACGGCCTGGAAGGCTTCACCGACAGCCGCTACTACGCCTTCCCCATCCCGCATGACGGCCTGGAAGTGGTGTGGAACCACATCACCCGCTACCGCGGCGGCAACCTGCGGCGCCTGTACGTGCAGGCCGCGCCGCAGGTCAACGGCAGCTACAGCCTGGTCAACTTCGAGGACGAGGTGGCCTTCCCCGACAAGATGCCCGACCTGCCGGCGGACACCGCCGCCAACGCGCTGCTGTACTTCAAGCAGCAGATCACCGCGCCGGCGCGCCTGGCCGGCAACGTGCTGCTGGTGCACGACTTCCTCGACCAGGTGAAGCAGCCGCGCATGGCCTGGATCTACAACGCCGGCCAGCGCCGCGTGCGCCGCGCCCCGCAGGTGGCCTACGACGGCCCCGGCACCGCCGCCGACGGCCTGCGCACCTCGGACAACTTCGACATGTACAACGGCGCGCCGGACCGCTACGACTGGAAGCTGATCGGCAAGAAGGAGCTGTACATCCCCTACAACAACTTCCGCCTGGCCGCGCCGACGGTGAAGTACGCCGACATCCTCAAGGCCGGCCACACCAACCCGGAGCTGGCGCGCTACGAACTGCACCGGGTGTGGGTGGTGGAGGCGACGCTGAAGAGCGGCGAGCGCAACATCTACGCCAAGCGCCGCTTCTACCTCGACGAGGACAGCTGGCAGATCGCGATGTCCGACCTCTACGACGGCCGCGGCCAGCTGTGGCGGGTCGGCCGCGCCATGCTGATGCCCTACTACCAGCGCGAAGTGCCGGCCTACGCCTTCGAGGAACTCGACGACCTGATCGCCGGGCGTTACATCGTCACCGGCCTGAGCAACGAGGAGAAGACCTTCGTGCAGTTCGACCTCAAGGCCTCGCCGGCCGACTTCACCCCCTCGGCGCTGCGCAGCACCGGGGTGCGCTGAAACCCGGCCACCGCCCTGTGCGCGTGAGCGGGCAGGGCGGTGGCGCCTTGCTCGCCAGCGTGGCGTTCAGGCTTGGCCGGCGCCAAGCTCCGCCACTACCTGGTCGACGAAGCTGCGCAGCTTCGGCGGCATGCGCCGGTCGCTGGCGTACAGCAGGTGCACCGGCCGCGCCGGCATCTGCAGCTGGGGGAACAGCCGCACCAGGCTGCCCCGGCGCAGGTCTTCGGCGAGCATCGCCTCGGCGCCGAGGAGGATGCCCAGGCCGTCGCGCGCCGCGGCTCGCTGGGCGCGCGCGTCGTTGACCTGGAAGCGGCTGCCGCGGGAGAAGTACTGCAGGCTTTCGCTGTCGAGCATCAGCCAGTCGCTGGCCGCCGCGGGCGATTGGAAGGTGAAGCCCAGGCACTGGTGCCGGGCCAGCTCGGCCGGGGCGTGTGGCGTGCCGTGCTCGGCCAGGTAGGCCGGCGAGGCGCAGGCCACCAGCCGGTAGGGCGCCAGCGGCCGGGCCACCAGGCTGGAGTCGCCCAGGGTGCCAATGCGGATGACCGCCTCGAAGCCGTCGTCGATCAGGTCCACCAGGCGGTCGTTGAGCGACAGTTCCACCTGCACCTCGGGGTGCGCGCGCAGGTAGCGGCCGAGCAGCGGCAGCAGGCAGTAGGTGCCGTAGGTCACCGGAGCGCTGATGCGCAGGCGCCCGCGCGGCACCGCGCTGTGGTTCAGGGCCAGGGCGTCGGCCGCTTCCGCCTCGGCCAGCACCAGCTTGCAGCGTTCGTAGTACTGCTGGCCGACCTCGGTGAGGCTCTGCCGGCGGGTGGTGCGGTTGAGCAGCTTGACGCCCAGGCGCTCCTCCAGTGCGCCGACGTGCTTGCCGACCATCTGCGAGGACATGCCCAGGGCCGCGGCGGCGGCGGAGAAGGAGCCGCTGTCGGCGGCCTTGACGAATACCGCCATGCTTTGCAGACGATCCATGATTCAAAACTCGCGATTCAAAACCAATGGTTTCGGCACTTGCAAATGGAGGCCGATTTTTCCGCCTCTGGGTTTCAAATAGCATCCTGGCTTCCGGGTCGGCTGGCAAGCGCCGGCCGGCCCTCATCGAGAACGGACAACAGGAGACAGGCGATGCGTATCGGAATCATCGGGGCGGGCTTCATCGGCCGCGCCCTGGCAGAGCTGGGCGTGAAGAACGGCTACGAGGTCATGCTCAGCAACTCCCGTGGCCCGCACACGCTGACCAGCACCATGATTTCCCTGGGCTGCCGGATCGGCAGCGTGGAGCAGGCCGCGGGCTTCGCCGACCTGCTGCTGCTGGCGATCCCCTTCGGCCGCTACCGCGAGCTGCCGGCGCAGGCCTTCGCCGGCAAGATCGTGCTGGACGCCAACAACTACTACCCGCAGCGCGACGGCCAGTTCGCCGAACTGGACAGCCAGGCGACCACCACCAGCGAACTGCTGGCGCAGCACCTGCAAGGCGCCCGGGTGGTCAAGGCGTTCAACGCCATCCTCGAACGCGACCTGGTGGCCGACGCGCGGCCCGCCGGCGCCGCCGACCGCCGCGCGCTGCCGATCGCCGGGGACGATGCGCAGGCCAAGCAGGCGGCCGCTGAACTGCACGAGCGCTTCGGCTACGACGTGGTCGACGCCGGCCCCCTGGCCGAGGGCTGGCGTTTCGAACGCGCCCGCCCGGCCTACTGCCGGCGCCTGGACAGCGCCGGCCTGCGCGCCGCGCTGGCCGATACCGGGCCCAACCAGGCCGAAGGCGCCTGGCGCAGCTGACGCGGCGCGGGGGAGGGCTCTGGCGCGGGGGATTCTGGTTTGCCCCGAGTGACTCCGATAGTATGGGCGGCATGCCCAAGAGTCCCTCCGCACCGCCCGCCGCCAGGCCCTCCCGGCCTGTTTCGCCGCAGGAAAAGATCGCTTTCGTACCGCTGCCCAGCTGGATCCAGGCAGCGGCGCGCTGCGGTTTCGCCATCGACCCCATCCTCCGCGAGATCGGCGTGCGGGTGGATGGCATCCGCCTCAACGAGGTCAGCATCAGCCTGGCCCAGTCCAGCCGGCTGATCGAGGCCTGCGTCGCCCGCTCCGAGGCGGCCAGGGCGCGTGGCGAGCATTTTCCCTTCGTCTTCGGCGAGTCCTTCGCCTTCGGCTCGATCCCCGAGATCGAGACCTACCTGGCCACCTGCACCACGCTGCGCAAGGCGCTGCGCGCGCTGGACTGGGTCAGCGAGCTGATGAGCCAGAGCCTGCGCATGACCCTGCACGAAAGCAGCCGCTACGCCCAGCTGCGCATCGACCTGGGCGACTACCAGGCCTGGCCGGCGCCGACGCGCTACTTCACCGAGGCCTGGCTGGCCTCGATGCTGCGCTTCACCCGCACGCTGATCGGCCGCAACGCCGTGGAACGCGTGCTGGTGCGCCATGCCGCGCCGGAGTATGGCGAACTCTATGCCCGCCACTTCGCTGCCGAAGTGCGTTTCGAGCAGCCCTGCAACGCCATCGTGCTGCCCCGCGAACTGCTCGACCAGCCGCTGTTCGGCGCCTTGCCCGAGCTGCATCGGCAGGCCGAGGTGAGCATCGAGCAACGGGTTTCCCGGCTGACCTCGCAGGTGGGCATCAGCGGCCAGCTGGAACGGCTCTTCGGCGAGCGCCCGGCCTTGCTCAGCCTGGGCATCGAGGGCAGCGCCGAGGAACTCGGCATGCAGGTGCGCACCCTGCAGCGGCGCCTGCAGAGCGAGGGCGAGAGCTTCGCCGCGCTGCAGGCGCGCCTGCGCTTCCGCCAGGCCAGCAAGCTGCTGCGCGAAACCGACCTGGACCTGGACAGCATCAGCGAACGCCTCGGTTTCTCCGAACGGCGCGCCTTCACCCGGGCCTTCAGCCGCTGGGCCGGCATGTCGCCCAGCGTCTTCCGGCGTTCGCAGAAGGGCTGAGGGCCCGGCTGGCAGCGACCGCCTTCGACTGTCGTCTTCGGTCCCCTGGGCGTCGCGGGCGGTCCTAGTTGCGCCCCGGGCCTGGCCCTATCGTTCTGCCACACCCCCGCCGGCCAGGCGGGCGGTGCCAGAACAATAAGAGGCCCAGCCTCAGGAGCGCCGAATGACAAGAACAAATCGGCAGGCCAACCTTGCGTCGCAGGTACTGACCTTCTCGGTCGTACTGGGATTGGCCGCCCCCGCCCATGCCTACAACTTCACCCTCGGCGAGATCGAAGGCCAGCTCGACTCCTCGCTTTCCTTCGGCGCCAGCTGGGGGACCTCGAAAATCGACAGGAACCTGGTCGGCATCAACAACGGCGGGCGCGGCCCGACCGCCACCGGCGACGATGGCCGCCTCAACTTCAAGCGCGGCGAAACCTTCTCGAAGATCTTCAAGGGCATCCACGACCTGGAACTGAAGTACGGCGACTACGGTGCGCTGCTGCGCGGCCGCTACTGGTACGACTTCGAACTCAAGGACGAAAACCGGCCCTGGAAGGACATCGACGACCACGGCCGCGACGAGGGCGCCAAGGCCTCCGGCGGCGAAATCCTCGACGCCTTCGTCTACCGCAACTACGACATCGGCGGGCAGCCCGGCGCGGTGCGCCTGGGCAAGCAGGTGGTGAGCTGGGGCGAGAGCACCTTCATCGCCAACGGCATCAACGCCATCAACCCGGTGGACGTTTCCGCCCTGCGCCGCCCCGGCGCCGAGGTCAAGGAAGCGCTGATCCCGGTGAACATGCTCTCGCTATCGCAGAGCCTCGGCGACTCGCTGAGCGTCGACGGCTTCTACCAGCTGGAATGGCAGAAGACCGTGGTCGACAACTGCGGCACCTTCTTCTCCAGCTCCGACGTGGTGGCCAAGGGCTGCAACGACAACAACCGCGTCGGCTCGCCGGCCATCGCGCCCCTGGAGCCCCTGGCGCGGGCCTTCGGCATCGGCTTCGACGTCGACGCCGAGGGCGTCGCCATCCCCCGCGGCAAGGACCGCGAGGCGCGCGACTCCGGGCAGTGGGGCCTGGCCCTGCGCTGGCAGACCGACAACGTCGAGTACGGCGGCTACTTCATCAACTACCACAGCCGCACGCCGTTCCTCTCCACCCGGACGCCCAGCGGCCTGCTCGCGGTGGCCGCCAACCCGGCCTTCAACGCTGCCGCAGGGCCCCTGGCCGGCGGCCTGCTGCAGAGCGCCGCGCTGGGCACCGGCCAGTATTTTCTCGAATACCCGGAAAACATCCGCCTCTACGGCCTGAGCTTCGCCACCACGCTGCCCACCGGCACCGCCTGGAGCGGCGAGATCAGCTACCGGCCCAACGCGCCGCTGCAGATCAACACCACCGACCTGCCGCGGGCGCTGCTCAACCCCATCAGCGGCGGCCTCGCCTCGCCAACCATCCCCACCAGCGAGGGCGCCTACAACCAGGGCTACCGGCGCAAGGAGATCACCCAACTGCAGACCACCTTCACCCACTTCTTCGACCAGGTGATGGGCGCCGAGCGCCTGACCCTGGTGGGCGAGGTGGCCTACGACCACGTCGGCGGCCTGGAGAGCACCCACGACCTGCGCTACGGCCGCGACCCCAACTTCGGCAGCGTCGACGACCCGGTGCAGCGCGCCGAGTTCGGCACCGCCGGCTTCGTCACCCGCGACTCCTGGGGCTACCGCGTGCGCGCGCTGTGGGACTACAACAACGTGTTCGCCGGGGTGAACCTCAAGCCCAACCTGGCCTGGTCCCAGGACGTCGACGGCTACGGCCCCAACGGGCAGTTCAACCAGGGCGCCAAGGCCGCCAGCGTCGGCCTGGACGCGGACTACCTGAATACCTATACGGCCAGCCTTTCCTACACCAACTTCTTCGACGGCAAGTACAACACCCAGGGCGATCGCGACTTCCTTGCGCTCAGCTTCGGCGTGAACTTCTGAGGAGCCACAGATGCGTGCAACAACCCGATGGTTCGCTTCCCTGACCCTTTCCCTGCTGGCCACCAGCGTGCTGGCCGCGGCCACCCCCGACGAGGCCGCCAAACTCGGTAGCAGCCTCACCCCGCTGGGCGCGGAGAAGGCCGGCAACGCCGACGGCAGCATCCCGGCGTGGACCGGCGGCCTGCCGACCGATGCCGCGCCGATCGCCGCCGGCGGCTTCGTCGGCGACCCCTATGCCGGCGAGAAGCCGCTGTTCGTGATCACCGCGCAGAACCTGCAGCAGTACCGCGGCAAACTCACCGAGGGCCAGCTGGCGCTGTTCCAGCGCTACCCGGACAGCTACCGCATCCCGGTGTACAGCAGCCACCGCAGCGCGGCGCTGCCGCAGAAGATCTACGACCTGGCCAAGATCAGCGCCCAGCGCACCAAGCTGGTGGAGGGCGGCAGCGGCCTGGCCGACTTCACCGACAGCCGCTATTACGCCTTCCCCATCCCGCACAACGGCCTGGAGGTGATCTGGAACCACATCACCCGCTACCGCGGCGGCACCTTGCGGCGCTCCATCGTGCAGGCGGCGCCGCAGACCAACGGCGAATACAGCCTGGTCAACTTCGAGGACGAGATCGCCATGCCCGACGGCCTGCCCGACCTGCCGGCGGACAAGGCGGCCAACCTGCTCTTCTACTACAAGCAGAAGGTCACCGCGCCGGCGCGCCTGGCCGGCAACGTGTCGCTGGTGGCCGAGACCATCGACCAGGTCAAGGAGCCGCGCCTGGCCTGGGTCTACAACGCCGGCCAGCGCCGCGTGCGGCGCGCCCCGCAGATCGCCTACGACGGCCCCGGCACCGCCGCCGATGGCCTGCGCACCTCGGACAACCTGGACATGTTCAACGGCGCGCCGGACCGCTACGAGTGGAAGCTGCTGGGCAAGCGGGAAATCTACATTCCCTACAACAACTACCGGCTGGCCTCGCCGCAGCTGAAATACGCCGACATCCTCAAGCCCGGGCACATCAACCAGGACCTGACGCGCTACGAGCTGCACCGCGTGTGGGTGGTGGAAGCGAGCCTGAAGAGCGGCGAGCGCAACATCTACGCCAAGCGCCGCTTCTACCTCGACGAGGACAGCTGGCAGATCGCCGAGTCGGAGCTCTACGACGGCCGCGGCCAGCTCTGGCGGGTGGGCGAGGCGCAGTTGTACCAGCAGTACGACAAGCAGATCCCGGTGTACGCCCTGGAAGCCTTGTATGACCTGATCGCCGGGCGCTACATCGCCATCGGCCTGGGCAACGAGGAAAAGGCGCCTGTGCAATACGGGATCGAGCTTTCGTCCAGCGACTTCAGCACCGCAGCACTGCGCAACGACGGCGTGCGCTAAGGGAGGCGATATGTTTCTGAGTATCCAGCAGGCCCGCGAACTGGCCGAAGCCGGCATGCGCGGTTGCGGCCACAGCGCCGAAGAGGCGAGGGTGATCGCCGACCACCTGATCGACTGCGAACTGCGCGGGCTGTCCTATGGCGGCCTGCCGCGGGCGCTGTCGATCATCGAGCGGATCGCCGCCAGCCCCACGCCGCCGCGGCCGATCCGCATCGAGCGGGAAAGCGCGGTGTCGGCGGCCATCGACGGCGGCGACCAGGTCGGCTACCTGGTTGCCCAGCGCGCCACCGACCTGGCTATCGCCAAGGCCCGCGACAGCGGCGTGGCCGTGGTCGGCGCCCGCCAGACCTGGTACACGGGGATGTTCTCCTACTACCTGGAACAGGTCACCGGCGCCGGCTTCGCCGGCATGATCGCCGGCAGCGGCGGGCACATAGTGGCGCCCCACGGCGGCACCGAAAAGCGCTTCGGCACCAACCCCATCGCCTTCGGCTTCCCCACCCCGACGGCGCCGATGATCTGGGACATCGGCACCTCCAGCGTGATGCTCGCCGAGGTGCTGCTGAAGCTGCGCCTGGGCGAGCAACTGGCGCCGGGCCTGGCCTTCGACGGGCAAGGCCAGCCGACCCGCGAACCGGCCGAAGCCCTGGCCGGCGCCTTCAGCGTCTGGGGCGGCCACAAGGGCTCGGGCCTGGCGCTGGTGGTGCAACTGCTGGGCATGCTCTGCGGCGCCGCGGCGGCCCCCGAGGGGCTGCGTGACTGCGGCTTCTTCCTGCTGGTGGTGGATCCCGGGTTGTTCGGCGAGCGGGAGGACTTCCGCCAGCGCGTGGGTGAGTACCTGGAAAGCCTGCGGGCGACCCGTCCGCTGGAGGAAGGTAGGCCGGTGAGGGTGCCGTTCGAGCGGTCGGCGGCGGAGCGTGAGCGGCGGCTGGCGGAGGGGCGTGTCGAGGTGGAGGAGGTGGTGTATCAGGCTCTGGTGAAGGCGGCTGGGACTGGAGGGTGAGGGAAGGGGAGTATGGTTTGGCGCTGGAGCGGTGTTGACGTCCGCAACCCTCTCCCCAGCCCTCTCCCTGAAGGGAGAGGGGGCCGTTCGGTGTGTGCGGGAAGTCAGCAGTTATCCTGATACTCCTGTCGCTCTTGAAACCTCCGTTGTTCCAGGATGACACCAAGCCCCAAATCCGCTCAGGACAGCCCCCTCTCCCTTTAGGGAGAGGGTTGGGGAGAGGGGCGGAGTCCACCCAGCACACCGCAACCACCGGCGAACACTTTCGCGAGCAAGCTCGCTCCTACAACTGCAGGAATACACCAACGTAGGATGGGTTGAGCGAAGCGATACCCATCGCCACGACCGCATGGGTTTCGCCAAGGCTCAACCCATCCTACGAAAAGCAGCGCACAAACGCCGTTTCCCACCCCTGGGAAACGGCGTTTTCATTTGCCCGCCATACCCTGCATCGAGAACCTTCCAGTCTGTCGTCTTCGGTCCCCTGTCCGTCGTGGCCTGTCCTATGGAGCCCCGCGGACGCGCCCTATAGTCGCCTCAAGCTCATCGCCGCTCCCCGTGGCGGCGATGCCCCATAACAACAACGAGGAACGGCAGCAGATGGTCAAGATATTCACCGTGGACAGTCCCTTCGAGAACAACGTCCCCAGCCCCGAGGCACTGGCGCGCCAGGCGCGCAAATGGGAGGCGGCGGAGGTCATCGACTACGTACTCTGCGGCTATTCGTCCCTGTGGCCGCACAACCTGGTGACTTCGCCGCTGCTGTTCGCCGAAAGCAGCCGCGTCAAGCTGATCGTCGCCCACCGCCCGGGGGTCATGCACCCGGCCGCCGCGGCGCGCTGCTTCGCCACCATGGACGTGATGTCCGGCGCGCGCCTGGCGATCAACTTCGTCACCGGCTCCTCGGACAAGGACGTGCACCGCGAGGGCGACTACGCCGACAAGGCCACCCGCTACGAGCGCGCCGGCGAGTACGTGGAAGTGATGAAGCGCTGCTGGAGCGAGCCGAAGTCCTTCGACTACCAGGGCGAGTTCTACCGCGCCGAGGCGGTGCGCCAGCTGCTGCGTCCGCTGAAGAACCACGTGCCGGTGTTCATGGGCGGCGACAGCGACGCGGCCATCGAATTCGGCGCCCGCCATGCCGACACCTACATGCTCTGGGGCGAGCCCCTGGCCGGCACCCGCGAGCGTATCGAGCGGGTGCTCGCCGCCGCCGAGAAGCATGGGCGCAAGCCGGAATTCTCGCTGAGCCTGCGGCTGTTCCTGGGCGACACCGACGAGGCCGCCTGGGCCGCCGCCCACGCCGCCGAGGACACCATCCTCGCCGCCCAGGGCAGCAACCGCTTCGCCCGCTCCAGCGCCGGCGACACCTCGGTGGGGCGCGAGCGCCAATTGTCGCTGACCAACGCCGACGTCCACGACGACTGCTTCTGGAGCGGGCTGGTCAAGCTGCTCGGCGGCTTCGCCAACTCGGCGGCGCTGGTCGGCACCCCGGACCGCGTCATGGCCACCCTCAAGCAGTACCACGCCCTGGGCATCGGCGCCTTCCTCTTCACCGGCGGCGCCGATGGCCTGTGGGAACCGTCGCTGAAGGACTTCCTGGTGCGCGTCAAGCAGGAGCTGCAATGAAGCCGGTGCGCCTTCGCGACATCTCGCCGCGCCTGGCCTTCCAGGCACGGCCGGCGAGCACCGCGCAGAAGATCGAGCTGGTCGACCGCCTGAGCGCGGCCGGGATGCGCGCCATCGAGGTGTCGTCCTTCGTCCACCCGAAGCTGGTGCCCGGGCTGGCCGACGCCGAGCAGGTGTTCGCCGGCGTGCAGCGCCGCGAGGGGCTGTCGCTGGAGTGCTGCGTGGGCAATCTCACCGGGCTCAAGCGCGCCATCGACGCTGGCGCCCACGTCGCCTGGTTCCTGCTGGCCGCCGACGAAGCCTTCGCCCGCGCCAACATCGGCCGCTCCATCGACGATTCCCTGCTTGAGCTTGAGAAGATGCGCGAGCTGGCCGAGGGCACCGGCACCGGCCTGGGCACCTATATCATCGCCGCCTTCGGCGGGCCCATCGGCCTGCCGCGCGGCCCGGCCAGCGTGCGGCCGCTGGCCGAGCGCCTGCTGGCCATGGGCGTCGAGCACTGGATCCTGGCCGACTCCTGCGGCTACGCGGCGCCGCCGCAGGTGCGCGCCATGGTCGAGTTCGCCGCCGGGCTCACCGGCATCGACCGGCTCAACGTGCAGGTCCACGACAGCCGCGGCATGGGCGTGGCCAACGTCGCCGAGCTGGCGCGCCTGGGCGTGGCCAACATCGACACCGCCCTGGCCGGCTCCGGCGGCCATCCGGCGGCGCCGGGGGCCTCGGTGGGTGGCGTCTGCACCGAGGACGCGGTGCAATTGCTGGAGCTGATGGGCGTGGACACCGGGCTGGACCTGGGCGCGCTGATCGACACGGCGAACTGGCTGGACGCTATCCTCGGCGCAGGCGAGAAGGGTTTCACCCGGCGCGTCGGCAAGGTACCGCTGGACCAGGCCGAGCTGGAAGCCTTCCGCAAGGCCCAGGGTACCTTCGACTGGGCCAGGCGATAGAACACAGGGCCTGCGTGCCCGGCCGCCAGGCGCCACAGAGCGCCGCCGGCCGGTAGCCCACGAAACATGCGCCCGGTATGCCGGGCCACCATAACAACAAGAGGCGAATCCATGAACGTGCATGACTTAGAGGACCTTGGCGGCGGCACCCTGACCGGCCTGCTGGCCCGGCGCGCCCGGCAGGCGCCGGACAACCCGGCGCTGCTGTTCGAGGGCCGCGAGTACAGCTATGCCGAGCTGAACCGCGAGGCCGACCGGCTCGGCTCGGCGCTGATGGCGCAGGGCCTGGGCAAGGGCGACGTGCTGGGCGTGTTCCTCGGCAACCGTCCGGAATACCTGTTCACCACCCTCGGCTCGTCCCGCGCCGGGCTGGTCAACGTGTCGATCAACAACGCCTACAAGGGCGAGTTCCTGCACTACGCCCTGGAGCATTCCGGGGTGCAGATACTCATTACCGACTCGCGCCTGGCCCAGGCCGTGGCCCAGCTCGACGAACTGCCGCCGACGCTGCGCACCCTGGTCCACCTCGGCGACGAAGCGCCAGGCATCGACGCGCCGGGGCTGCGGGTGCTGTCCTGGGCCGAGCTGCTCGCCGGCGCCAGCGACGCGCCGCAGTTCCCCCGCGTGGAATACCACGACATCGGCGCCATCAGCTTCACCTCCGGCACCACCGGCAAGAGCAAGGGCGTGGTCGCGCCGCACCTGCAGGGCGTGATCATGGCGCGGGAGACCGCCCAGGCCTTCGGCCTCACCCCGCGCGACCGGCTGTACACCTGCATGCCGCTGTTCCACGGCATGGCCCAGGTGACCACCTGCGCCGCGGCCATCTACGCCGGCGCCTGCATCATCCTGTCGCCGCGCTTCAGCGTCAGCAACCTGTGGAACGAGGTGCGCGAAGCCCGCGCCACCCAGTTCAACGCCCTGGGCTCGATGCTGCACATGCTGTTGTCCACGCCGCCGTCGCCGCGCGACCGCGAGCACGACGTGCAGCTGGTGTTCGCCGCGCCCGCGCCAGCCGAGGTGCTCTACCGCTTCGAGGCGCGCTTCGGCGTGCACGTGCTCGAAGGCTACGGCCAGACCGAGATCAAGAACGTCCTGTACAACCCGCGCCAGGGCCGCAAGGTCGGCTCGCTGGGCAAGCCGACCGCCTCGTCGATCCTGGAAATCCACGACGAGCAGGGCAACCGCCTGGCGCCCGGCCAGGTCGGCGAGATCGTCTACCGCCCGCGGCTGCCGCACATCATGCTCAGCCACTACCACCGCAACCCGACCGCGACCCTGGAAAAGATGGCCGGCCTGTGGTGGCACACCGGCGACCTGGGCTCGATGGACGAGGACGGCTTCTTCTACTTCCACGACCGCAAGTCCGACTCGCTGCGCCGGCGCGGCGAGAACATCTCCTCGATGGAGCTGGAGCGCGCCCTGGCGGCCTTCCCCGGGGTGGTGGACGCGGCGGCCATCGGCGTGCGCTCGGACCTGGGCGAGGACGAGGTGATGGTGGTGGTGGAGCACCACGCCCCGCAGGCGCTGGACTTCAGCGCGCTGTTCCAGCACTGCGTTCGGCAACTGCCGCGCTTCATGGTGCCGCGCTACTACCGCGTGGTGCAGGTGCTGCCGCGCACGCCCACCGGCAAGGTGCTCAAGGTCCCCCTGCGCGAAGCCGGGCTGACCGCCGACACCTGGGACCACGTCGCCGTCGGCCTCACGGTTCCGCGCTGAGCCGCGGCTTTCCTCTTCGATCTCGCGGCCGCCCGGCGCGGCCCCTTGCAGGTATGACGACATGACTCTCTCCGTCGCTCCCTTCGACCAGCGGCAACTGCGCGACGTCCTCGGCACCTTCGTCACCGGCGTCACCGTGGTCACCACCCGCGACGCCCGGGGCGTGGCCCACGGCGTCACCGCCAACTCCTTCAGCTCGGTGTCCCTCGACCCGCCGCTGGTGCTCTGGAGCCAGGCGCTGACCTCGCGCAGCTTCGAGGCCTTCCGCGACAGCCGGCATTTCGCGGTGAACATCCTGGCCCACGACCAGGTGGCGCTTTCCGGGCACTTCGCCAAGTCCCGCGAGGACAAGTTCGACGGCGTCGAGCACCATGACGGCCACGGCGGCGCGCCGGTGCTGGCCGGCGCGGCGGCGCACCTGGAGTGCGAGCAGGTGGCCGCCTATCCCAGCGGCGACCACCTGATCTACATCGGCCGGGTGCTGCGCATCGGCCACGCCAACCGCCGGCCGCTGGCCTTCGCCGGCGGCCGCTACATGCTGGCGCATTCCTGGGACCTGGAGGCTTCCTACCTGCAGTTCGAACAGGCCCCGGCCTTGCCGCCGCAGGCCCTGCGCAACGTTGTCGCGGCGCTGCCGGAGCTGGCCGCGAGCCTGGGCGAGCACAGCCTGTGCCTGGCGGCCTGGGGCAACCGCGGGCCGGTGGCGCTGCACTGGGAGGCGTCGCGCCAGCCGGTCAGCGAGCACCTGGTCAGCGGCCTGGTCATGCCGGTCACCCGCTCGGCCACCGGCCAGGCCTTCGCCGCCTTCCTGCCGGAGGCCTGGACCACGCCCTTCATCGAGGAGGAACTGCGCCAGTTCGCCGAGCCCGGGCAGGACCTCGATGCACGCCGCGAGCAGTTCCGCGCGGCCCTCGACGAGGTGCGCCGGCGCGGCCTGGCCCGCGAGCTGGGGCCGGCGCCGGCGCGTTTGCACAAAACCGCGGTGAATACTTTCAGCGCACCCATTCGCGACACGAATGGTGACATGATCATGGCGTTGACCTTGGCAGGCAGCCCGGCACGCCTGGGTGCAGACTGGGAGGGCGAGGTGCCCCGGCGCCTGCTCGCGGCCGCCGCCGAACTGTCCCGGCAACTCGGCCACCCGGCGGCGGGCTCCGCGGCCTTGCCGCGCTGAAGCCCGGCGTGCCGGTGTCCATGACAACAAGAACAAGGGAAACACCATGCAGCAGCACAGCCAGCAGGCGGACAATGCCTGGCGCATCCTCTTCCTGCTTTTCCTCGCCAACCTGTTCAATTTCTTCGACCGCACCATCCCGGCGATCCTGGTCGAGCCGATCCGCCACGAGTGGAACCTCAGCGACTTCCAGCTGGGCCTGGCCGGCACCGTGTTCACCCTGGTCTACGCCATCGCCGGCCTGCCCCTGGGGCGCATGGCCGACCGCGGCTCGCGCAGCCGCATCATGGGCTGGGGCCTGGCCGCCTGGAGCGGCCTGACCGCGCTCAACGGGCTGGCCTGGAACTACACCAGCTTCCTGCTCATCCGCATGGGCATCGGTGTCGGCGAGGCCAGCTACGGGCCGGCCGCCAGCTCGCTGATCGGCGACCTGTTCCCGGCCCACAAGCGCGCCCGCGCCATGGGCATCTTCATGCTCGGCCTGCCGCTGGGGCTGATCCTGGCGTTCTTCACCACCGGCGCCATCGTCAAGGCCTTCGACAGCTGGCGCGCGCCTTTCTTCATCGCCGCGGTGCCGGGGCTGCTGCTGGCGTTCTTCACCCTGCGCATCCGCGAGCCGGCACGTGGCGCGGCCGACGGCGTGGTCGCCGACAGCACGCCGGTGGCGCGCCCCATGCGCCGGGTGCTGGCGATCCGTACCTTCTGGTGGCTGATCCTCGCCGGGCTGGCGTTCAACTTCGCCAGCTACGCCTGCAACTCGTTCATGGTGCCGCTGCTGCAGCGCTACTTCCTGCTGCCGCTGGAGCAGGCGGGCATCGCGACCGGGCTGATCGTCGGCCTGACCGGACTGATCGGCCTCACCGCCGGCGGCTGGGTCGCCGACTACCTGCACCAGCGCAGCCGCAGCGGGCGCCTGCTGTTCGCCGCCTTCAGCATGCTGGTGGCCGCGCTGGCCACCGGCGGCGCCTTGCTCGCCGGGCGCATCGATACCGGCCTGTTCATCGCCGTGTTCGGCGTCGGCTGGCTGTTCTCCTACGCCTTCTTCACCTGCGTCTACACGGCGATCCAGGACGTCATCGAGCCGCGCCTGCGGGCCACCGCGATGGCCCTGTACTTCATCTTCCTCTACCTGCTCGGCGGCGGCCTGGGGCCGATCGTGGTGGGCCTGCTCTCCGACCACTTCTCGCACCTGGCGATGCTCGCCGCCGGCACCGGGCAGATGCGCGAGGAGTTCCGCGCCCTGGGCCTGCACGACGCCATGCTGCTGATTCCGGTGTCGCTGCTGCTGTGCATGCTGGCGCTGCTGATGGGGGCGCGCACCTACGCCGCCGATGCCCACCGGCAGAGCGCCGCGCTAAGCGAGGCCACGCCCCAGGGCGCCAGCTGAGGCCCGGTCGGCCGAGCGCCGCGGCCGACCAGCGCTCGGCCGGGCCACTGCTGTAGAGTACGCCTTCGCAAAGCTCCGCCCCGCGGAGCGCAAGGGCGTGATCGAAGGACGGCGCATGTCGAGCAGAAAGCCACACAACCAGCCCGGGGCGCCCGCGCCCCAAGCGGATGCCGGCGCGGCCACGCGCAACGCCAAGGCGCGCTCGCGCACCCGCGCCAAGCTG
The DNA here is from genome assembly GCF_030268185.1 of Pseudomonas sp. NBRC 100443. Classification (NCBI taxonomy): domain Bacteria; kingdom Pseudomonadati; phylum Pseudomonadota; class Gammaproteobacteria; order Pseudomonadales; family Pseudomonadaceae; genus Pseudomonas; species Pseudomonas sp. NBRC 100443. The sequence continues at coordinate 90,925 of NZ_BSQE01000006.1, forward strand.
ATCCGCGCGGCGCGCGAGGTCATGGGCCGGCAGGGCATCGAGGCCACCGCCATCGGCGAGATCACCGAGCGCGCCGAGCTGTCGCTGGGCTCGTTCTACAACTACTTCAGCAGCAAGGAAGCGATCGCCCGCGCGGTGTTCATCGAGGACGCCCTGGCCCTGGCGGACCTGCTGGACGCCGAGGCCGCGAACAGCCGCGACATCGTCGAGCAGGTCGGCCACAACATCCGCAGGACGCTGCACCATGCGCTGCACGACCCGGTGTGGGGCTGGTTCTTCATCCACTCGGCGCACAGCATCAACGACCTCGGCGCCACCCTCGGCAGCCGGCTGCTGCGGGACCTGCGCAGCGGCGCGCAGCAGGGATCGTTCGCCATTGCCGACGCGCAGGCCGCGGCCGACTGCATCATCGGCGGCTGCCTCTACCTGTTGCGGCAGATTCTCGAAGGCGAGCGGCAGGCCAGCGCCATCGACGGCGCGGTGGAGTTCTTCCTGCTCGGCCTGGGCGTTGCCGGGGAAGCGGCCGGGCGGGTGGCGCACCGGCCGTTGGCGGCGGGTTCCAGCGCCTGAGGCTGGACGAAAGGAACCCCGCGCGGCTTGTGGCTGCGCGGGGTGGGGCGGTCAGCGCGGTTCGGCGATGACGCGGTTCTCGATGTGGCCGATACCGTCGATCTCCACGCGCATCACATCGCCGACGGCGAGGAAGCGCGGCGGGTCCATGGCCAGGCCGATGCCGGCCGGGGTGCCGGTGATCAGGATGTCGCCGGGCTGCAGGGTCATCACCTGGCTGAGGTAGGCGATCTGCCTGGCGACGCTGTAGGTCATCTTCGACGTCGAGGATTCCTGGCGCGTCTCGCCGTTGACCTGCAGGCGGATGTTCAGCGCCTGCGGGTCGGCGATTTCGTCGGCGGTGACGATCCACGGGCCGATCGGGCCGTGGGTGTCGAAGGACTTGCCGAGCGTCCAGGTCGGGCTCTTGGCCTGCCAGTCGCGGGCGCTGACGTCGTTGGCGACGAAGTAGCCGGCGACGTGTTCCAGGGCCTGTTCCTCATCGATGTAGCGCCCCGGCTTGCCGATCACCACGCCCAGCTCGGCCTCGTAGTCCATGCGCTCGCACACGGCGGGGTAGTGCACGTCGTCGAACGGGCCGGTGATGCAGGAGACCTGCTTGCTGAACCACACCTGGGAGGTGGGGATGGGCACGCCGGCGCGGCGCGCCTCGGCTTCGTGGTCCTTGTAGTTCATGCCCAGGGCCATGAACTTGGACGGCCGCAGGATGGGCGCGCCCAGGCGCACCTCTTCCAGCGCCAGGCGGTTGCCGGCGTGGCCCTGCAGGGTGCGCGCGGCTTCCAGGGCCGCGGGCGAGGCGAGCAGGTCGGCGACGTCGCGGGCGCCGGCGGGCAGCACTTCGGACAGGTCGATCAGGTACCGGCCCTCGACCTTGCCCAGGGAGGTGCGGCCGTTGTGGCTGTAGCGTGCGAGTTTCATGGGGTTTCCTCTTGTGCGTTGCCGCCCCGGGCGCTGGCCGGGGCAGGGCTGGGGTGGGGACGGCTCAGTTCAGGAAGTCCGGCGACAGCGGCGGCGCCCATTGCGCGAAGGCGTCCGGCGTGAGCGGCTCGTGGGTGGTGGGCGTGGCGTCGTTGACCAGGTCGCCGTCGGTCCAGTGCTCGATCTTGTTGCCGAAGGGGTCGCGCCAGTAGTCGAACACCTGGCTGCCCTGGATGTGCCGGCCGATGCCCCAGGCGTGCTGGCGCTCGCGGGCCAGCAGGTGCTGGTTGCCGCGCACCAGGTCGTCCCAGTCCAGCACCTCGAAGGCGCTGTGGTCGAAGTCGCGCTCCTGGCTGCCGATGTTGACCAGCGCCACGGTGTGGTGGTCGGTGTAGCGCTCGCCCAGGCCGCAATGCAGGAAGGCGGCGACCATGTTTTCCGGCGCCTGCGCGTAGTAGCTGTCGGAAATCCGCAGGCCCAGCACCTTCTGGTAGAAGTCCATCATGGCCGGGAAGTCGACGGTCTTGAGCACCACGTGGCCCAGGCGCATGACGTGCGAGGGGCCGGCCGGCACCCGTGCGGCCTGGCCCAGGCGCGGGCGCTGCTGGGCGTTGTTCAGGCGCAGCGCGGCGCGGGTGGGGGCGGCCTGGACCACTTCGCCGCCGTGCAGCAGGTCGACGCGGAAGCCGTCGGGGTCGGCGAGGGTGACGATGGAGCCGGCGCCCAGTTCGTCGTTGTCACGCACCTGGGTGCCGAACTCGGCGGCGATGCGCTGCAGGTCGGCCAGCTCCTGGGCGATGAAGCCGATGCCCAGGGCCTGGCGCGGGCCCAGCTGGGAGATGTGCAGCGGGTAGCCGCCGGCGTAGGAGCCCATGTACAGGGCGGTGTCGGTCCTGCGCTGTCGGCGCATGCCGAAGTCCTCGAGGAAGGCGGCCTGGGCGTCCAGGTCCGGGACCTGGTAGCGGACGTAAGCGATGTCGCGCACGCTGATCATGTTTGTGCACTCTTGTTGTCGTTCGTGAAGGAAAGGCGGCTCAGCCGAAGTCGTGCCAGCAGTGGCTGGGGTCCAGGGCATGCAACTGCTTGTAGGCGCCGGAGAAGAACAGCAGCGGGCGGCCATCGGACTCCTCGATGGCCTCGACGTCGGCCGTGTAGATCAGGTGGTCGCCGCCGGGGTGCACGGCGTTGGCGCGCACCGCCAGCTGCACCAGCGCGCCCTGCAGCAGCGGGGTGCCGCGGTGCTCGCCGAAGGCGACCTGGCAAGCCGCATCCGGGCGGCCGCCGAAGTGCCGGCTCAGCGCCTCGTGCTCCTCGTGCAGGAAGGCGATGCCGAAGCCGTCGCCGGGCTTCACGCTGCCGGCGAAGCGCGATTCCTTGCGGATCGACACCAGCACCATCGGCGGGTCCACCGAGAGCGACATGAAGGCGTTGGCGGTCATGCCCGCCGGCTGCCCCTCGTGCTGGTAGGTGATGACGGTGACGCCGGTGGCGAACTTGCCCATCACCCGGCGAAAGCGCTTGGCATCGAGTGCCGCTGTCTGCATGTCCATGGGCTTCTCCTGGCTGGCCACGGGTTCAGATGAAGGGCGTGCCCGGTTCCATGCCGCAGAGGATGCGGCCGTAGGTCTCGAAGTTGGTGGCCGGGGTGACGATGCCGTGCAGCGAGGCGATGCGCGCGTCCTGCCAGAGGCGGTTGAAGGGGTTGCCCACCGCCGCCAGGGAGCCGCCGGAGGCGGTGGCCAGCATGTCCACGGCTTCCCACAGCAGCTTCTCGGCGAAGCCGACGTCGCGGCGCACCCGGGCGCGGTCGAGGAACTCCATGTAGCGGCCGTCGCGGGCGCAGGCGTCCAGCGCATCGGCGTGCTTCTCCAGGATGGCGCGCGCGCCCTCCAGCTTGGCCGAGGCCTCGCCGAGCATCAGGTGGGTGACCGGCGCCTCGGCCTGCTTGGTGTACCAGCTGTACTGGATGCCGCGGCGCGGCAGGCCTTCGAGGAAGGTTTCCAGGGCGGCGACGCCCAGGCCCAGGGCCGGGAAGGCGAGGATGATCGCCAGCATCGGCATGCAGGCGACGCTGTACAGCGGCTCGTCCGCCAAGTGCCTGGACTCGTAGTCGCCGGTGATGGCCTTACTCACCGAGGTGACCCGCGAATCCGGCACGAAGACGTTGCTCACCGAGACGCTGGAGCTACCGCTGCCGGAAATGCCGATCACGTTCCAGTCGTCGAGGATCTTCACCTGCGAGGTGGGGACCAGCGACACGCCCTGGTCGATCACGTTGCCGGCGGCGTCGACGATGGGGATGCCCAGCAGGTCCCAGTTGGCGTGGTAGATGCCGGAGTTGAAGCCCCACAGGCCTTCCTCGATCAGGTAGCCGCCCTCGACCCTCCTCACCACCGCCTTGCGCGGCGAGAGCACGCCGACCACGCGGGCCTTGGGCCCGTCGCCGAACAGCTCCTCGGCGGCGCGCTCGCCGAAGAAGGTCGCGGCGCTCCAGGTGCTGACGTTGGTCAGGGCGGTGACCCAGGCCACCGAGGCATCGGCCTTGCCCAGCTCGGCGACGACTTCCAGGAAGGTACGCACCGACACCGAGGGGCCGCCGTACTTGCGCGGCGTGGTCATGCTCAGCAGGCCGCCGGCCTCGAGGTCGGCGATGGTCTCGGCGGGCAGCCGGCCGAGGGCGGCGGTTTCCCTGGCGCGGGCTTTGAGGGTGGGGATCAGCGAGGCGGCGTAGGCACGCAGGTCGTCGGCGCTGCGCTCGGTTCTGGCGGGTGTTGCGGCATAGGCGATGGTGCTCATGGAAATACCTTTGTCTTGTCGATTGTTATCAAGGCTCTTCTGCGCCTCCCCCGGCTGAGCTGGGAGGGGAGGTGGTTTGATACTAGCATCAAATTTGAAGGATATTCAAAAAATAAAATCAACGAGATGAAGGTGGAGGTTGGAGGGTGTGTGGTGGGTGGCTGGTGTGGCTTTTCGTAGGGGCTTGCTCGCGAACGGGGCTCGCCGGTGGCTTCGGTGTTTTGGATTAACTCCGCTCCCTCTCCCTAACCCTCGGCTGCGCGCCCCGCCCTGAAGGGAGGGGGGACCGTTCGGAGTGGACTGGCTTTCCCGAGTTAGCCGGCAAGCGCGGTGGTTTCCGGCTGGAACCATTCCTTCTCTCGGCACGGACTAGCCCCCTCTCCCTTCAGGGAGAGGGCTGGGGAGAGGGTGTTCTTGGTCCTGGCGCCGAAGCCCCCGGAAGCCTCGTTCGCGAGCTTGCTCGCTCCTACGAAAAGCAACCTCTGCCGCGGTGCACGAAGTCCTCGATGCCTTCCCGGGGATGTCTGCGCGCCGCTGCGGCGCCCGTGCCGGCGGCGGAAAAAAAGCAGCCACCTGGGTGGCTGCAAGGCGTTGCGTCAGGAGTTGCAGGGGCAGGCCGGGGCCCGCCCATGCCCGGGGGCGGCGTGCTCAGCGCACGCCGGCATTCCTCAGCGCGGTCGGGGTGAAGTCGGCGGCCACCGCCTTCACGCCGAACTCGATGGCGTTGCGTTCCTGGTTGCGCATGCCCGAGGCGATGTAGCGGCCGTTCTGCAGGTCGTACAGGGTTTCCACCGCCAGCCACGGCACCTTCACGTCGTAGAAGGGTTCCATGTGGCCCTCGGCGACGCGCCACAGGTTGCCGCGGCCGTCGTAGTGGTCGGCCAGGGCGATCTGCCAGGAGTCCTCGTCGACGAAGTACACGCGCTTGGCGTAGATGTGCCGGGCGCCGGGCTTCAGGTTGGCCTCCACCACCCACACGCGGTGCAGCTCGTAGCGGGTCAGGTCGGGGTTGAGATGGCCGGCCTTGATCACGTCGGTGTACTGCTTGCCGGGCGCGTCCAGGGCGAAGGCGTTGTAGGGGATGTACATCTCGCGCTTGCCCAGCAGTTTCCAGGTGTAGCGGTCCTGGGCGCCGTTGTACAAGTCGAAGTTGTCGCCCACGCGCTGGCCCTCGGAGGCCGGGTAGGGGCCATCGTAGGCCACCTGCGGGGCGCGTCGCACGCGGCGCTGGCCGGCGTTGTAGATCCACGCCTGGCGCGGCTCGGCGACCTGGTCGATGGTCTCGTGCACCAGCAGCACGTCACCGGCCAGGCGCGCCGGCGCGGTCACCGCTTCCTTGTAGTAGAAGAGCACGTTGCCGGGGTTGCCCGGGTCGAACTCCTTGAGCTGGTCGCGGTAGGTGAACTGCAGCTGGAAGAACACCGGGGTGAAGCCGCCGTCCTTGTCCGGGGTGGCCTGCACGCTCAGGCGCTTGACGCTGCCGCCGCGGTAGCGGGTGGTGTGGTTCCACATCACTTCCTGGGCGTTCTGCGGGATGGGGAAGGGGTAGGCGGTGAGGAAGTCGGCCAGGCCGTTGCCGTCCTTGACCATCTTCGCGTGCAGGGCGTTGGCCTTGGCGTCGTTGTAGATGGCATCGGGCAGCGAGACGCTGCGGTGGCTCGGGTACACCGGCATGCGGTAGCTGTCCGGGTAGCGCTTGAACATCGCCAACTGGCCGGGGCTGAGCTTGTCCTTGTACTTGTCGACGTTCTTCGCGTCGATGACGAACAGCGGCTTCTCCGCCGCGTAGGGGTTGCTCAGGAAGCCCGCGCCGTCCTTGCTGCCGGCGTTGCTGGGCAGGCCGCCGGTCCATTCGGGAATGCTGCCGTCGGCGTTGCCGGCGCGCTCGGCGCCCAGCGGGGTGAGGCGCTTGCCCAGCTCCGCGGCCTGTTCCGGGGAGACGGCGGCGAGGGCGCTGCCGGCCAGCAGCGAAAGGCCGAGGGTGGTGCCTTTGATCAGGTGGTTCATGAGGGGACTCCGGCTCAGAAGGACATGCCGACGCTGAAGGCGACGAAGTCGCGATCGACGTTGGTGTTGTAGCGGCCATCGAAGAAATCGGTGACCGACAGGCTGGCGCTGTAGGTGTTGCGGTAGTCGGCGTCGATGCCGAGGCTGACGGCCTTGCTGCCTTCGTTGAAGCCCGGCTCCGGCGCGTAGCCTTCGACGTCGTGGGACCAGGCGATGTTGGGCTTGAGCGTCACCGACGGGATCAGGTTGCTGTACTCCCAGATGGCGCGCATGCGATAGCCCCAGGAGAAGTCGGTGGTGAAGCCGTGGCTGTTGCAGTTGCGCGCGGTCGCCGGGCTGTTGGAGGCCTGGCACAGGCTGTTGTCGGGGTACAGCGCGCCCTGGCCGAACACCGGGTCGCGGCCGTAGCGCAGGCCGCCCTTGCCTTCGAGGTTGCCGACGTGGACCGCGCCGACCTCGCCGATCAGCGTCACCCGGTCGGCGCCCATCACCTGGTCGAAGAACTGCACGGCGGTGACTTGCGCCTGGGTCACCGGCTTGCGCTGGTAGCCCTGGATCAGTGCATCGTCGGCCACCGGATAGGCGCCCGAGGACAGCAGCGGGGAGAGGGCGGGAATGCCGCTGGAGGCCGACACCTGGTCCACCGCGTTGAGCTGCAGCGGCATGTTCGGCCGGTAGCTGATCTCGCCGGACAGCGCCGTGCCGGTGGGCAGGGTGGTGGCGAAGCTCAGGCCGTAGAGGCGGATGTCCTCGGGGTAGGTGACCTGGTACCTGGAGGTGCCCAGGCGGTAGGCCACCGCCAGGTCGTTCAGCGCAGGTCCCAGGGCGCCGGCGCAGGCGCCGGGGTCGCCGATACCGAGGTTGCCGCATAGCTGCGGGACGAAGTTGAGGTTGTCGGCGTTGGGGCTGGAGTAGGAATTAACGTAGGGCTGGCGGCTGTGGTAGTTGATGAAGTAGGCGCCGAACTCGGTGTCCAGGCTCGGCACCATCCAGCGCAGCGCCACGCCGAACTGGCCGCTGTCGCGCGCGTCGTCGTCGCCCAGGCGCGGCACCACGATGCCCTGGCGGCTGAGGTTGATGCCGAAGGGGGTGAGCGCCGCCATGGCCGCCGGGTTGCCGGTCAGGTTCGGGCCCACCGGCACGCCGTTGCAGCCGTCGGGGACGAAGTCGTTCTGCGAGAAGAAGGTGCCGCAGTTGTCGATCACCGTCTGCTGCCAGCCGAGCTGGTAGAAGCCCTCGGCGGAGAGGTTGTCGGTGATGGCCTGGGACAGGTAGAACATGTTCACCGGGATCAGGCCTTCCTTGATCTCGGCGCCGGGGCGGCGGAACGCCGAGACGTCCACCGGGTTGATGCTGTTGATGCCGCCCTGGATGAAGGTGCTTTCGCCCCAGCTGACCACCTGCCGGCCCAGGCGCACGGTGCCGGGCAGGTCGGCGATCATGTAGTTGTGGTAGAGGAAGGCATCGAGCAGTTGCCCGCCGGAGGACTTGGCGCCTTCCTCGCGGCCGTGGTCGTCGATGTCCCGGACGAGGCGGTGCTCGTCCTTGAGCTCGAAGTCGTACCAGTACTTGCCGCGGACGAACACGCCGCTGTCGCCGTATTTCAGTTCCAGTTCGTGCAGGCCCTTGAAGATCTTCGAGAAGGTCTCGCCCTTCTTGAAGTTCAGGCGGCCGTCGTCGGTGCCGGTGGCGAGGCCCTTGCCGCCGTTGTTCTCGCCGACCAGCCTGGAGTCGGCGCCGCGCAGGGCCCAGCTGGCGCCCAGGCTGAAGGTGCTGTCGAACTGGCCTTCGATCTCGCCGGCATTGAAGGTCACGCCGTAGGCCGGAACGGCCAGGCTGCCGGCCAGGCCGAGCGCCAGGGGCACGCAGGCGCGGTGCCGGAACATGGGTTTGTGGTTCATGACTCATACCTTTTTGTTGTTGTGTGGCATGCAGTGCACTTTTTTCGGGGCAGACAGGTCCCCTGCGAGGAACGCGGCGTTCTTCGCGGCGGCGACGTGAAAGGTTCCCTTGCTCGAGAAAATCCGGAAGCGGCAGGCACTGGGCTCATCCAGGGCAATGGCTGTACCAGGCGCGCTGCGCGGCGCCATGCATAGCCTCTGCCGGAGAGGGCTTCCTATTGATTCTTATTGTGTTTTTCCGTGGTCTGGGCCCTCGCTCGGTCGGTTGCGGTCAAACTTCGCTGGCGCCTTGCTGGCGACTTGCATCAACTCCCCGGCTTTCCCGCCGGGGCGGTTGGCGAAAATTCGTCAGTGCGCAAGCAAGGCGCGGTCGTTCATGGCAGGCATTCGACCTGGAAGGCGTAGCGCCCCAGCGCCGCGGCCAGGTCGTGGCGGTCCGGGCCCTGGAGCCGGGCGAGGGTGCCGCGGCGGCCGTCCTGGATGACTTCCACTTCAACCGCGTAGCCGGCCTGGGCGGCCTCCTGGCGCACCACGCGCTCGATCTCGCGGCGTTGCAGGGCGGGCTTGAACAGCTTGCCCACCGGCGTCACCGGCAGGCTGGCGAGAATCTCGATGCGCTTGGGCACCGCGGCGCGTTCGCTGACGTGGCGGGCGGCGAAGGCCAGCAGCTCCTCGCTGTCGGCCCGGGCGCCCTGCACCAGTTGCACGTAGGCCACCGGCACCTCGCCGGCATAGGCGTCCGGGCTGCCCACCGCGGCCGCCAGGGCCACCGCCGGGTGCCCCTGCAGGGCCTCCTCGATCTGCTTGGGATCGATGTTGTGGCCGCCGCGGATGATCAGTTCCTTCTTGCGCCCGGTGAGCCAGAAGTAGCCCTCGGCATCCAGGCGCCCGAGATCGCCGCTGTTCAGCCAGCGCTGGCCGTCGATGTCCAGCCACACGCCACGGTTGTGCGCCTCGTCCAGGTAGCCGGCGAACAGGTTGGGCCCGCGCAGGACGATGGCGCCCACTTCATCCACCTCGGCGTCGCGCAGGTAGCGGCCGTCGTCGTCGAGGACCACCGCGCGCATCGGCTGGTAGGGCAGGCGCAGGCCGATGGAGCCGATGCGCCGCTCGCCGTCGGGCAGGTTGCAGGACGACACGCAGGTGCCCTCGGTCAGCCCGTAGCCTTCGAGGATGCGCACGCCGCTGACGCGCTCGAACTCGCGGAACAGCTCCACCGGCATGGGCGCGGCGCCGCACAGCGCGTAGTCCAGGCTGGAGATGTCGGCATCGCCCACCGGCTGCTGCAGCAGCGTGGCGTAGACGGTGGGCACGCCGGAGAAGAAGGTGATCCGGTAGTGCTCGACGATCCGCCAGAAGCGCGCGAGCAACCCGGCGCTGCGGTAGCCCTGGGGCGTGCCGAGGATGACGTGGCCGCCCTGCAGCCAGGGGCGCAGCCCGGTCACCAGTTGGGCGTTCACGTGGAACAGCGGCAGGCCGCAGAAGTAGCGCTCGTTGGCTGGGTCGCCGGCCAGCACGGCGCCCAGCGCCCAGGCGTCGAAGACCTCGGCGCCGTGGGTGCGCACGGCGATCTTCGGCAGGCCGGTGGTGCCGCCTGTACAGAAGTACGAGGACGGGTCTGTGGCCTGGATGACGCGGCCGCTGGCCAGGCGGTCGGCCGGCTGTTCCGCCAGCAGGCCATGCAGGTCGTGGACGTTGCGGCCCTGGCGTTGCCGCTCGACATGCTCGCGCAAGGCCTGGGCGCGCTCGGCGTCGAGGTAGGGCGCGGTGCTCACCCAGACCACTTCGCGCAGCGCCGGCAACTGGTCCAGGTGCGGGGCGAGGCGCTCCCAGGTGTCCTGCCCCGGCGTCGGTTCCAGGGTCACCAGCACCTTGGCGTTGGCCGCGCGCAGCAGGTCGGCCATCTGCGCGCCATCCAGCAGCGGGTTGATCGGCATGACGATGCCCGCCGCCTCGCCGCCCCAGGTGCAGAAATGGGTTTCCGGCAGGTTCGGCAGCACCAGTGCCACCACGTCGGCCGGGCCGACGCCCAGCGCATGTAGGGCATTGGCCGTGCGGGTGATGCGGGCGAACAGTTCGGCATGGCTCCAGTGCCAGGCCTGCTGGTAATGTTCGGCATCGAAGAAGAAGCTCAGCGCCGGGGCCTCCGGGCTGCGTTGCGCGCTGCGCTGCAGGGCCGCGTAGGTGTTCTGCGGCAGGTCGTGGGCGGCGAGCGGGGTGCGTTCCAGGTGTTCGATGTCGGCCAGGTTGCGCAGGATCATGCGGCGTACCCTCCGGCGGCGACGTGGCTGCCGGCAGATGCCGGCAGGCGGGAGCGAAGGGCACTGGGGCTGCACGCAAAGGCAATGCGTTGTTGGATGGGCATCGGGGCCGGCTCCATTGTTATTGTTTGGAAGCGTTAATTGAAGGTATTTCAGAAATGAAAGATTTTCAATACCTGGCCTGTCCGCTATTCTTCGTGGCAAGCAAACGGAGCATCTATGGCCATAGGCAAACGAGACAGGACACGCAGCAAACTGCTGATCGCGGCCCAGGAACTGGCCCTCGAAGGCGGGGCGGGCGCCCTGACGGTCTACAACCTGACCGAGCGGGCCGAGATGGCCCCCGGCACCTTCTACAACTACTACCGGACCCGCGAGGACGTGCTGGACGACGTCTTCGAATTGCTGGTCATGGCCGCCCGCCAGGCCGTCGTCGAGGTCACCGAGGGGATGACGGACCTGCGCGCCATAGTCGCCACCTCCGTGCGCCAGACCTTGCGCATGGCCGCGCCGGGGCACGCCGTCGGCCATCTGCTGTTCGACGCCAACCTACCCACCCAGCACTTCATCCTGGGCGTGCGGCAGTTCTTCCGGCGCGACCTGGAGAACGGCATGGACAACGGCGCCTTTCACGTCAGCAACGAGTCCGCGGTGATCGCGATGGTTTCCGGCAGTTCCTACGGCGTGATGCAGGAGATCTACCAGGGCCGGCTGCCCATGGAGATGATCGAGGATGTCGCCGAGCTGACCCTCGGCCTGCTGGGCGTGGAAGCCTCCGTTGCCGCGGCCCAGGCCCGTCTGCCCATCGATTTCAGGGCGCCGCCGAAGCTGCCGCTGATCGCCACCGAACTGCTCCCGCCGCTGGGCGCCGCGGCGCGCTAGCGGCGGCGGGGCTGCTTCCGTCGTATTGCCCGCAGGCCCGCGGGCATCGAGAATGCAGCCTTCCGAGCCAGAGGTGAGCGGCCATGATCCTGCGCGGTATGGCACAGATGCATATCGACGACCTGCCCCCCGGGTTCCAGTCGCTGGTCCGCGGGCTGGCGGATGGGGAGCCGTTGGGATTCGTCTGGGTGGTGTTCTACCAGGGGCGTATTTTCGGGGCCTATCCCTGCTCGGACCAGGCGTTGCGCAAGGTGACCGAGATCGAGCATTGCATCAGTGAGGACGAGGTGCCGAGCGCGCAGGGGTGAGGGCTGGTTTTCGACATTCGCCTGATCGCGGATGAATCCGCTCCTACGTCTCCAGGGAAGCACGGCTTTTCGCAGGATGGCGTTGAGCGAAGCGATACCCATCGCCACGGCAGCATGGGTATCGCAAGCTCAACCCATCCTACAATTCCAGGCCACGCCGGACGCCCCGGCGGCGCATAACCGCGAACGGTTATGCGCCCTACGCGTTCAGGGTGTCAGGCCACCGGGATAAGCGGATCGGCCGCCGCCAGGGCGATGCTGCGGTCGGCTGCCGGCGGGTAGATCCACAGGGTGTTGATCTGCGTCTTCAGCTCCTTGGCCTGCTCGCCCAGCAGCTTGACCTGGCGGTCCCAGCCCTCGGTGTACACCGCGCCCCAGGCGCCCAGGTCCAGGCAGGTCACGTACTTGGGCTGGCGGTAGGGGGTGGGCGGCACGCCCAGCAGGTCGGCGGCGGCGTTGTTGCCGGCGTGGCGGCCCAGGGAGATGGCGTGCTGGCAGGACATCACCGCGTGGTTGCCGAGGTCGTCGGTGGCGGCGTAGGCGACGTCGCCGGCGGCGAACACCTTGGCCTGGCCGCGCACCTTGAGGTTGCCGTCCACGTGCAGGCGGCCCAGGGCGTCGCGTTCGCCGCTCAGTTGCCCGGTCAGCGGGCTGGCGCGCAGGCCGCCGGTCCAGATGACCGTGTGGCTGTCGATGCGACGGCCGTCGGCCAGGCTCACGCCGTCGGCGTCCACCGCAGCGACGCTGGCATCGGGCACCCATTCGATGCCCAGCTTTGTGGAGGCTTCGATGATCGACGGGCGGATGCCTTCGCCCAGGGCGGCGGCCACCTGCGCGCCGCGGTCGACGACTATCACGCGGATGTCCTGCTCCGCGCCCAGCGCTTCGCGCAGGCGCGCCGGCATTTCGGTGGCGGTCTCGATGCCGGTGAAGCCGCCGCCGACCACCACCACGGTGTTGCGCGCCGGGCTGGCGGGGCGGTTGCGCAGGGCCTTGAGGTGCGCTTCCAGGCGCGCCGCGGACTCGATCTGGTCGACGTCGAAGGCGTGGCTGTCCAGGCCCGGCACCGGCGGCCGGGCGAGCTGGCTGCCGGTGGCCAGCACCAGGCGGTCGTAGCCCAGCTCGCCCTGGCGGCCGGCGGCGTCGCGGTAGCCGACGCTCTGCGCCTGCTCGTCGATGCGCTCGGCGCTGCCCTGGACGAAGCGGATGCCCACGGTGTCGAACAGCGCGTCCAGCGGGGCGAACATGCGGCCCACGTCGGGTTCGTAGAAGCGCGGGCGGATGCGCAGCTCCGCCTGGGGCGCGAGGAGGCTGATCTGCACGTCGTGACGCTCGTGTCGGTCCAGCAGGCGTGCCGCGCTCAAGGCGCTCCAGAGCCCACCGAAGCCTGCGCCCACCACCAGAATCTGCTGTTTCATGATTTGCTCCCGAATATACGTAGTGATGAATGACCTTGAAGTTTCGGCTCCAAGCCCGGCGTGACTGTCGAGTCGTCCGCTGTGGAATTCATGCTATTCGGGGAAGTTGCGCCGCACACTTCTACATGGGGTTCGCGGAATAGTGCGTTGGTCTGGCGGATATATACCCAGGTATCGACAGGACTTGCCGGGGAAGTTTCAGCGCGGCTGGCGCAGGGCGGTTTCGATGCACGCGAGCAGGCGCTCGGCGTCGAACGGCTTGGGCAGGCAGGCGAGCGGGGCGGGGACCGCCTCGGGGTAGGCGGTGATGAAGATGACGGGAATGCGCAGGCCCATGGCGATGAGCCTTGCGTGCAGCTGCAGGCCGCTCATGCCGGGCATCTGCACGTCGGACACCAGGCACTGCGCCTCGCCGGGCTCTCCGGCGGCGAGGAAGTCCAGGGCGCTGGAATGACTGCGCACGCGATAGCCGCTGGCGCGCAGCAGGCTCTCCAGCGCCGCGCGCACGGAGTCATCGTCGTCGACCACGGCAATCACGGCCGTATGGCGACTCGGGGGTTCTTGGGCCATCTGGAATTGCTCGTGGCGGTATCTGTCGAGACTTCAAGATACGCCAGCGAACAAGGCGAAGAAGTATACCTGGGTATAGTCCGGCGAGACCTGGGTATGGGTTCTTGCAAACTTCCGTCGAGGCACTTTCCGCAACTTGGCAACTTGCCTTGATCGATGAAGGGCAAGTTCATGGATACGAATACGAGGGCAGCACTCAGGCCTCACGGGTAAAGCGGCTGCGATAGTCGCGCGGGGCGATCGACAGGTGGCGCTGGAAGGTGACGCGCATCCGCTCCTCGTTGCCGAAGCCGCATTGCCGGGCGATCTGCTCGATGCTCTGCGTCGAGTGCTCCAGCAGGCGCCGGGCGGCCTCCAGGCGGAACAGCTCGATGGCCCGGGCCGGGGTGCGGCCGGTGCGCTGCTTGTAGACCCGCGAGAAATTGCGCGGGCTCATCCGCACGCGCTCGGCCAGTTGCTCCACCGTGAGGCTGCGCTCGCCCAGGTGCTCGGCCAGCCACAGGTGCAACTCGTCGAACAGCGGGCTGTCCGCGGCCTGGGACTGCAGCAGGGTGCTGTACTGCGCCTGGCCGCCGGGGCGCTTGAGGTACACCACCAGTTCGCGGGCCACGGCCATGGCCACCTCGCGGCCGCAGTCGGCTTCCACCAGCGCCAGGGCCAGGTCGATGCCGGCGCTCACGCCCGCCGAGGTCCAGGTTTCGCCCTGCTGGATGAAGATCGCGTCGGCGTCCACTTCCACCTCCGGGAAGCGCTGGCGCAGGGCGTCGCACAGGGCCCAGTGGGTGGCGGCGCGGCGGCCGTCGAGCAGGCCGGCGCGGGCCAGCAGGAAGGCGCCGCTGCACACCGAGGCGACGCGCCGGATGCGCGGCGCGGCGGCGCTGATCCAGGCTGCCAGCTCGGCGTGGCTGTCCAGCGTGTGGCAGATGTCCGGGGCGCCGGGCACCACCAGGGTGTCGGCCGCCACGGCGTGCGGCGGCGGCAGGCGCGTGCTGTCCACCGCCAGGCCTTCCACGGTGCGCACCAGGCCGCCGGCCAGGCTCGCGGTGTGCAGGCGGTAGCCGGGCAGGCCGCGTTCGGCCAGTGCCTTGGAGGCGGCCCAGAACACCGTCTGGGCGCCGCTGAGGTCGAGCAGGCCCATGTCCGGGTAGGCCACGAACAGCACCTCGCGCGGGCCGTTGCCGGGCAACGCATTCTGGGGGTTGTCGCTTGGGGGGACGCTCATTGCCAACACTGCCATGCCGATTCCAACCAGCAGCGAGATACCGCCTGCGGCGGCGCTTGGCAAGCCCGGCGCCGGCGCTGGCCGATAACCTGGGATTTCTGTCCTGGCGAGCGGGCGCGGCGGCGCGCTAACTTCGTCCGGATGCCGGGCGTCCCGCCGCGTTGTCGGAGGCGCCGTGGTGGACTAGTTTTTTCAGTCGTATGCCAGGCGCGGCGTCGGTCGCAGGAGAGCAAGCCGGATGAATTCGTGGTCGCAATCGGGGGCGCAGCAGGGTAGCGCCAAGCCCAGGGAGCCGGTGGTCTACGTGGTCGACGACGACGAGTCGATGCGCCTGGCGCTGTCCGGGCTGCTGCGCTCCATCGGCCTGCGCGTGGAGACCTTCGAGTCCCCCGCGGACTTCCTCGCCTTCCCCCGCGACGACGCCCCCAGCTGCCTGGTGCTCGACGTGCGCCTGCGCGGCGAAAGCGGCCTGGCCTTCCAGGAACAGGTGGAGAAGCACGGCCTGCGCATGCCCATCGTGTTCATGACCGGCCACGGCGACATCGCCATGACCGTCAAGGCCATGAAGGCCGGCGCGGTCGACTTCCTCGCCAAGCCGTTCCGCGACCAGGACATGCTTGACGCCGTGGCCAACGCCCTGGCCAAGGACGCCGAACGGCTCGCCGCCGAGCGCTCCAGCGCCGGGCTGCGCGAGGCCTACGCCGCGCTCACCCCCCGCGAGCGGGAGGTGATGGGCTACGTGGTGGCCGGCCTGATGAACAAGCAGATCGCCGCCGAGCTGAACCTCAGCGAGGTGACGGTGAAGGTCCACCGCGGGCAGCTGATGCGCAAGCTGGCAGCGCGCTCGGTGGCGGACCTGGTGCGCAAGTCCGAGGCCCTGGGCATCGCGCCGCAGACGCGCCGGGCCCCCTGAGCGGGCGCGGCGTGGAGCGCGGATGAGCGATAGACGACAGGTTCTCTGGGACGACGGCGAGCGGGTGTTCAGCCGTGGCCGGCATCCGCGCCAGGAGGGGCTCGGTGTGCTGCTCGCGCGCCCGGCCGGCGAGCCGCCGCAGCCCGCCAGCGTCGAGCGCCTGGCCCACGAGTTCGGCCTGAAGGACGAACTGGACGGCGCCTGGGCGGTGCGCCCGCTGGAGCTGCTGCGCGAGGGCGGGCGCAGCCTGCTGGTGCTGGAGGACCCCGGCGGCGAGCCGCTGTCCGCGCAACTGGGCGCGCCCATGGAGACCGGCCGCTTCCTGCAGCTGGCCGTGGGCATCAGCGCGGCCCTGGGCCACCTGCACCAGCGCGGCCTGGTGCACAAGGACCTGAAGCCGCCGCACATCCTGGTCGACTGCGCCGACGGCCGCGTGCGCCTCACAGGTTTCGGCCTGGCCTCGTGGCTGCCGCGCGAACGCCAGGCGCCGGAGCCGCCGGAAACCATCGCCGGCACCCTGGCCTACATGGCGCCCGAGCAGACCGGGCGGATGAACCGCTCGATCGACTCGCGCAGCGACCTCTACGCCCTGGGCATCACCCTCTACCAGATGCTCACCGGCGACCTGCCGTTCGCCGCCAGCGAGGCCATGGAGTGGGTGCACTGCCACATCGCGCGCCAGGCGGTGCCGCCCACGGCGCGGGTGGCGAGCATCCCCGCGCCGCTGTCGCAGCTGGTCATGAAGCTGCTGGCCAAGACCGCCGAGGAGCGCTACCAGAGCGCCGCCGGGCTGGAGCACGACCTGCGCCGCTGCCTGACGAGCTGGCAGCGCAACGGGCGCATCGACGACTTCCCGCTGGACGGGCACAGCGTGCCGGAGCGCCTGCTGATCCCCGAGAAGCTCTACGGCCGCGAACGCGAGGTCGGCACCCTGGTGGCCGCCTTCGAACGCATAGTCGCGGGCGATGCGCCGGGGCTGGTGCTGGTGTCCGGCTACTCCGGCATCGGCAAGTCCTCGGTGGTCAACGAGCTGCACAAGCTGCTGGTGCCGCCGCGCGGGCTGTTCGCCTCCGGCAAGTTCGACCAGTACAAGCGCAACATCCCGTACTCCACCCTGGTGCAGGCCTTCCAGGGCCTGGTGCGCATGCTCCTGGGCAAGAACGACCGCGAGCTGGCGCGCTGGCGCCAGGCCCTGCTGCAGGCGCTGGGCGCCAATGCGCGGGTGATGACCGAGCTGATCCCGGAGCTGAAGCTGATCATCGGCGAGCCGCCGCCGCTGCCGGCGCTGGAACCGCAGCAGGCGCAGCGCCGCTTCCTGCTGGTGCTCAAGCGCTTCATCGGCGTGTTCGCCCGGCCGGAACACCCGCTGGCGCTGTTCCTCGACGACCTGCAATGGCTGGATGCGGCCACCCTCGACCTGCTGGAAGACCTGCTGACCAGCGACGACCTGCGCCACCTGATGCTGCTCGGCGCCTACCGCAGCAACGAGGTGGACGACGCCCACCCCCTGCGCACCACGCTGCGCAAGGTCGGCAAGGCGCAGGTGCGCATCGACGAGATCCGCCTGGCGCCGCTGGGCCGCGGCCACGTCGAACAGCTGATCGCCGAGGCCCTGCACGGCGCGCCGGCGCACATCCGCCCGCTGGCGCAGCTGGTGCACGACAAGACCGCCGGCAACCCGTTCTTCGTCATCCAGTTCCTCCAGGCCCTGGCCGAGGAGGGCCTGCTGGCCTTCGAGGCGCAGGCGCGGCAGTGGCGCTGGGACCTCGGGCGCATCCAGGCGATGGGCTACACCGACAACGTCGTCGACCTGATGCTCGACAAGCTGGCGCGCCTGCCGGCGCAGACCCAGGAGGTGCTGCAGCAGCTGGCCTGCCTGGGCAACCGCGCCGAGGCCGCGACCCTGGGCAGCGTGCTGGCGCTATCGCGCAGCCAGTTGCAGCGGGCCCTGTGGGACGCCATCCGCCAGGAACTGGTGGAGCGCGGGGAGGGCGCCTACGCCTTCGCCCACGACCGTATCCACGAAGCGGCCTACCTGTTGATCCCCCAGGCCGAGCGCGCCGCGGCGCACCTGCGGATCGGCCGCCTGCTGGCCGAGCAGACGCCGCCGCAGGCGCGCGAAGAGGCGATCTTCGAGATCGTCGGCCAGCTCAACCGCGGCGCCGCGCTGATCGCCGAGCCGGCCGAGCGCGAGCGCCTGGCCGGGTTCAACCTGCTCGCCGGGCAGCGGGCCAAGGCCTCGACCGCCTATGCCTCGGCGCTGGCCTATTTCGCCCGCGGCGTGGAGCTGCTGGACGAGGCGAGCTGGCAGGGCCGCCACGAACTGCTGTTCGCCCTGGAGTCCGGCCGCGCCGAATGCGAGTTCGCCACCGGCCAGGTGGCCCAGGCCGAGCAGCGCCTGCGGATGCTCTCCGGGCGCGCCGCGACGACCGTGCAGCGCGCCTGGGTGGCCTGCCTGCAGGTGGACGTCTACCTGATCCTCGACCGCCGCGACGATGCCGTGGCGGTCTGCCTGGACTTCCTCCGCCACGTGGGCATCGACTGGCCGGCCCACCCGGACGACGCCACGGTGCAGGCCGAGTACGAGCGCATCCGCGCCCAGCTCGGCACGCGGCCCATCGACACGCTCATCGACCTGCCGCCGATGCGCGAGCCGCTCGCCCTGGCCACCATCGAGGCGCTGACCACGCTGTTCTCGCCGGCCCTGCACACCGACGGCAACCTGGCCTGCCTGACCATCTGCAAGGCCATCAACCTGAGCCTGGAACACGGCAACGGCGACGCCTCCTGCGTGGCCTACGCCAACATCCCGCGGGTCGCCGGGCGGCGCTTCGGCGACTACCAGGCCGGCTTCCAGTTCGGCCGGCTCGGCTGCGAACTCGTCGAACGCCGCCGCCTGGAACGCTACGAGGCGCGCACCTACCTGTCGTTCTCGCTGTTCGCCCAGCGCTGGGTGCAGCCGGTGCGCGCCTGCGAGGAGCAGCTGCGCCGCGTGTTCGACAGCGCCAACCGCACCGGCGACCTGCCGTTCGGCGCCTTTGCCTGCAACAGCCTGGTGTCCAACCTGCTGTTCAGCGGCGAGCCGCTGCCCGAACTGCAGGCCGAGGCGGAACGCGGCCTGGCCTACGCCGGCAAGGTCGGCTTCGGCCTGGTGATCGACTTCCTCGACAACCAGCTCGCGCTGATCCGTACCCTGCGCGGCCTGGCCCCGCGCTTCGGCCACCTCGACCAGGGCGGCTTCCGCGAGGCGGATACCGAGGCGCGCCTGGCCGGCGCCTCGCGGGTGTACAGCTGCTGGTACTGGATCCGCAAGCTGCAGGCGCGCTACTTCGCCGGCGAGTACGCGGCGGCGCTGGAGGCCTCGGCCCAGGCGCAGCCGTTGCTGTGGACTTCCCACGCGTTCATCGAGGAGGGCGAGTACTGCTTCTTCGATGCGCTCGCCCATGCCGCGCTGTGCGATGCCGCCTCGCCGGACGATAGCCGCCTGGACGCAATAGCCGCGCACCGGGACGAACTGCGGGTATGGGCCGACCTCTGCCCGGCTAACTTCAGCTGCCACGTCCTGCTGCTGGAGGCCGAACTCGCCCGCCTGCAGGGCCGCGTGGCCGACGCCGAGCTGCATTACGAGCAGGCCATCCGCGCCGCCCAGGACGACGGCTTCCTCCAGGTGGAGGCGCTGGCCAACGAACTGGCGGCCGCCTGCTACGCCGCGCGCGGGCTCGACAGGGTGGCCCGCGTCTACCTGCAGGGCGCGTATGCCTGCTACCGGCGCTGGGGCGCCGAGGGCAAGCTGCGGCAGCTGGAGGCGCGGCATCCCTTCCTCGGCGAGCAGGCGCCGGCGCCGGGCCCCACCGCCACCATGGCCGCCCCGGTGGAGCAGCTGGACCTGGCCACCGTGCTCAAGGTGCTGCAGACCACCTCCGGCGAAATCGTGCTGGAGCGGCTGGTGGACAGCGTCATGCGCACCGCCCTCGAACAGGCCGGCGCCGAGCGCGGCGTGCTGGTGCTCCAGGGCGCCGAGGGGCCGCGCATCGTGGCGCAGGTGACGGTCGACGACGACGCGCCGCGCCTGCAACTGCGCGACGAGCCGCTGAGCGAGGCGCTGCTGCCGGAGGCGCTGCTCTACCAGGTGCTGCGCACCGGCGAGAGCCTGGCGCTGGACGACGCCCTGGCCGAGGCGGCATACGCCAGCTCGCCCTACGTGCGCAACCGCCAGGCGCGCTCCATCCTCTGCCTGCCGCTGATGAACCAGGGGCAGCTCAGCGGCGCCCTGTACCTGGAGAACAACCTGACAGCCCGCGCCTTCAGCCCGGCGCGCACCGCCGTGCTCAAGCTGGTGGCCTCGCAGGCTGCCGCCTCGCTGGAGAACGCCCGGCTGTACCGCGACCTCGCCGAACGCGAGCGACGCTACCGCGAGGTGCAGGGCGAACTGGCCCACGCCAACCGCGTGGCGACCATGGGCCAGCTCACCGCGTCCATCGCCCACGAGGTCAACCAGCCGATTGCCGCGACCATCACCAACGCCTACGCGGCGCAGCGCTGGCTGGGCGCGCAGCCGCCGGACCTGGGCGAGGTGGGGCAGGGGCTCGAACGCATCGTCAAGGACGCCAACCGCGCCGCGGACGTGCTCAAGCGCATCCGCGGGCTGCTGCGCAAGGCGCCGTCGCAGAAGAGCGCGCTGGACATCAACGAGGCGATCCTGGAAATGGTCGAGTTCACCCGCGGCCAGGCCGCCAAGGGCGGCGCCACGGTGCGTACGCGGCTGGCCGAGGGCCTGCCGCCGGTGGAGGGCGACCGGGTGGAACTGCAGCAGGTGCTGCTCAACCTGATCATCAACGCCATCGAGGCCATGGGCGAGGTCGACGACGGCGTGCGCCGGCTGGACATCGAGACGGCGCCGGACGGCGCAGGCGGCGTGCGGGTGAGCGTCAGCGACACCGGGCCGGGCTTCGCCGCCCAGGACGCCGGGCAGGTCTTCGCGCCTTTCTACACCACCAAGCCCAGCGGCCTGGGCATGGGCCTGTCGATCTGCCGCTCGATCATCGAGGCTCATGGCGGGCAGCTGCAGGCCCTGGCCAACCCGCCGCGTGGCGCGTTGGTCCGCTTCGACCTGCGGGGCTGCCCGGGCCAGGCCCTAGAGCTGCGATAGGCCGCCGTCCACGCACAGGTCGACGCCGGTGACGAAGCTGCTGTCGTCCGAGGCGAGGAACAGCGCGGCGTTCGCCAGCTCCTCGGGGCGGCCGAGCCGGCCCAGGGGAATCAGGCCCGTCACCTGCCTTTCGAAGGCGGCGAACTGCTCGTCGCCGATGCCCATCTTGCCGATGATCGGCGTCAGCACCGGGCCCGGGCTCAGGCAATTGACGCGGATGTTGCGCAGCCTGAGCTCCCCCGCCCAGCTGCGCGCGAAGGAGCGGACGGCGGCCTTGGTGGCGGCGTACACCACATGGGCGTCCAGGGCCTTGAGGTGGGCGATGGACGACACCAGCACGATGGAGCTGCCGTCGCGCAGCAGCGGCAGGGCCTTCTGGATGCTGTAGAAGACGCCTTTGACGTTGATGTCGAACTGCTCGTCGAACTGCGCCTCGTCCACCTGTTCGCCCGCGGCGGGGCGGATGATGCCGGCATTGGCGACCAGCACGTCGAGCCGCCCGTACAGCTGGCCGATACGCTGGTACAGCGCGTCGATATCGGCCAGCCGGCTGGCGTCGGCGCAGATGCCCAGGGCGTTGCCGCCGATCTGCCCGACGGCCTCGTCCAGCACCTGGCGGCGTCGCCCGGTGATCACCACCGTCGCGCCCTCCCGGGCGAACCGCTGCGCGGTGGCCAGGCCGATGCCGCTGTTGCCGCCCGTCACGAGCGCGATCTTGTCATTCAGCTTTCCCATCGTTCCTCCAACGTCGTTGCCGAGTGAGTTTGCGTGGGGGATTGCCATGCAGGATCGGCCGGCAGCGGCAGGTAGCGCCCGATCTTCTCCGCCAGCTTCGCGCGGCGATCGGCGAGCCGGGCCTGGAGCGCGTCCAGCGCCTGGAGCTTCTCCAGGTGCCGCTGCAGGCAGGCGAGGAAGCCTTCGCTGTCTTCCTCCTCCTCCAGGTAGTGCAACAGGCCGTGGATCTGCCGGGTGCTGAAGCCGCACTCGATCAGTTCGCGTATCCAGCGCACGCGCTGCACCATGGCCGGGGCGTAGTCGCGATAACCGTTTTCCAGCCGCGACGACGCGATCAGCGCCCGGGCTTCGTAATGACGAAGCGCGCGGGTGCTCGCGCCGGTACGCAGTGCCAGTTCGCCAATCTGCATGTTCACCTCCACCGGCGGAACTCTAGGGGCTTGACGCTAGTGTCAAGGTCAAGCGCCCGGGCTTGCCCGGCGCGTGACTTCGGACGGCGATTATAGGAACGCGGCCCGGAGGCCAGAAATGCACATGGGTATAGGCCCGGCATACCTGGGTATGACGGCCGGCGGGGCGCGCAGGCCGGCTCGTCTATGCTGGAGTTTTCGATTGCCAGCGAGGGTGCGTCATGGGCCTGAACGAAGCGAGCCAGCGGCTGCGGCGCGAATTATTGAACATGGCCTTCCGCCATGAGGGACTGGCGACCGACCTGGGGCGGGCCGCCGAGCAGCTGCCGGCGTCCCAGGCGGTGCACCTGGTGCGCATGGCGGCCTTCCTGCAGGGCGATGCCGAACGGCTGATCGCCATGGCCGAGCAGGTGCGCACGGGCGTCATCAGCGCCAGCGACCCCTGACCCCTCCAAAGCACTATTCCCTTCCTCCGGCGTGCGGGTAAGGTGGCGGCAGAACACCGCTGGATTGCCCATGAACCGCAACGCCGCGCCCCCGCAGGCCCGCCAGGTCGTCCTGGCCAACGGCCTGGGGCTGACCCTGGTGCACGACCCGCAGGCCACCCGCGCCGCCGCCCTGGCGCGGGTGGCGGCCGGCAGCCATGACGAGCCGCGGGCGCACCCCGGGCTCGCGCATTTCCTCGAACACCTGCTGTTCCTCGGCGGCGCGTGCTTCGCCGCGGGCGAGCGGCTGATGCCCTGGGTGCAGGCGCGGGGCGGGCGGCTGAACGCCAGCACCCGGGCGCGCACTACCGACTACTTCTTCGAAGTGCCCGCCGCGGAGCTGGACGGCGGGCTGGCGCGCCTGCTCGACATGCTGGCCCGGCCGCGGTTGGAAGTTAGCGCGCAACTCGGCGAGCGCGAGGTGCTGGAGGCGGAATACATCGCCCGCGCCAGCGATGCCGGCACGCTGATCGACGCGGCCCTGGCCGCCGGGGTGGCCGAGGGGCATCCGCTGCGCCGCTTCGTGGCCGGCCGGCGCGCCAGCCTGGCGGTGGAGGCGGCGGATTTCCAGGGCGCGCTGCGGGACTTCCATGGCGGCTTCTACCGGCCCGGCAATGTGCAGCTGTGGCTGCAGGGGCCGCAGTCCCTCGACGAGTTGCAGGCCCTGGCCGCCCGGCACTGCGGGGATTGCCCGGCCGGCCCGGTGCCGACCCGCGACCTGCCGCCGGCCCTGGCGCCGCTGGCCGGCGACAGGCTGCACCTGCGCCTGCCCGGTGCGCCGCGCCTGGTGCTGGGCTTCGCCGTGGCCGAGCTGGAGGCCGCCGCCGAGCAGACCGTCGATGCCCTGGCCGGCCTGCTGGGCGACGAGGCGGAGGGTGGATTGCTGGCCTGGCTGGGCGAGCGCGGGCTGTGCGATGCGGCGAGCTTGCGGGTGGCCTACCGCGCGCCGGGGCAGGCGTTGCTGGCGGCGACCTTCGAACTGGCGCAGGCGCGGGATGCCGCGCAGGTCGAGGCGGCCTTTCTCGATTGGCTGCGGGCGCTGCGCGAGGGTGGCGGCGTTGCCTTGGTGGCGAACGAAGCACGGCAACTGCCTCCCTTGGAGCAACTGCAACGGCGTGCCCGGGGCCTGCCGGCGCCGGTCTCGCCGCAATGGCTGGCGGCGCTGGACGCTTCGCGTCTGGTCCGCCTGCTGGTCGCGGCGGATGCGCCGGGCCAGCCCGCCTGCGTAGCCGGCTTCGACCTGCACCTGGGGCGCAGTCCGGTCGAGCCCGTAGCCTTTGCCCCTCAGCCTTGGCGTTTTGCGGCGCCGCCTGCGGTCAGCACGGCGGCAACGGGAGCGATCCATTTGCGTTGGCGCTTCCCGAGCGCGCCAGCCCATAGCCACTTCCTCGCTGTGCGCCACGGCCTGCGCCCGCTGGCCGGGCTGGCGCGGCGCAATGGCGTGAGCCTGCGCCTGGACGAGGAGGGCGCCGACTGGGCCCTGGGCCTGCAAGGCCCGGCCGACCGCCTGGAAAGCTGCCTGGACAGCGCCCTGGCGCTACTGGCCGAGCCCCCCGCGGCAGTGCTGGCCCAGGGGGAGCGCCTGCTGTTGCGCGAGCGGCAGCAGAAGGCCGCCGAACTGCCGATCCGCCGCCTGCTCGACGCCTTGCCGGTCCAGTTGGCGGGGGAGGGTGCGGCTTTGCCGGACTGGTCTTTGGCGCGCTGGGATGTGCTGGCGCGTAATGCCGAACTGCCCCAGCCAAGTCGGGTGCCCGGCCTGTTGGCGACGGAGCCGCTGTTGCCGACGGCACTGGTTCCGGGCCGCCATCGCTGCGACATGGCGGGTGAAGGCGAGTCGGCGCTGCTGCTGTTCTACCCGCTGCCAGGGCGGGATGCACCGCAGGAAGCCGCCTGGCGCCTGCTGGCGCGCGAGCTGGAAGGCGGCTTCTACCAGCGCCTGCGCGTCGAGTTGAACCTGGGCTATGCGCTGTTCTGCGGCTTCCGCCAGGTCGCCGGCTGGCGCGGGCTGCTGTTCGCCGTGCAGTCGCCGCACGCGCAGCCGGACGCGCTGTTCGGCCACCTGCGCACCTTCCTGGAAGACGCCGCCATCTCCCTGGGCGAACTGCCCGACGCCCGCCTGCACGACCTCGCCCATAGCCTGGCGAACGAGCCGGCCGGCGAGAACGCGGCCTGGCGCGACCAACTCGCCGGCGTGGATGCCGATCACGCGCAACGCGTGGCCGAGGCCGCCCGCCGCATCACTCGCACCGATCTCCAGGCCGCCCATGCCGCATTGCTGGACGAGCAGGGCGGCTGCTGGCTGCTGACCAACCGCGCCTGATCTCTTTTCTACACCTTCTTCCGCTACTGCCCGGGCGTACCGCCCCGGGCACGTGCGCCTGCGACTTTGGTCCTGCGCCGCAAGGCCCGCTGCCAAGGTGCCGCTACCCCCGCGACCAAGGCGCCGGGCCTTGTGGTGGCCTGGTGCCATGGCCTTGCGCAGCGATCCGGCAAGCCCCACGCAAGCAGCGCCGAAGTGCGCCCAAAGCAGCGTATGGCGCCGCGCGGGGCGTTTCGATAATCGCCTCCGCCACGACCCCGAACGGTCATCCATCCCCTGCGGAGCGCGTCATGAACAAGAACAACACCGCCATTCGCCGTTTCCTGCCCCTGGCCCTGGCCTCGCTGGGCAGCCTGGGCTGCCTGCCGGCCGTCGCCGACATCAAGCTGTACGACAAGGACGACACCACCTTCTCCACCGACGGCTACTTCAACGCCTTCTACGTCAACAGCGACGTGGACCGCGAGGGCGACACCTACGACCGCCGCCAGTCGCGGGTGAAGATGGGCTTTTTGCCCAACTACATCGGCTTCAACTTCGGCAAGAAGATCGACGGCCTGACCCTCACCGGGCGTTCCTCGTTCTGGGTGACCATCAACGACAGCGAGCAGGACGGCACCGACACCGCCATCGACGTGCGGCAGTTCTACGGCAACGTGGCCGGCGACTGGGGCGAGGTGCTGATCGGCAAGGACTTCGGCCTGTTCTCGCGCTCGAACATCTTCCTCGACGAACTGCTGGCCGGCTTCGGCAACGCCAGCGACACCCTCGGCCTGGTGGACGGCAAGGGCGTGTCCTTCGGCAACATCGGCACCGGCTACCCGTACCCGTTCCCCACCTCGCAGATCACCTACCGCAACAACAACCTGGTGGACGGCCTGCGCGTGGCGGTGGGCATCATGGACCCGATCGACACCAACCAGATCGACAAGGACGCCAGCGATGGCCTGGACGACAAGGCCTACCAGGACAACCCGCGCTACGAGAGCGAGATCAGCTACCAGTTCGACCTGGGCGGCGCGCAGATCTACAGCTGGGTCAACGGCGCCTACCAGACCTCGAAGAACACCAACGACCAGGTCGACGACGTCACCTCCAAGGGCCTGGGCTACGGCATCCAGGCCAAGTTCGGTG
Organism: Pseudomonas sp. NBRC 100443; assembly: GCF_030268185.1. Lineage (NCBI taxonomy): Bacteria > Pseudomonadati > Pseudomonadota > Gammaproteobacteria > Pseudomonadales > Pseudomonadaceae > Pseudomonas > Pseudomonas sp. NBRC 100443. Next base: position 116,924 of record NZ_BSQE01000006.1, read on the forward strand.
GCGTGTCGCTGACCGGCTCGGGCTTCACCGCCAAGGGCATCAACCCCTTCTTCACCAACAACGCCGGCGAAGCCGCGCTGCGCGAGGTGGACAGCCGCGGCATGCTGCTGCAGGGCTCCTACACCTGGGGCAAGAACCGCCTGGCGCTGTCCTACGGCAAGACCGAGGACGACGGCAACGGCCTGGGCAGCGCGGCGGACTACTCCACCCGCGGCATCGCCTACTTCCGCACCATCAACGACAACCTCAAGCTGGTGGCCGAGTACAACCAGTATGAGATCGACGGCCGCAAGGGCTCGCTGGTGAGCGAAGACACCGACACCTTTGCGGTTGGTGCGGTATTGAACTGGTAATAATCCTCAGAGCTCCTTTGGCAGTAATTGGGCGGGGCGGCGGTGGCGTCGGTCCGCCGTTTTTTTTGTGGAGGATGGTGTTCTGTCGGGAGGGTCTTTGAAGAGCGCCCTCTCCCCAGCCCTCTCCCTGAAGGGAGAGGGGGCTAGTCCGTGCCGAGAGGAGGAGTGGTTTCAGCCGGTAACTTTCGGTTTTGCCGGCTAACGCCGAAACATCAGCACACACCGAACGGTTCCCTCTCCCTTCAGGGAGAGGGTTGCGGACACCAACCCCGCTCCGCAGCTGAACCTGACTCCGCTGTTCATTGTAGGAGCGGGCCCTGCCCGCGAATCGCGCGCAGGGCGCGCTCCTACGAATGACACGGAGCTACACCTTTCGGAGGTCCCCGCCAGCACCCAAGTAGCATGGGGCCGCGCCAGGCGCCTTCGTAGAATGCCCCCGTGGTCAACCGGCGTTGAGGCAGGCGTATGCAGGAAGGGCAGGGCGAAGGGGTAGTCAGGGGCATGTCCAGCGCCCGCGATGCGGAGGCGGTGGCCCAGGACCTGGCGCGGCAGTTGATCCACCCGCACCTGGGCTTCGTGCTGTTCTTCTGCTCCGCCGAGTACGACCTGCCGGCCCTGGCCGCCGCGCTGGAGCAGTACTTCGGCGGCATCGAGCTGGTCGGCTGCACCACCGCCGGCGAGATCACCCCCCAGGGCTACGGCCGCGGCTGCGTCAGCGCGGTGGGGTTCGACGTGCGCAGCTTCGCCGTGGCCAGCGCGCTGATCGACGAGATGGAACGCTTCAGCCTGATCGACGCGCAGCAGCTGGTGGAGGCCCTGGTGGCCGACTGCCGCAGCAGCGAGTTGGCGCCGATCAAGGACCACAGCTTCGCCCTGACCCTGCTCGACGGCCTGTCCAGCCGCGAAGAGGTGGTGCTGGCGGCGCTCAGCGCGGCGCTCGGCGCCATCCCGCATTTCGGCGGCTCGGCCGGCGACGACAACCACCTCACCCATACCCACGTCTACTACCAGGGCCAGTTCCACACCGGCGCGGCGGTGGTGCTGCTGTTCAACACCTGGCTCGACTTCGAGGTGTTCACCACCCACCACGTGGTGCCGCGCGGCGAGAAGCTGGTGGTGACCCGCGCCGACAGCGCCAGCCGCCGGGTGCTGGAGCTCAACGCCGAGCCCGCCGCCCTGGAATACGCCCGGCTGGTCGGCGTGGAGCCCCACGACCTGAGCTTCGAGCTGTTCTCCCGCCACCCGCTGGCGGTGCGCATCAAGGACCAGTACTACGTGCGCTCCATCCAGCAGGTGCACGACGACTTCAGCCTGACCTTCTACTGCGCGGTGGAGAACGGCATCGTCCTCACCGCCATGAGCACCGGGCCGCTGCTGCCCAACCTGCAGGCGCAGTTCGCGCGCCTGCACGAACGCCTCGGCCCGCCGCTGCTGAGCATCGGCTGCGACTGCTTCCTGCGCCGCCTGGAGCTGGAAGTGGCGGGCGACAGCGCAGCCACCGCCGCTTTTCTCCGCCACCAGCAGGTGATCGGCTTCAACACCTACGGAGAGCAATTCAATGGCATGCACATCAACCAGACCTTCACCGGCGTCGCCATTGGCCGTCCCCGTGGCGGCGCCGGCTGAGCTGCTGGCGCGCATCGACGAGCTCGAGCGCGACAAGCTCAAGCTGCAGCGCATCAACACCGCGCTGATCGAGCGCATCGAATCCAGCGCCTCGCGCGGCGACGGCGCCTACGGGGCCTTCCAGCACTCGGTGGTGCTGGCCGAGCAGGTGCGCGAACGCACCGACGCCCTGAGCCAGGCAATGGCCGAGCTGAAGTCCAGCAACCAGCTGCTCAGCGACGCCCGCCTGCGCGCCGAGACCGCCCACCAGCACCTGCTGGACGCCATCGAAAGCATCTCCGACGCCTTCGTGCTGTTCGACCCGCAGCAGCGCATCGTTCTGTTCAACGAACGCTTCCGCGCACTCTGGGCGCCCACCCGCGCGCGCCTGGGCGCCGGCACCCGGCTGGCCGAGGTGCGCCGCCTGGCGCAGAGCAGCGGGCTGATAGTCGAGGAACAGCGCAGCAACGACGACGAACACACCCTCTACCGCCTGCGCGACGACCGCTGGGTGCGCATGAGCGAGCGGCCGACCCGCGACGGCGGCCTGGTGGTGCTCTACACCGACATCACCGAGATCAAGCTCAGCGAGACCGCGCGCCGCGAGCAGGCGGTGGCGCAGAAGTCGCACCTGCTGCAGCGCGCCGTGGACAACCTGTCCCAGGGCGTGGCCATGGTCGGCGCCGAGGGCGCGCTGGAGCTGTGGAACCGGCGCTTCCTGGAGCTCTGCGGGCTGGCGCCGATCGGCGCGCACCGGCCCTTCGCCGACGTCATGGGCGAGAGCGGCCTGCCGCTGCTCACCCCGCGCAGCCGCGGCGACGACGGCGCGCCCCTGGCGGCCCTGGAGCAGCGCCTGTTCGACGGCCGCATGCTGGAAATCCGCACCCACGCGCTGCCCACCGGCGGCTTCGTCAACACCTTCACCGACATCACCGAGCGCTACCGCCACGCCGAGGCGCTGCGCGAAAGCGAACGCTGGATCCGCCTGATCACCGACCAGGTGCCGGCGCTGATCGCCTACCTCAACGCCGACCTGGTCTACGAGTTCACCAACAAGGTCTACGAGCAGTGGTACCGCTGGCCCAGCGGCGCGATGCTCGGGCGCAACCTGCGCGAGGTGCACGGCGCCGAGCACTGCCGGCGCCTGGAGCCGTACTTCGAGCGGGCGCTGTCGGGCGAGAGCGTGACCTTCGAGATCGCCGAGACCAACCTGGCCGGGCAGGAGCGCTACATGCAGCGCTCCTACGTGCCCAACCGCCAGGCCGACGGCCAGGTCGCCGGGCTGTTCGTGCTGATCCGCGACATCACCGAGCGCCGGCGCACCGCCGAGGCGCTGCACCAGGCCTACCAGAACCTGGAGCAGCGGGTGCGCGAACGCACCGCCGAGCTGACCAGCCTGAACGACCAGCTCAAGCGCGAGATCGACGAGCGCAGCCAGGTGCAGGCGCGCCTGCGCGAGGCCAAGCGCGAGGCCGAGCAGGCCAACCTGTCGAAGACCAAGTTCCTCGCCGCGGTCAGCCACGACCTGCTGCAGCCGCTGAACGCCGCGCGGCTGTTCACCAGCGCCCTGCAGGAGCGCGGCGAGGGCGACGGCCTGGTGCGCAACATCAGCCACTCGCTGGAGGACGTGGAGAACCTGCTGGGCACCCTGGTGGACATCTCCAAGCTAGACGCCGGGGTGATCAAGCCGGACATCGCGCCCTTCGAGGTGGGCGAACTGCTCGGCAACCTCGCCGCCGAATACCGCCAGATCGCCGCCAGCGAAGGCCTGCGCCTGGACTACGTGGCCTGCGACGCCCAGGTGCGCAGCGACCTGCAACTGCTCGCCCGCATCCTGCGCAACCTGCTGTCCAACGCCATCCGCTACACGCCCGCCGGTCGCGTGCTGCTGGGCTGCCGGCGGCGCCGGCAGAGCCTGTGGATCGAGGTCTGGGACACCGGCATGGGCATCCCGGCGGACAAGCTCGGCGAGATTTTCCAGGAGTTCAAGCGCGGCGACACCCAGCGCTCCCACCAGGACCGCGGCCTGGGCCTGGGGCTGGCGATCGTCGAGAAGATCGCGCGCATGCTCGGCCACCGCATCCAGGTCGGCTCGGTGCCCGGCAAGGGCTCGCGCTTCGCCGTCGAGGTTCCGCTGGCGCGCGGGGCGGTGCGCGCGCGCCCGGAACCGGCGCAGCAGGCCGAACACCTGGTGGAACGCCTGCGCGGCTCGCGGGTGTGGGTGCTGGACAACGACGCGGCCATCTGCGCCGGCATGCGCACCCTGCTGGAAGCCTGGGGCTGCCGGGTGGTCACCGCGCTATCGGAAGAAGACCTGGCGCGCCAGGTGGACAACTTCCACGCTGAAGCCGACCTGCTGATAGCCGACTACCACCTGGACGACGGCTGCAACGGGGTGGACGCCGTGGCTTCGATAAACGCCCGCCGCGGCGCGCCGCTGCCGGCGTTGATGATCACCGCCAACTACAGCAACGAGCTCAAGCAGCAGGTGCGGGAGTTGGGGCATACGCTGATGCACAAGCCGGTTAGGCCGATGAAGCTGAAGACGGCGTTGTGTCACCTGATGGATCGCGCTGGTTGAAGCTGGCGCCGTACCTGTAGGAGCGGGCCCTGCCCGCGATTTTCGCGCGCAGGGCGCGCTCCTACATGGGGGATGGGGGCGGAGTAGGGCGGATAACCGTTCGCGGTTATCCGCCGTTGGTTGGGGGCGTGGCGGTGAAAGGTTCGACTTCGGTGCCGGGGTTGGCGTCCGCAACCCTCTCCCCAGCCCTCGGCTGCGCGCCCCGCCCTGAAGGGAGAGGGGGCTATCCGTGCCGCCGGTGGTTTTCGTGCCATCCGGCAACACCGGCGTGGCCGGCGAGCGCTGAAATCACACTTCACGCCGAACGGTCCCCTCTCCCTTCAGGGAGAGGGTTAGGGAGAGGGGCTTGTCCGTGCGGAGAAGGGATCTGGTGCCAGCCGGATACTCGGTACAAACCGGCTAACGCCGAAACGTCAGCGCACGCCGAACGGTCCCCTCTCCCTCTGGGAGAGGGTTAGGGTGAGGGAGCGGAGGTTGGCCCAGCAGAGGAGTCACCGGCAAACAGGTTCACGAGCAAGAACTAGGCGTCCCCCTCGCTCCTACGAAAAGCCAACCAGTGCTCAAGCCCGCTGAACAGCCGGCACACGCACCTTGGCCCGCAGTATCAGCGCAATCCCCCCCAACACCGCGCAGGACACCAGCAACAACCGCAAACTGATGTGCTCCCCCAGCACCAGCGCCCCGGACAACGCCGCCAGCACCGGCACACTCAACTGCACCGACGCCGCCTGGATCGCCGACAGCCCCGGCAACGCCGCGTACCAGATGGCATAGCCAATCCCCGAAGCCAGCGCCCCGGACAGCACCGCGTAGACCACGCCCGGCACATCCCCCCGCAACTGGCCATGGAACACCAGGGCCAGCACGGCGGCAAAGGCGATGCCACGAACGAAGTTGCCCGTAGTCACCGCCAATGGATCGCCCGCATTTCGCCCCAGCAGCGAATACAGCCCCCAGGCCACGCCGGACAGCAGCATCAGCAGGGCGCCCGTCAGGGGCGGCGCGCCGGCGCCGGGCAGCAGTTGCACCAGCAGCCCGCCCAGGGCCAGGGCGAAGCCCAGCAGGGCCTGGCCGGCCAGGCGTTCGCCGCGCAGCAGGCCGACTACGAGCATGGTCACCTGCACCGCGCCGAACAGCAGCAGCGCGCCGGCGCCGGCGTCCAGCTGCACGTAGGCGTAGGAGAAGGCCGCGGCGTAGACGAACAGCGCCGCCGCCGCGCGCCAGTTGCCTTTGGCCTCGCCGGCCCGGCCGCGCAGGCGCAGCAGCAGGCCGAGCATCAGCGCGCCGGAGAGGATGCGGATGCCGGTGAAGCTCACCGCGTCCAGCTGGGTGGCCTTCAGGGCCAGGCGGCAGAGCAGGGAATTGCCGGCGAAGGCGAGCATCGCCAGCGCTGTGAGCAGCAGGGTGCGCGAGGCGGGCATGGCGGCTCCCTAGCGGCGCAGGTAGGCGGCGAAGTCGATGTCGCCGGCGCTGAGGATGGCCTGCACGCGGTTGTGCACCTTGAGCTTGCGCAGGATCGCCGAGACGTGGGCCTTCACCGTGGTCTCGGCGATCTCCAGGTTGTAGGCGATCTGCTTGTTCGACTCGCCCTTGGTCATGCGTTCGAGCACCAGCAACTGCTTGCGCGTCAGCGCCTGCAGCAGCTCCGGCGGGATGCCGTGCTCCTCGTGGCCGCTGCGCCGCGGCGAGGCCTTCTGCGTGCGGATGATGTCCGAGGGCAGGTAGACGTTGCCGTTGAGGATCTGCTCGATGGCCTCGGTCATCTGCGCCCGCGGCGAGGACTTGGTGATGAAGCCCACCGCGCCGTAGGTGATGGCCTGCAGCACCACCTGCTTGTCCTGCTCGGCCGAGACGATCACCACCGGGATGGTCGGCGCCTCGTTGCGCAGGTTCATCAGGCCGCTCAGGCCGTGCATGCCGGGCATGTTCAGGTCGAGCAGGATCAGGTCCAGGTCGTCGTGCTCCTGGGTCAGGCCCAGGGCGCTGTCGAGGTCGGCGGTCTCCATCACCTCGCTGCCGGGGAAGCCGTCGGCGATGACGTTGTGGATGGCCTCGCGGAACAGCGGGTGATCGTCGGCGATCAGGATCTTGTACATGGCCTACACCTCGTTGTTGTCGTTATGGGCGGCGGCTAGCCGTTGCCGGGTGTGCTCAGGGGAAAGGGTGCGGCTGGGCGTCCTGCAGGGGCAGGCCGGCCTGTTCCCAGGCGTCTACTCCGTCACGGTACCAGTAGAGCCTGGAATAGCCCAGCGCATGGGCGCGGCGGACCGCGTTCCAGCTGGCCCAGCAGTCCGAGCGGCAGTAGAACACCAGCGGGCGCGTCGGGTCGCCCTCGCTCAGCTGCCGCAGGTTCTCGCGGAAGTAGGCCTGCCAGGGCGCGCTCAGCACGCCGTCGCCGGTGTTGGCCAGCCACAGGCTGCCGGGCAGGTTGCGGTGTGGTTCGTTGGCCACGAACCGGCCGTTGAGCCAGGTGCGCCGGTACACGTCCACCAGGCGCGTGTGCGGCTCGCGCTTGAGCAGCGCCTGCAGGGCGGCGGTGTCCAGAGTGGTGGCGTGGTCGGCGCTGGCCGGGGTCGGGCTGCGGTACTGGCTGGTGCGGTAGCCGTCGCTGGAGAACAGCGCTTCGTCCGCATGGGCCAGCGGCAGGCCCAGCAGCGCGCAGAGCAGGGCAGGGGCTAGGCGGAGCATGGTGGCATCTCGATATTTATTCTTCTGCCCGCCATTACATGCCAGGGGCGCTGCTTTGGAAATTCGACGTCCGGAGGGTTGATCCAGTACCAAAGTAGGAGATTTCAGCCCTTGCGCAGCGCCGCGTGCTGCGGGTTGAAGGTGAGCAGCGCAAGGCCGGCGAACAGCAGCGTCAGCCCCAGGCACACCGCCAGCGCCAGCGGGTCGAAGCGCTGGTACAGGGCGAAGCGCACCAGCTCCACGGCGTGGCTGAAGGGGTTGAGCGCGCACAGCCAGTACAGCCCCACGCTGGCCTCGCGCATCTTCCACAGCGGGTACAGCGCCGAGGACAGGAAGAACAGCGGGAAGATCACGAAGTTCATCACCCCGGCGAAGTTCTCCAACTGGCGGATGGCGTTGGACAGCAGCAGGCCCAGGGCGCTGAGCAGCAACGCCGCCAGCAGCAGCGCCGGCAGCGCCGCGAGCAGGCCCCAGGCCGGCGGCTGCACGCCGTAGAGCCAGGCGATGGCGAGGAAGGCGTATACCTGCAGCAGCGACACCAGCGCCGTGGCCAGCAGCTTGCCGGCCAGCAGGAAGGCGCGCGGCAGCGGGCTGGTGAGCAGTACGCGCATGCTGCCCATCTCGCGGTCGTAGACCATCGACAGCGAGCCCTGCATGCCGTTGAACAGCAGGATCATGCAGCACAGCCCGGGGACGATGTAGGTCTCGTAGGTCACGTAGGTGTCGTAGGGCTCGATGATCGAGATGCCCAGCGCGGCGCGAAAGCCCGCGGCGAACACCAGCAGCCACAGCAGTGGGCGCACCAGGGCGCTGAGGAAGCGCGAGCGCTGCAGCACGAAGCGCAGCCACTCGCGCACCACGATGCCGCGCAGGCATTGCCAGTAGGCGGCGGGGCCGAAGCCGAGGGTGTCGTAGGTGCTCATGCGCAGGCTTCCAGGCGGGTGAGGCGGGCGAAGGCGCGGGGCAGGTCGCCGTCGTCGGCGGCGCTGACCTGTGCCGCTTCGCCCTGGGCCACCAGGCGGCCGCGGTCGAGCACCAGCAACTGGTCGTCGCCGCGCACCTCGTCCAGCAAATGGGTGGTCCACAGCACCGCCAGGCCCTCGTCGCGGCACAGCTGGCGCACGTGTTCGTTCAGCCCCTGGCGCGCCGCCGGGTCCAGCCCCACGCTGGCCTCGTCGAGCAGCAGCAGGCGCGGGCGGTGCAGCAGCGCGCGGGCGATCTCCACGCGGCGGCGGTGGCCGCCGTTCAAGGTGCGCACCTTGTCGCGGCGGCGTTCCTGCAACTGCTGGCGGGCCAGCTCCTGCTCGATGCGCTCGGCCGCCAGGGCCCGCGGCAGGCCGTGCAGGGCGGCGTGGTAGCGCAGGTTCTGCTCCACGCTCAGGTCCAGGTCCAGGGTGCTCTGCTGGAACACCACGCCCAGCTGGCGCAGGGCCAGGCGCGGCTGGCGGGCCAGGCTGCAGCCGCATACCTCGATCTCGCCCTGTTGCAGGTCGTACAGGCGCGTGAGCAGGGCGATCAAGGTCGACTTGCCGGCGCCGTTGGGCCCCAGCAGGGCGGTGAAGCGCCCCTCCGGCAGGGTGAAGTCGATGCCGTCCAGCGCCTTGCGCGCGCCGTAGGCGAAGCCCACGCCCGCCACCCGCAGGGCGTTCATGGCGTCACCACCACGCCCCAGGGGTAGCGCCCGACCTTGATCGAGCGGGTCACCTTGAGGTCCTTCACGTCGATCACCGACACGTCGCCGCTGACGCCGTTGGTGGCCAGCAGCAGGCTCTCGTCCGGGTTGAACGCCAGGTGCCAGACGCGGCGGCCCACCAGCAGGTAGTCGAGCACCTCGAAGGTCTTCGCATCCACCACCGCCACGTGGTTGGCCGGGCCCAGGGCGACGAAGGCGTACTTGCCGTCGCTGGTCAGCTTCACGCCCACGGGCTGGATCTTGTCCGGGTGCACGCCCTTGATGGCGAAGCGCAGGCTCTTGAGGATCTTGCGGCTGGCCACGTCCACCACGCTGACGCTGCCGCCGATCTCCGCCGACACCCAGACCTGGCTGCCGTCCTTGTTGAACTCCGCGTGGCGCGGGCGCTGGTCCACCAGGGTGCTGTCCACCAGCTTCTGCGTGGCGGTGTCGATCCAGTGCAGCATGTTGGTGGTCTCGCTGGTGTTCACCGCCCACTTGCCGTCCGGGCTCACCGCCATGCCCTCGGGCTCCACGCCCACGTCGATCTGCCCGAGCACCTGGGCGGTCTGGGTATCGACCACCGTCACCAGCGCGTCGTCCTCGTTGGAGACGTACAGCCAGCGGTCGTTGGGGTGCAGGGCGAACTGCTCGGGGTCGGCGCCGGAGGGCAACTGCCTGACGATCTTGCCGCTGGCCAGGTCCATCACCTGCACGGTGTCGGAGTCGCTGGCGCAGATGTACAGCAGCTTGTTGTCGTGGGACAGCGCCAGGCCGCGCGGGCGCTTGCCGGTGTCCAGGGTGCCGGTGACGGTCATGCTGTCCAGGTCGATGACGCTGATGTTGTTGTCCTTCTCGTTGGACACGTAGGCCTTGGCGGCGAAGGCCGGCGGCGCCAGGCACAGGGCGGCGGCCAGCAGGGAAGGGGCCAGGGTGGCTGGGAACATGGCAGGTCGGAAAATGGCGGCGCGGAACATGGCGTATCTCCAGGTCAGGGCTTGGCGTCGGCGAGGCGGCAACGGCTTTCCGGGGCATCCAGGCCGAGGCTGTCGAGTTCGCTTGCGGGGTGCAGGAAGCCTTCCTGCGGCGAGGTGCTGACCAGCGCGCGCGGCTGCACCAGCGGGATGGGCTGGCGCAGCTGGCCGTCCCAGGGGCGGTAGCTGAGCTTGTAGCCCTTGAAGCCGTCCAGCGGCAGGTCCGGCGACAGCGCCAGGGCGCGGATGGCCTGCGGCTCGGCGTTGCGCAGGCGCGTCACGGCGCTGGCCACGCTGCGCACGGCGACCCAGGCGGCGAAGTCGCGGTCGTTCATCCAGCGCTTGGCCTGGGCCTCGAAGCGCTTCTGCAACTGCGCGGCGCCGAAGGTTTCCACGGTCTTGTGCCAGCCCGTGGCGACCAGGCCCTGGGTGCCGGCCACCGGGCGCGGCAGCCAGGTGTTGTAGGGCACGTACTCGCCGAAGTCGCCGTGCTCGTCGGCCACCAGCACCACGTCGTAGTCGTCGCCGGCCTGGGTGAACAGCGGCATGTCGGCCTGGGCGCTGCGGCGCTGGTCGTTGGCGAAGGTGAAGGCCTTCTCCTCGACTATCTTGGCCCCGAAGCGTTTGGCCGAGCGGCGCAGGGCGGCGGCGTAGGCCTTGTCCTCGGGGCGCTGGCCGATGATCAACAGCCAGTGCGTCCACTTGCGCAGCACCAGGAACTGGGTGAGGGCGTCGGTCAGCATCAGCCGGCTGGGCAGGGTGTGCAGCACGTTGGCCGGGCACTGGTCGGCGCGCAGCTCGTCGTCGGCGGCGCCGGCGTTGAACAGCAGGCTGTCCGGCAGCGCGGCGGCCAGTTGGCGCAGGCTCTCGGCCGGGGCGTTGACCACGAACAGGCGCAGGCCGTCGTCGTGCAGCTTGCGCGCCTCGGCCAGCAGCTGCTGCGCGTCGGCGCTGGTGGCGCTGACCAGGCTGTAGCGCTGCTTGAGGAAGCGCCCGGTGGTGTTGCTGTCGTCGATGGCCAGCTCGGCGCCGCGCAGGCCGGCGTCGGTGGGTTCAGGGATGATATTGGACAGCAGCGGGCCGGGGTCGGGCGTGTAGCCGAGATAGGCGATGCGCACCTGCAGCTCGGCCGGGGCATCCTCGGCACGCGCGTTCAGGCAGAGCAGGGCAGCGCAGGCGACCGCCAGCAGGTAGGCCACGCCGTGCAGGGCGAACTGGCGCATGGGCGACTCCATTGTTGTTGTGTCGCCAGCATAGGAACGCGCCAGGGCCTGGGAAATATGCAGAAAGTACCGCCGGGGCAATACCAAGGTAGTAGATCGCCGCCCGCGGCCGCGCCCTAGCATGGCCCTACAACAACAAAGACAACGGGAGCCGAGCCATGCGTATCGCCGTCACCCTGGTACTGCCCATCCTGCTGATCCTCAGCCTGCTGGGCTTCGATTTCATGTACAGCCTGCACACCCGCCCCGGCGTGCCCAGCGCCTGCGTCGCCGGCCAGCCCTGCCGCGTGGGGCCGTAGGGCGCGGCCATGTCGGCGCTGTGGCGGATCAACCTGCTGGTCGGGCTGTTCTTCGCCCTGGTCGCCGCGCTGTGTGTGGCCGTGCTGCTGCACCAGGGCGACGAGGACGTGCGCCGCGAACTGGACGCCGCCCGCGCCGTGGTGGAATACCTGCGCGAGGCGGCGCTGCGCGACCCGGCCAGCCTCGACCAGAGCCTCACCGGCGGCCTGCGCCACGTACGCGTGCACTGGCTCGACCAGCCGCCGCCGGCGCCGCGCGGCTGGCTCGACGAATGGCTGGCGGCGCGCCTGTACCCGGACGTCTACCACGCCGCGCCGCTGCAACTGGCCGATGGCCGCCGCGTGCAGCTGAGCGTGGACCCGCGCGACGAAATCGACGAAGTCCGCGACTCCCTGGTGCAGCTGCTGGCGCTGTTCGGCGTGGCTCTGGCGGTCAGCCTGCTGGCCATCCGCTGGGCGGTGCGCGGCGGGCTGCGGGTGGTGGAGCAGTTGCAGGCCGCGTTCGGCGAGATCGCCCAGGGCCGCCTGCAGGTGCGCCTGCCCGGCCATTCGCTGCCCGAGGCGCAGCGCCTGGCCGGGCGCTTCAACGGCATGGCCGAGGCCCTGGAGCGCGCCTGCCAGGAAAACGCCGAACTGACCCGCTCGCTGCTCGCCGTGCAGGAGCGCGAGCGCCAGGAACTGGCCCAGGCCCTGCACGACGACATCGGCCAGTACCTGGCCGGCATCCGCGCGCAACTCTTCCTGCTGCACAGCCTGCACGACCAACCCGCCGCGCAACTCACCCTGGAGCGCATGGACCAGCACTGCCGCGGCCTGAACGACAGCTTCCGCGCGCTGATCCGCGACCTCTACCCGGTGGTGCTGGAGCACCTGGCCCTGGACGAAGCGGTGCGCGCCTACGTCGAGGACTGGCAGGCCAGCCAGGGCATCGCCTGCGCCCTGAGCCTGCCCGACAGCCTGCCGCCCCTGGGCGACGCGGCCAAGGCGCACCTGTACCGCCTGCTGCAAGAGGCGCTGACCAACGTCGCCCGCCACGCCGGCGCCAGCCGCGTGTGGGTGCGCCTGCAAACCCGCGGCGGCCACCTGTACCTGGCCGTGCGCGACGACGGCCGCGGCAGCGACGGCCCGCCCCGCGCCGGCATCGGCCTGCGCTCCATGCGCGAGCGCGCCCGCTGCCTGGGCGGCGAACTGCAACTGCGCAGCCAGCCCGGCCTGGGCCTGGCGCTGCGCCTGCGGGTGCCGCTGCCAGTGGCGGCATGAGAGGAGAAAAGCGATGAAAATCCTGCTGGTGGACGACCATTTCGTGGTGCGCGAAGGCATAGCCGCCCTGCTGCGCGGCCTGCTGCCGGAAGCGGACGTGGTGGAGGCGGGCGACGGCGAGGAAGCGTTGCAGGCGGTGCAGCGCGAGATTCCCGCGCTGGTCATCCTCGACATCGGCCTGCCCGGCATCAGCGGCCTGGAAGTCACCCGCCGGCTGCGCCAGCGCCTGCCGCAGCTGCGCGTGCTGTTCTTCAGCATGCACGACGAACTGCCCCTGGTGCGCCAGGCCCTGGACGCCGGCGCCGCCGGCTACGTGACCAAGGGCGCGGCCCCGGCGGTGCTGCTCGAAGCGGTGCGCCGCGTGCTGGCCGGCCAGCTTTACATCGAACAACCCCTGGCCACCCGCCTGGCCTGCCAGCCCAGGGGCCTGGAAGAGGGCGACCCGCGCCTGCACGGCCTGACCCGCCGCGAATTCGAAATCTTCGTCATGCTCGCCCGCGGCCTGCCGGCAAGGCAGGTGGCCGAACACCTGTGCGTGAGCGCCAAGACGGTGTCCAACCACGTGACGCTGCTGAAGCAGAAGCTGCAGGTCAGCTCCCACGCGGAGCTGGTGCACCTGGCGATCGATAGCGGGGTGCTGCGTGTGAGCGGCGAGGCGTTGGCGGGGTAGGGACCTGGCTTTGCAGGGAATGGTGCGGGTGGTGCCGCGTAGGAGCGAGCATGGCTTTTCGTAGGATGGTGTTGAGCGAAGCGATACCCATCACCATGGTCCGATGGGTATCGCAAGCTCAACCCATCCTACGAAAAGCGCCCCGGCGCAGCCGGCAAGGCAGCCGCTCCCACGGGGGGCTGGGAGGCGCAGGCATAGGATGGCGTGGAGCGCAGCGATACCCATCTTTTCCCCCGCATGACCTGATTGGGTTTCCATCTACCTGTTGCTTGGTGTGATGTATTGCATCACACTTCGCCGCATGATCGTCAGCTTCCAGCACAAGGGCCTGGCTCTGTTCTTCAGAACTGGCTCCACCCGAGGAATCCGTGCCGACCATGCCAAACGCCTGGCGCGTATGTTGCCGTTCCTCGATCGAGCGGCCGCTCCGGACGACCTCAACCTGCCGGGCTGGCGTCTGCATCCCTTGAAGGGAGAACTGGACGGTTTCTGGTCACTCACGGTCAGCGGCAACTGGCGGGTGATCTTCCGCTTCATCGGCAACGACGTGGAACTTGTCGACTATCTTGATTACCACTGAACAGGAGGGGGTGCCCATGGTCATGTTCAATCCACCACATCCTGGCGAAACCCTGCGCGAAGACGTGCTGCCGGCGCTCGATATCAGCGTCACCGAACTGGCCCGCCGCCTGGGCTTCGCACGCGAAACCCTGTCGCGGGTGCTGCACGGCCGCGCGCCCATCAGCCCGGACCTGGCCGTGCGCCTGGAACTGGCCGGCATCGGCACGGCGCGCACCTGGCTCGGCGTGCAAGCCGACTACGACATCTGGCAGGCCAGGCACCGCGAACAACCACATATCGAGCGCTTCGCCGATATCGCCTGAAAACTGAAAAGCCCTGCGAATGCGGGGCTTCTCCTGTTCCGAAGCATCAGGGAGCTGCTCCGTAGGATGGCGTGGAGCGCAGCGATACCCATCGCCCCCTTGCGCACCACCTCCCCTGTAGGAGCGGACTTCGTCCGCGATCCGCGGCCACGCCCCCTGCAACGGTCGCCCTCAAGGCTCGAAAGTCACCGGCCGCAGCGGTGCGGTATTCACCTTCAACTCGAACACATCCGGCCGCGCGTAGTGGCCGCAGGCATCGAAATCGAGGTTGCCCTTGCTCAGCTGGGCCATGTCGAGGTCGGCGTAGAGTTCGGTCTCGCAGTCGAACACCGGGCCGGCCAGCACTTCGCCCTGCGGGCTGACGATCATGCTGCCGCCGCGCATCACGTACTCGTCCTCCTGATAGTCCAGGCCGAACGCCTCGCGATGCTGCTGCGGGTACTCGCCCAGGCGGATCGCCTGGCAGGCCGAGAGCACGAACACCCGGCCTTCCAGGGCGATGTGCACCATCGAACTGGCCCAGGACGGGCGGTCGTCCGCGGTGGGCGCGCAATACAGCTGCACACCCTGGGCGTACATGGCCTGGCGCAGCGCCGGCATGTAGTTCTCCCAGCAGATCACGCTGCCCAGCACGCCGAACTCGGTGTCCACCGGCTCTATCGTGGAACCGTCGCCGAAGCCCCAGATCAGCCGTTCCTGCCCGGTGGGCATCAGCTTGCGGTGGTAGCCGGCGATGCCGCGCCCCGGCGCCAGTGTCACGGCGGTGCAGTAGAGGGTGCGGCCGAAGCGCTCGATGATGCCCACCACCACGGTCACCCCGGTCTGCTCCACGCACTCGGCGAGCACCGTCAGTTCCGGGCCGTCCAGCGCCACGGCGCCTTCGACGTAACGCTGGTACAGCTCGCGCCCTGCGGCGCTGCGGTTGCCCACCACGCTGCCGAAGGCGGCCCCCTTGGGATAGCCGCCGATGAAGGCCTCGGGGAACACCGCCAGCTTCGCGCCCTGTTCCGCCACGCGGCGGAGGATGCCGCAGGCCTTCTCGACGCTGGCCATCGGCTCGTAGGGAACGGAGGCGGCCTGGATGATTGCTACACGGGTCATGGGGACTCCTGACTGTCTGTTGAAAAGGCTTAGAAACGGCTGATGTCGTTGTCGCGGGTTTCCGGCAGGGTCTTCCACAGCACCACCAGACACACCAGGGAGACCGCCGCCAGATAGGCCGCGGGCAGGTTCGCATCGCCGGTCTGGCGAATCAGCGCGGCGGCGATGAAGGGTCCCGGCCCGGCGAGGATCGCCAGTGCCAGGTTGTGGCCCAGGGCCGCGCCGGTGGAGCGGATCGAGGCCGGGAAGACCTCCACCAGCAGCACCACGTCCATCACCGCGGTGATCGCCACCAGCACGCCCATCACGATCAGCCCGGCGAGGATCGCCAGCGGGTTGCCGCTGTTGAGCAGCAGGAAGATCGGATAGGCCAGCAGCGTGAGCGCGGCGGCAGCGCCCAGCAGCAGCCTGCGCCGGCCGATGCGGTCGCTGAGTTGGCCGATCAGCGGGTTGACGATCACATAGACCACCAGCGCCGCGCTGCACAGCCACAGCGCGCTGCTGCGCGGCAGGCCGACGGTGGAGACCAGGTGGTTGTTGGCGTAGGTGATGAAGTAGTAGAGCGAGACGCCGAACAGCGCGGAGAAGGCGAAGGTGGTGACGAAGGCGCGGCGGCGCACGGCGCGGCTCGGGGCTTGTGCCTTGTGCGAGTCGCGCTGGCGGACCATCTCCTCGTATACCGGGGTATCGCCCAGCTTGCGGCGGATGAACACGGCGATGCCGGTCATCACGATGGACGCCACGAACGGCAGACGCCAGCCCCAGGCCGCCAACTGCTGGTCATCCAGCGCCGAGGCGATGCTCGCCGCGGTGAAGGTACCGAACAGGAAGGCCAGTCCCGCCGTCCCGGTGATCACGCTGGCGGCGGTGGCGCGGCGGTTGGATGGCGCGCTCTCGACGATGTAGATGCCGGCGCTGGACCACTCGCCGCCGACCATCATGCCCTGGATGAAACGCATGGCGATGAGCAGGATGGGCGCGGCGATACCGATCGCCTCGTAGGAGGGCAGCAGGCCGATGATGGTGGTGCACACGCCCATGCCGAACACCGTGATGATCAGCACCGCGCGGCGGCCGAAGCGGTCGCCGATGGGCCCGAGGATCAACGCCCCGAGCGGCCGCGAGAGGAAGCCGACGGCGAACACCGCCAGCGATGAGAGTAGCGACACGCCCGGCGCGCTGGAGGGGAAGAACAGCATGCCGATCACCGCGGCGAAGTAGCCGTAGATGGCGAAATCGAACCATTCCATGAAATTGCCGATGCCGACCGCGATGGCCCGCTTGCGGATATCCGACTGTCCGCCCCTGGTCCGGATGCCGCCTGCACCCATGCTTTGCTCAATCGCGTCCACAGAATTCTCCAGCGCTTGTTATGTTGTTGTGGACGCCAGACTAGGAATCTCCTCGGGCACGGGGCAAACGATTAGCAAATATGAGCCGGATTAACGTACGTAATATCTCGCGGATCGACCTCAACCTTCTGCTCACCTTCCACTGCCTGATGACCGAGCGCAGCGCCACCCGCGCCTCGGCGATGCTGCATGTGACCCAGGGCGCGGTGAGCGCGGCGCTGCGCCGGCTGCGCGAGCATTTCGGCGACGAACTGTTCATCCGCACCGCCTCCGGCATGCAGCCTACGCGCAAGGCCATGGAGCTGGCGCCGAAGATCGCCGAGGCGCTGACCTCCATTTCCGGCGTGCTGGGCGCCGAGCCGGAGTTCTCCCCGCGCGATTCCAGCTACCTGTTCAACATCGGCCTGTCCGACGACATCGAGTCCTACCTCGCCCCGCGCATCGTCAGCGCGGCGGCGGAGCGGGGCCTGGGCGTGACTTTCGCCTTCCACCAGAGCAACAGCTCGCTGTGGAAGCAGTCGCTGCAGGACCCGGACATGGACCTGGTGATCTGCAGCGAGCCGAAGGACTTCAACACCAGCTATTCGTCCCAGGTGCTGTTCTCCTCCTCGTACTCCTGCCTGTTCCGTCCGCGCGCCGGCGCGGCGGACGAACCCATCGGCCTGGAGGAATACTTCGCCGCCGACCACGTGCGCATCTCCTACGACGGCCGCCGCGGCTTCATCGACGACATGTTCGAGTCCGCCGGCTACGCCCGCCGCGTCATCGCCTCCTTCACCCACTTCAGCGGCGCCTTGACCACGCTGGTGAGCAGCGAGGCCATCGCCACGCTCCCGACCTTCGCCGCCGAGAGCTACGCGGCCATGACCCAGCTGCGCGCGAGCCCAGCGCCGCTGCCGGTGCCGTCCTTCCGCTGCTTCATGGTCTGGGACATCGCCAAGCACAGCAAACCGCACCACGAATGGCTGCGCCAGTTCATCGGCGAACTGGCGCAGAAGCTCGGCTAGCCGCGAGAGGACCGTCCATTCGGCATCAACCCGTAGGCGTGGATCTCATCCGCGAATCGCGCCGGGACGTCCGGCTATCGCGGACAAGGTCCGCCTACGGGGGCAGGTCCCCTCGTAGGATGGTGTTGAGCGAAGCGATACCCATCGCCATGACCGCATGGGTTTCGCAAGCTCAACCCATCCTACGAAAAGCATCTCGACGCAGACAGTTGCTCCTACGGTTACAGGGAGGCACGGTCGTAGGAGCGAACTCTGTCCGCGATTGGATTCACCGGCCACGCCGGACGCCCCGGCGGCACCGTCGACGGCGGATAACCGCGAACGGTTATGCGCCCTACGTCCGGCCGCGCTCCTCTGCGGCGGCATACAACCGCTCTATCCCTGCGCGCTGATATCTGCCTATACCCATAAGAGTTCTCGGTATGAGCTTATTCAGTCTGCTTTTCACATTTCTCGTTGAGTTGGCGGGCTTGGTTGATTAACTCGCTGAGTACATCGCTGGATGCAGGTTTCGGTACTGCGGCGGCTGATTTTATTTTGGCCTCGGATAATATCTCCTGGGTAAGCTGTGAGCATGATGGGAAGTCATGGTTGGTGAAGCTTGTTTCCGCTATTTTCAGTTTGTAGTGGATGGCTATTGAATCCGGGAGTTGTGCCTTGCAATGGGTTAGCATTGTTTCAGCTATTCTATAGGCCTTGTTGTCGTTTCCTGCCTTCACTGCATCAAGAAACTCTCTGCGGCTGCCTGTGACCTGGAATGAATAGCATCCGTTGGGAGAGGCCTTGTAGGTTCCGTCAAATGAAGCTCCCGCACCGCACCATCCGCTGCAATGGTTGGGCGATGTTTTGACGGCCTCAATCGTTACGGTATCTGGTTCGGTTTGATTTATGTTGATCTTGCACTCTGTATCGGAATCGCCTGGGCTTGCTACGATGCCTGTCCTGCCTTTTAAGTTTCCTTTCAGTGTGCAGGAAGAACCATTGCTTCCATACGTTTGGATATCGAAGCTCTGTCCTCCTGCATGGGGTGGCAGGATGCTTATATACCCCATTCCAGAATCCAGAGAGTATTCGTTTGAAATCACTCCAGTCGCCATTGCGGCGACTGGAGTGAGTAGGATGAAGGTAAATGATAGTTTTTTGATCATTGCTTTATCCTGACGCTTCTCAGACGATCGAGAAATAAGCGAGTGTTATTGCTATTCCGGTGGCATACCTTATGCCGCTGGAGATGTTGTCGTGAACTGTCCAGTAGTTTGGGCTTGAAAGCGTCACTCCAATCCCTTGTGAGAGTAGTTGCTTTAAGTCCGTAGGGAGATTCATTGAGGCTATTTGCGTATTGCTTAAGCCTCTAATGTTTACGCCATATGATACTGTCAGCCCTGAGTCTTGGTTAGGGCTTCCTCCAGACATTATTTCCACGCCAACATCCGTAGGGTAGATGTTGGGAGACTGCTGTAGGAGGCTAAGATAATTGGCTCCATATCTTTGTTTGACCGTGTCTAGGTTTGCCGCTATTGAGCTTACTAGTGTCATGATTTCGGAACATGCTTGAGGCTTGTTTTGTGCCATCTTGAATGTAAGCAAAAGAACTTGGGCTGATTCCGCGGACAGTATTGTTCCGTACTTCTGGTCTACCTGTGATACATCACCGTTGGGTACGAATTCAGGGTGAAGGACGATAGGGATGTTTAAAGCTTCTATTAGCTGTGGTTCGGGGTATGGGTAAGATGGATCGCACTGCTGTGCCAAGGGCTTGTAGAGATTGGCGATGACTTGGCCAGGGTTCTGATAGATATTGGTTTGCTGTGCTTGAGCGGTAGATTCGGTCATTATGGCATCCTCCTTGATCACTGCTCATATCCAAAGGAAACTGCTAAATATCTGGCTCTGGCTTCGAGTCGCTTGGATATCTCCAGGCTGGGGTCGTTAGGAACTCCGTTCCAATTGCGCAGTTCGTGAATAGCCGTCGGCCAGTCTTGGCTGTTAATAGCCTGCTGGAAATTTTGGAAGTTCTGGTTTTCACCGAAGTTATAGTATAGGTCGACAGCAACGGTTCTAGCTGCTTGTGGGAGGTTTGGCCAACTTGCCGAGAACTGGTTGCTGGCGAGGCGCTGTACGGTTTTTATAAGTTTTGCACTGAACAGCAGAAGGGCATCGTCGTCCGTTAGGTGTTGCCCTAATGAGGCATAAATAGTCCAGAAGTCTGGAGTGGAGGTCGAAATCTGTAGGGCCGGGGTGACTTTCTGTTTGGTAGAAAATGGAAGATTCAGAGCTTCAAGATCGCTTGCATTGTGTGTGAAGCAATCAAATCCATAGCCAATTGTTATATGCCCGTTCACAAGTGCAATGGTTTTGGGGCGCTGCCCAGCGTTTAATTCGTTTCGTGCAATAAAATCGGTGTTTATTTTTTGCTCAAGAAGATATTGAATATTGGCTTGAAGCTTTTCAACTTTGTCGCCTTTGTCACCATCCTGCAGGTCCTGAATGGTGGCCACCGCTTGTTGATTAAGACCAGTTTGATATTCCTCGATGGTGATTGAGTTCGGTTTTACGCCTAGCTCTACCGGAGTTCGAAAAGTGGTCTCATGGATTTTTAGATAACTCTCGGTTACCTGCACTGGCCGACCTGCAAGATTGGATATGCTGTTGGTCAGGCTTTGTGTGAAGCCTGGATCAATCCGCTCAGCAATACTTGAGCTCTGGATCCAGTAGTCAAAAGTGTAGGGGGTGATTGTTGTTGGAGGGAATTCGAGCACGGGGTAATTGGCTAGAGCCCTTATGAGTGACTGAGCCTTCTCAGCTGTGGGATGGCTGTGTGCTGGTGTGTTAAGCAGGTCAAAGTAACTAGTGCGCATTTTGCTCTCCTCCACTGAGAGATTCTTATTGATCGAGTTGGCTCGAGTGTGTCACCTATCTTAAGTATGGAAGAGCACTGAGGGATAATGCCTAGTGCTTAAATACAATACTGAATGCTTGGGTGTGGCTATGTTGTCCGAATACTTCCATTAGGTGTGTAAGCCATTTGCTATATATCTTGTAAGTGTGGTTGCTTCGGCCAAAGATTACGCAATGGTAAATCTTGCTGCCGACTGTTCGCCACGGATCAGTCCATTGAGGCCGGCATGGGACAATCAAGTCATTTCCAAGTCTGCTGTTCGCAGGTTGGCCTGGTACAGCTTATCGACGTTCAAGAGGGCAAGTTCGCGCTAAGTGGTGGAGAGGTGGGTGCTTTGTCATTGGGGCGCTGAGCTATCAGGCCCAGCTATGAGTGGCGCACCGAGGAAGTCAGCGTCGAGCGGGAAAATGCGGATTTGCTTTCCTCACACCAAGCGGTCAGCGGCACCGCCTCGCTCCCGACTAACCCCGGCCCCTGCCTTGAACCACGGCAGAAGCCCATGCAGGAAGCGTGTAGTAGCTGGAATGTATGTAGAAAAGGGACCGATTCATTTCTTCTGCTCTAAAACTGTCCGGGACGAGACCAGAGTGCTGAAAATAAATCTGTTTCCCTCTTCCGCAAGCGGGAGAGGGCTGTCCGGCATGCCCGTGAGATTCGGCATCAACCCATAGGTGCGCGATGTGTGGCAACCCGCGGATCTCATCCGCGAATCGCGCCGGGACGTCCGGCTATCGCGGACAGAGTCTGCTCCTACGGTGTCGGTATGGCGCGACGCGGCACTCACCTGCGGCGGATAACCGCGAACGGTTATCCGCCCTACGCCCGGCTACGCTCCTCTGCGGCGGCATACAACCGCTCGGCATCGGCCGCCAGGTACTCCAGTGCGCTGAAGGTGCCGTCCAACACATCCTCGGCGGGCGCCCCCAGGTCCGGCGCGCCGGCCAGCAGGCGCATGGTGGGACTGGGCAGTGTCGTAGAGGTCCGACGGGGCAGCGTGCTTGAGGGGATGGGATAGAACATGGGCTGCAAGGCTCATGAAAATCTCCCAGATCGACTCAGTCTTCCGCCTCCCGACGCCAATAGGGGAGGGCGGACCGTACAGGTTGGCGTACCGGAATCTGGGAACCGGCGCATCCGAAGATGCCCCGCACGGCCCGCCCATAACATGGGTACAGCCATGCAAGGTGCCGGAGATTGACCCCAGACACCTTCCAGAATTCCGGGACGTCAATCTCGCACTCTGTTGAGCGGCTGAGCAACGTCAGGGAGTTGCCGTGGGACTGTCAATCGGGTGGCCGCCCCGTTTCGACGATGACGACGGAAGCTCGCTGCCTGCCCATCCGCGCTTTCCCGGAGGCGCTTTGTATTCCAGTGTGTCCGCAGCGCGTTTTGACATTCGCAGAGATGGCTACGCCTTTTCTCGACACGGCGCAGATACCCCAAGGGCTTTTAATTCACTCCAACAGGACATCGGCGCGCGGTAGAGCCAGCGCTCCTCCAGAGCGCTCTTTCCCACTCCGATGGACTGTTCCCCCTAACCCTTGAGGAACAATGCCATGAACACTCTGAAGACCCTCGTGACCGCCATTACCTTTTCGCTGGCCGGCGTGGCGGTGCATGCGAATGCGGCCGAAGCACGCTGCTCCCACGGCACCGTCTGTTTCCAACTGACGCCCCTGGCTGAAGAAGGCGCAACCCCGCAACTGGCGGAAGACGGCTTCAGCAGGACGCCCCTGGGCATGCGCGTGAACTCGGCAGCGCCTGCGCAACAGACCATTGCCGCAGATGGCTACAGCCGGACGCCGTTGGGCAAGCGCGTGGCGTCGTCCCATGAATCGGCAACCGTCTGATTTCCGGGGTTTCACGTTTTCAGTCAATGAAGGTGAGGCGATGAAGCGAGACGAAGCAGGGAATGACAAGGTCGCCATTGTTTTTGGTGGCTCCCGGGGCATTGGCGCGGCAGCGGCGAGGCAACTCGCCGCCGACGGTTTCTCGGTGGCGCTGACCTACGTGTCCCGGCCGGACAGCGCCAAAGCGCTGGCCGCCGAGATCGAGGCGGGTGGCGGCCGTGCCCTTGCGATCCAGGCCGACAGCAAGGATGCCGCTGCCATCCGGAATGCGGTGTCGGCGGTGGTCGAGCGCTTTGGCGCGATCGACATGGCGGTGGTCAATGCCGGCGTGCTGCGGCTCGCCCGTATCGATGCCCTTGGCGTCGAGGACCTCGACCTGATGCTCGACGTGAACATCCGTGGCGTCATTCTCTCGATCCAGGCCGCCGTGGCCAGCATGCGCGACGGCGGGCGAGTGATCACCATCGGCAGCAATTCGGCCTCTGGGCGCACTTCGGTCGAAGGCGCGGTGTATGCGATGACCAAGGCCGCCGTCGCGCGCCTGGTGCAGGGGCTCGCGCTGGATCTCGCGGCGCGCCGGATCACCGTCAACAACATCCAGCCCGGCCCGACCGCGACCGACATGACGCAATCGCACCTGGACGCGCTGGCGGAACTCGTCCCACTCGGACGCGTCGCCCAGCCCATGGAGATCGCCGGCCTGGTCGCGTACCTCGCCAGCCCGGCAGCGGCCCACATGACCGGGGCGAGCCTGACGCTGGACGGCGGCTATGCACTGTAATGCCGGAAACGCCGGGGGTCGCGACGCTCAAGGGCTTGAGCGGCAATGACGCCGACGCCCCATTGTGGAAGAGGAACAGATTTATTCCTTCTGCTCTAAAGCTGTCCGGATGGACGAGACTAGAGTGCTGAAAATAAACCTGTCTTGCACGGACACCATACCGGTGGGCACGGCTTCTCGTAGGAGCGAGCTTGCTCGCGAACGGGCTCCGCTGCGGGCTCATTCGCGAGCAAGAACCAGGCGTCCCCCCTCGATCCTACGAAGCGCCCCCGCACGGCTGGCAAGAGAGTCGCTCTTACGGCACCAGGGCGGGCCATGCAGGTTGGCGTACCGGACTCGGACCGGCGCATCCGAAGATGCCCCACACGGCCCCCATGGCGGGCATCCACGATAAGGCGCGCTGATCCCGGCCCGAATGCCTTGATGGAAGAGGTGGCATAAAAATATAATGCGAGTCATTCGCATATGATGGAATGCCACTCCATGCACGCTACTGCCGCTACAGAGGATCAGCTGCTGCTCGGCCGGCTGTACCAGGACCACCACGGATGGCTGCGCGGATGGCTCCATCGTCGATTGGGCAACCGCTGCGATGCGGCCGACCTGGCCCAGGATACCTTCGTCCGGTTGCTCGTTTCGCCCGCTGCGCTGCAGCAGCCAATCGCGACGCCGCGAGCCTACCTGCTGACCATCGCACGGCGGCTGGTGATCAATCTCTACCGTCGGCGCTCGCTGGAGCAGGCGTATCTGGAAGTCCTGGCCAGCCTGCCGGAGGCGTGCACGCCTTCGCTGGAGCATCAGGCTCTGGTGCTCGAAGCCCTGCACGAGGTCGACGCGGTACTGGCCCGCCTGCCGAGCAAGGCACGCCAGGCGTTCCTCCTGTACCAGCTCGAAGGGCTCACCCAGGATGCCATCGCCCAGCGGTTGGGCGTGAGCGTACGTAGCGTTCAGCGTTATCTCGCGCTGGCTTTCGAAGAGTGCATCGTGCTGGCTGCGGAAGTTCCGGAGCACCCGTGAGCGCGCAATCCATCGACCGCGATATCGCTCGCCAGGCCGCGCGCTGGTATGTGCGCCTTCAGGGGCCGCGCGTCAGCGAGGCGCAACGTCGCGATTGCGAGCGCTGGCGCGCAGCCGACCCGGAGCACGAACGCGCCTGGCAGTTGGCGGAGGGCTTCAACCGGCGACTGGGGCTGATCCCGCCTCAGCTGGGGCTTGAAACGCTGGATCGTTCCCATGCCGCTACGCGCCGACAGGCCCTCAAGTTGCTCGCACTGCTGCTGGCAACGGCGCCTGCAGCCTTGCTGATTCGCCGTACGCAGTCCTGGCAGCAGCTCAATGCCGATGTTCGCAGCGGGGTAGGCGAGCAGCGCCAGATGTCTCTGGCCGACGGCACGCAGATTCATCTCAATACCGACAGCGCAGTCGATGTGGCCTTCGACGGTGCGAGCCGGCGGGTACGGCTGGTTGCAGGCGAGGTGCTGATCATCACCGCCAAGGACCCCGCCGGCAGACCCTTCATTGTGGAAACTGCCCAGGGCGAGATCGAGCCCATCGGCACGCGCTTCCTGGTGCGGCAATGGCCCGAGGACAGCCAGGTTGCGGTGCTCGAAGGCGCGGTGAAGCTGAACTCGCGGGCGGGAGAATCCCTGCTGCTGAAGGCCGGCGAACAGGCGAGATTCAACGCCCGGCATGTGGGCGGCGTCGAGCCGCTCGATGCACGCATCGCCGATTGGACCCGAGGCGTGATCAAGGCCGAGCGTATGAGCCTGGCAAGCTTCGCCGCCGAACTGGGGCGATACCGGCCCGGCCTGTTGCGATGCGACCCCGAGGTTGCGCAACTGGAAGTCTCCGGGGCGTTTCAACTGCACGACACCGACCAGGCGCTCCATGCGTTGACCCAGGTGCTGCCGGTGGAAATCCGCTATCGCACCCGTTACTGGGTCACCATCGCGCCCATTTCCAGCTGATTGGCGCTGCCGAATTTATTTTGTCGTCTTTTTCGTCTCTCGCGTGTCACCCGAGCACACAACGAAAAACATGCTCGACACAGGGAGTCACTCATGCAGCTTCACCCCTTCGCTTCGCGCCGTGCAGCACGACCCAGCGAACTCGCCCAGGCATTGCGCGCCGCTGCGCTCGGGCTGTGCCTGGGCCCGATCGGCTTCGTCGCGTCCGCGCAGGCCGACACCTCCGATCAGGCCAGTCGGCAACGCCACTTCGAGATAGCCCCTGGCCCGCTGGGCGCTGCGCTGGCGGAGTTCGCGAGCCAGGCGGGCATCACACTGCCGCTGCAGCCGCAGCGGGTGCAGGGGCTGAAGAGTCGAGGCCTGAGCGGCGATGCCGATGTCGACACCGGTCTGAGCCGGTTGCTCGAGGGGACTGGACTGCGCGCCTCACGGCAGGGCGACGGCCTCTATGTCCTGCGTCCGGTAGCCGAAGCCGAGCAGCCACTGAAGATGGACAGCAGCGAAATCATGGGCGTTCGCCAGGATGGCCTGACCGAGGGAACGGGCTCCTATACGACCGGCGCCATGCAGACCGCCACCAAGCTGAACCTCTCGCTGCGTGAAACGCCGCAGTCGGTCACGGTGATGACTCGCCAGCGCCTCGACGACCAGGCCCTGGCCGACCTCAACGACGTTGTGCAGAACACCCCGGGCATGGTCATCCGGCGCACGGGGCCGGAGCGTTCCACCTACTACGCCCGCGGCTTTGCGCTCGACAACATCATGTACGACGGCCTGCCCACCAGCCTCGACAGTTCCCAGCTGTCCCAGGACCTGCTTTCCGCAGACATGGCCATGTACGACCGGGTGGAGGTGGTGCGCGGCGCCACCGGCCTGATGCAGGGCGCCGGAAACCCGGCCGCGGCCATCAACCTGGTTCGCAAGCGTCCTACGCCAACGTTCCAGGCCAGCATCCAGGGCAGCGCAGGCACCTGGGACCGCTACCGCACCGACGTCGACCTGTCCGGCCCGCTGACCGACAACGGCGCTGTGCGCGGTCGCCTGGTCACCGCCTACCAGACCCAGGGCAGCTTCCGCGACTCGCTGGATAACGAGCGGAACCTGTTCTACGGGATCCTAGAGGCCGACCTGAACGACAGCACCACCCTGACGCTCAGCGCTTCGCGCCAGCAGGACGACTACAACGGCAACGGCTGGACCGGCCTGCCGGTGGGCTTCGACGGCAGCGACCTGAAGCTGTCGCGCTCCACTTCCCTGAGCAATGACTGGGAGTACTGGAACAAGACCAGCACCTCCGCATATGCCGCCATCGAACACGCC
The DNA here is from genome assembly GCF_030268185.1 of Pseudomonas sp. NBRC 100443. NCBI lineage: Bacteria > Pseudomonadati > Pseudomonadota > Gammaproteobacteria > Pseudomonadales > Pseudomonadaceae > Pseudomonas > Pseudomonas sp. NBRC 100443. The sequence goes on from NZ_BSQE01000006.1 coordinate 143,410, forward strand.
CTGGACAACGGCTGGAAACTCAACCTGTCGGCCACCAAGTCCTGGGCCGACCTGGACATGCTGGGCACCTACATACTGGGGCGCACCGCCACCCAGACCTATGACCAGTACGTCGGCGCCGGCCATTATCGGGAAAGCCAGAACAGCTTCGATGCCTACGCCAGCGGCCCGTTCCGCCTGATGGACCGCGACCACGAACTGGTGTTCGGTGCCAGCCATCGCCGCGTGGTGTTCAATGGCGACGTGCCGGCAAACGTGCTGCTGCACAGCAATATCGATATCTACAACTGGAACGGCGACACCCCGAAAGTCGCCAGCCAGACCAAATACGGCTGGCAGAACACCAACGCCAAGCTCAACAGCGTTTACGCCACCACCCGCCTGAACCTGGCCGACCCACTGAAACTGATTCTGGGCAGCCGCCTGGACTGGTACGAAAACGATACCAGCGCCCCCTACAAAGGCACCGAGACCGAACTCAAGGTCAACCGCCACGTCACCAAGTACGCGGGCCTGATCTATGACCTGGACGCGCATCACTCGATGTATGTCAGCTACACCGACATCTTCAAGCCGCAGAGTTACTTCGATACCTCTGGCTCGGTCATCGCTCCTATCACTGGCAAGAACTACGAACTGGGCATCAAGGGCGAGTATTTCGACGGCGCGCTGAACGCTTCGGCCGCCATCTTCCAACTGGACCAGGAAAACCGCGCCAAGGCCATCACCGACCAGAGCCTTTGCCCCAGCTATCCCACCACTTCCTGCTACGAGGCGGCCGGCGAGGTGCGCAGCAAAGGCATCGAACTGGAACTGCAAGGGCAACTCACGCCCAACTGGCAACTGGGCGCCGGCTACACCTTCACCGAAGCCAAATACCGCAAGGATGCGAACAAGGCCAACGAAGGTCGCCTGTTCGATACCGACATCCCGCGACACCTGTTCAAGATGAGCACCACCTACACCCTGCCTGGCGCGCTCGACCAATGGCGCATTGGTAGTTCCCTGTACCGGCAGAACCGCATCTACAACAAAGGCACCACCTACATGATCGAGCAGGACGCCTACACGCTGGTGGACTTCATGCTGGGGTTCAAGCCGACTGCCCATATCGATGCGCAGCTGAACCTGAACAATGCGTTCGACAAGAAGTACTACAACTCGCTGAGCTCCTCCGTCACGGTGCCGAGCAACGTGTATGGTGAGCCGCGGAATCTGATGTTGTCGGTGAAGTACAGTTTTTGAAGCGGCCGCGGGCGCAGGCCTGACCGAGTAGGGAAGCGCAGGAGGCCTATGGACGCCTGGCATCAGCCAGCATAGCGCTTGGCATCGCGGCGGTATGGCTGCCATGGGGGCGGAAGCTGACGATTACCGAGGTCTGCTTTCGGCCCATAGCCGACATCGGCTCAATGGCCGCTGCTATGAATGAGCCAAGCGATGAATGCTACGAAGGGAGCAAACAGAATCAGGCCGCCGACAACTTCTGCCCAGCCATAGGCAAAGCCGCTTTCACCCTTGAACCGGCCACCGCTCAGAAATCCCAACACACGGACACCGATACGATGCGCCAGATAGTGGACTATGAAGTCTGCGATGAAGTCCATTCTGCTTTCCTGGTCGATGCTCGCCTTCTCAGAGCAGGGACGAACGCCAGTGAAGCATAGCGTTCAAGCAGTCGGCTGCGAATGACCATTGCTTCTGGGCGTTAGCAGACACTCAAAGCCGAATCCGTTTCCGCTGGCTGTCAGTGCAGCGTGGGGAAGCGCTCTTTCACCAGCGCCTGGGCCTGATGGGCCATCTGGTCGAGCAGGCGGTCGCGTTTTTTCTCGGCATCGGCCATGGCCTTCCGGCCGTGTTGCTGCACCAGGTAGGCGTGGATCTGCCGCACTTCCCTGGACTGATAGATCGGGGCCAGGTCCTGCACCGCGACCATGCCGTCGGAGCGGTGATCGCGGGTGTTGAGCAGTACGTGCGGCCCTTGTGCGGCCAGGACCTGAAAGCCCATCGACTCGAAGGCCGGCACCTTGCTCGCCGCGCAGGCGAGTTCGACGTGGGGCCGATGTGTGGCCACCTGTTGCAGCATGGCCCGCGCGATGCCGTGCCGGCGATGGCTGGCCGTGACGGCCAGGTAGGCCAGCGTGCAGGCCTGGGCATCGTCCTGGCTCGGCAGGTACAGGGCAAAGCCCAGGACCTGGGAGGGATCCTCGTCGTCCAGGGCCAGGACCAACCGCGCGCTGCTGTCCATTGCGCTGTCCATGGCCTGCAGATACAGGTGCACCTCGTAGCCGATCACGTACTGGTACAGCTGATAGAGCGGATTGCTGGGCGTCAGCGGCACCGGGCTGATGTCGCTGAAGTAGTCCACCACCATTTGCAGAACCTGATTCTTCAGGGACTCCGGTGGCGGTGCGTCCAGGGTTACGAGGGTGAACATCTGAAGCTGACTCCGGGCGTGCCCGATCGGGGGAGATCGGCGCGGGCGCCATTGTAACGTTCGCGCGTGCCGAGCGTTGCAGCCGTTGGCGGAGCTCGGCGCGTAGGGCGAATAACGCTCCGCGTTATCCGCCGTTTGGCCTTGGTTGAACCCCGCTCGGGGCGGGCTTGTGGGCATCCTGGGTGGGAACGCCAGGACCGGCCACGGTGTTGGCGATGAGAAAGGTGTAACGGCGGATAACCGCGAACGGTTATCCGCCCTACGCTCGGTCTGTTGTAGGAGCGGGCCCTGCCCGCGATTTCGCGCGCAGGGCGCGCTCCTACATGGGGCTCGGTGTGAGGCAACCCGTAGGAGCGGATCTCATCCGCGAATCGCGCCGGAATTTCCGGCTATCGCGGACAAGGTCCTGCCCCTCCGGCAAACACAACACCCCGTAGGATGGGTATCGCTTCGTGTTCTGCCTGGAGACATAGGTTGCGCCTGTCGGGACACATGGTAACGGTTTCCCATGGTCACTCCGGCTGCCTGAGGTCGACCTGCCACCACATTTTGTTGATGAAAATGATGTCGAGTACGCCGCCTCCTTGGCGGGGTGTATGACGACTCGCTCGCCCGCCAGACCTTCACCGATGAATACCATTCAGCCATTGAGGCGAGTCTGGCCGTTGGTACGTACCGTCAGCACCCGCTCTCCAGGCTCGTACTCCACTTGTGTATTCCATTGATGCTGACACCCAGTTCCAGTGATCCACCGCGCTGATGATTCTGACCCAGCGTGGAGTGAGAGATGAGGCGTGAGTTGTTCGGACGTCTCCTATAGCAATGACGACGGAACGGCGGCTACCTTCGCAAAGGCCCGAGGTTCAATCGGGAGCAGATGACTCCATGTGTCATTGCAGAGGGATTCCGATTGAGGGCACTAGCGTGTCTTGGGGACAAAACCACCTACGGTGAAATCATATCGGCTACGGCATCGTGGTTCGAAGGTAACAAGGCCATTGCCCAAACCGGCGACCTTGCTCGCTGCAGCAAATGCAAAGGGACCTTTCCCATCTTTGGAACGGCTTACGAATGGTCGGAGCAGCAGCCCTATGTGGCAACAGGCGATAGAGTGCTTTGCGGGTGCCCCGACCACGTAGTGTATGGTTCCACCACTCAGTACACGGACTCACCGGCCAGTCCGAAGGTCACCTCGGCCCCTAAGCCGAATTTCACCGCGCCTGCGCCCTCTCCTGTATCGGCTCCTGCCGCCAAGCCCTTCACTACGGCACAGCCGCAGGTGAAACCTGTCCCGGCTTTCGCCAAGTGCTGCAAGCTGCCCGACTCGGTGATCGACTACAACACGTCATCGGGCACCTTTCCGGTCGATAGCGTGAGCGACTACGGGAACCTTGTGTTGCTCGGGGGCCGGGAAGCGGACGATAGCGGCAAGGTGCCGCTCCAGAAGATCAGCGGGAATGTCCCCGCTGGTTTCGGCTCGTTGGCACTGCGTGGACTTGTGCTATCAGGTGCTGGTGAATCCTGTGGTGGGCTCTGCGAGGTCGCATCTGCGGGTGGTGCGGTAGCCAGCGGTGGGCGCGTCGCTGTCGGAGCTGGTGGCCGTGCCGTTGGCGGCGGCATCCTTACTGGCGGGGTGGCCGGTGGTGCACTCCTGGGTGTCGTGGCGATGCTCTGGCCGTCCAGCTTGGGCGATAGCGCGCTTTACACCGAAGAGCAGCTTCGCACGATGAGGCAGGGGCGAACCCGGGTTCGGATTCGGGTTGAACAGCAGTCAGACGGCAGACTAAAGGGCTACGGCTACAACACGCAGCTGCGCAGCGATTGGGAAATGATCCCGGTTGTTCAATTCACCCCCATCGGTAGTCAGATGGTCGCCGACTTTGGCGGTGGTATTGAACTGATCTGGACGCCTGCCGCCAATCCTTCCGACACGCTGGGAGTCCCCGCTCTGGAGGCGGCTCCCCAAGCGCCGCAGATCACGATCTACCCGCCTGTAGAGCAGGCCGATAACCTCATCGTCAATCCGATCTACCCACCAGAATACCGGGATTTCATCCTGGTATTCCCGGCTGGGTCCGGAATTGCGCCGCTCTATATCGTGATGAATGCCCGGCATGATCCAGGGGTTGTCGCTGGGACTGGCGAGGATGTCTTCGGTATCTGGCTGGCAGGGGCCGGTGAGGGCCTTGGTGCACCAATCCCGAGGCGAATTGCTGACAAGCTGCGTGGTAGGCGCTTCAACGGCTTCGACTCTTTCCGAAAAGCACTCTGGATTGCTGTTTCCGAAGACGCAGAGCTAATGAGTCAATTCAAGGTTACTAACCAAGGCTGGTTGAGAAAGGGAAACTCACCATTTGTGCCTAGAGCAGAACGGAATGGTGAAAACGCCCGTTATGAGATTCACCACATTCAGCAAATCCAACATGGCGGGGCCGTTTACGACATTGATAACCTGTCGATAATCACGCCGAAGCGCCATGTCGAAATTCACAAGGAGGACCGGCAATAGCAATGAAGACTAACTTCAATGAATACAGTGAGTCTGAATTTGTAGCCCTGCTGCGACGTATCGTTGAGCACTCTGGGAGCGAGTCGGAGGTGGATCAGTTGGTGTTCCACTTCGAGAAGGTAAGCGGGCACCCTGACGGTTCGGATCTGATCTTCTATCCCAAGGATGGAGCGGATGATTCCCCCGAGGGGATCACTCGAACAGTGAAGGAGTGGCGTGCAGCCAACGGGCTCCCCGGCTTCAAGTCCAACTGAGACAACAAATAGGGAATAGCGATGGCCGGGGATTCCTCGGCCATTGATTGTCCTGTGGGCGGTCGTCCGACCCCGGGACGTTTTCTTCCCCACCTTTCCTGCATGTCCTTTCGGCTCTGCAACCAGCCATCCACGCGGATCAGCATCGGCCAGAGGAGCATGGGGCATGTGTGCAGATGCTGATTGATCAGCCTGCAGTGCTGCTGCGCCTTGGGCGGTAGCCGCTCGGGTTGTGCAGCATCTCAAGCAAAACCTCGACTGCATTGTCGTCGTTCAGGTTCGTAGGGCGCATAACCGTTCGCGGTTATCCGCCGATGGCCTCGGTACAGGGGCCCACCGGCGGATAACGCTTGAGGCGTTATGCGCCCTACGCGTTACCCGGGACATCCCATTCGCGAGCAAGCTCGCTCCTACAGTCGGTGCCGCTCAATCCCAGCCGCCGGGACAGCCCTTGCACCCCTGCCTATTCGTCCCCTGGAAATTCCCGAACCTCGGCTTGCTGCCCCGCAAGTCCGCATCCTCCAGATTCGCCTCCGCCAGCTTCACCTCCTGCAGGTTCGCATCCCGCAAATCCGCCCCTTTCAGGTCCGCACGGGACAGCCAGGTCATCTCCAGGTCCGCTGCGCGCAGGTTGGCCTGGTGCAGTTTGCCGCCGCTCAGGCGGGCGAATTCGAGGTAGGCGGCGGTCAGGTCGGCGCCTTGCCATTGGGCGCCCTGGGCGAACAGGCCCCAGGCCTGGATGGCCACCAGGCTGGCGCCGGAGAGGTCGGCGGCGCGCAGGTTGGCTTGTTGCAGGCTGGCGCGGGTGAGGTTGGCGCCGCGCAGGTTGGCTTTTTCCAGGTTGGCCAGGTCGAGGGTGGCGTGGCGCAGGTCGGCGCCTGAAAGGTCCGCGCCGGCGAGGTTCATGCGGCTGAGGTCCTGGCCTTTCAGGTCGGCGCCGCGCAGGTCGGCGCCGGGGCATTGGCTGGCGGGGGCTATGCGGCAGTGGGCGATGACGGTGGCGTCGTCGTCGGTGTCGGCGGATTCGTCGCTGGCGTGGGCCAGGCCGGCCAGCAGCAGGGCGGCGAGCAGGGTGGTGGTTTTCATGGCTTTCTCCCGGGGCATGGAAAACCGCGCCCCTGGGGGGCGCGGTCGGTGGGCTCAGCGGCTGGCGGTCTTGTTGTCCCAGCTGGGCAGCTTGAACACCCAGAAGGATCCGCCCTGGGCCACCGGGCGCGTCAGGTCGGCCATGTCGCCGCCCCACAGCGGCACGGCGCCGCCGTAGCCGACGGTCACGCCGATGTACTGCTCGCCGTCCTGTTCCCAGGTGATGGGCGGGGAGACGATGCCGCTGCCGGTCTGGAACTTCCACAGTTCCTTGCCGTTCTTCGCGTCGAAGGCCTTGAGGAAGCCGTCGCCGGTGCCGGTGAACACCAGGTTGCCGGCGGTGGCCAGCACGCCGGCCCACAGCGGCAGGTGCTCCTTGTGTTCCCACACCACCTTGCCGCTGGTGGGGTCCATGGCGCGCAGGCTGCCGACGTGGTCGTCGTACATGCGCTTGATGCGGAAGCCCATGCCCAGGTAGGCGCTGCCCTTGGTGTAGCTGACTTCCTCGGTCCAGTAGTCTTCCTTCCAGTGGTTGGCCGGCACGTAGAACAGGCCGGTGTCCTGGCTGTAGGCCATGGGGTTCCAGTTCTTGCCGCCGAGGAAGGGCGGCGAGACTTCCACCGCCTTGCCATGCTTCTGCCCCGGTTCCGGCAGCGGCGGGCGCTGGCCTTCACGCTCGACCGGGCGGCCGGTCTTCAGGTCGATGTGGCTGGCCCAGGTGATGTTGTCGACGAAGGGGAAGGCGTTCTGCAGCTTGCCGTTGCTGCGGTCGACCACGTAGAAGAAGCCGTTGCGGTCGGCGTGGGCGGTGGCCTTGACTATCTTGCCGTCCTTGGCCTTGTAGTCGAACAGCACCAGTTCGTTGTTGCCGGAGAAGTCCCAGGCGTCGTTCGGGGTGTGCTGGTAGAACCACTTCACCTCGCCGGTGCTCGGGTCCACGCCCACTTGCCCGGACGTGTAGAGGCTGTCGTAGTCGTGCGGGTTGCCGCCCTTGGCGGTGCGCGCCCAGGTGTTCCACGGGCCGGGGTTGCCGGCGCCGACGATGATGGTGTTGGTCTCGGCATCGAAGCTGGCGCTCTGCCAGGGCGCGCCGCCGCCGTGGTTCCAGGATTCGACCTTGCCGGTGGGCGAGTTGGCGTCGTCTGGCCAGGACGGCGCCTTGACGTTGCCGGTGACGCTGCTGTCCTTGCCGTTCAGGCGGCCTACGTGGCCTTCGACGAAGGGCCGCATCCAGATTTCCTCGCCGGTGTCCGGGTCGCGGGCGAACAGGCGGCCGACCACGCCGAACTCGTCGCCCGAGCTGCCGTGGATGAGCAGCACCTTGCCGGTCTTGCCGTCCTTCACGATGGTCGGCGCGCCGGTCATGGTGTAGCCGGCGCCGTGTTCGCCGAACTTCTTCTTCCAGACGACCTTGCCGGTGTTCTTGTTCAGCGCCACGACCGAGGCGTCGAGGGTGCCGAAGAAGATCTTGTCGCCGTAGATGGCGGCGCCGCGGTTGACCACGTCGCAGCACGGGCGGATGTCGTCGGGCAGGCGGTGGTTGTAGGTCCACAGGCGCTTGCCGGTCTTGGCGTCGAGGGCGAACAGCCGCGAGTAGGAGGCGGTGACGTAGATCACCCCGTCGCTGACGATGGCCTGGGATTCCTGGCCGCGCTGTTTCTCGTCGCCGAAGGAGTAGGACCAGGCCGGGGTCAGCTTGAACACGTTGTCGGCGTTGACCTGCTTGAGCGGGCTCCAGCGCTGGGCGTTGGTGCCCATGCCGTACTGCAGCACGTCGCTGGTGGTCTTGTGGTCGTTGGCGATGTCGTCCCAGCTGACGTCCTTGGCCAGCGCCGCGCCGCCGGCGCCCAGGGCGATGGCGAGGGTCAGGCTGTGCAGGGCGAGGCGCAGGGGGCCGGCAGACGTGGGTGAAGAGGCGGGGGAGGTTCTTGTTGTCATCTTCGGGTTCCCGTTTTTGGTGTTGGGTCGAGAAACGGCGGGCCGCTGCTCGGGCCGCGGCGGTTCCATGGTGGGAGCCGGCGGCCGTGGCAGAAACGGAAAAGCTCCCGCATCGGCCGGGACAAGTTCCCGGTCGGGGCATGACTTGGGCTTGCTGCCGAAGGCCCTGGCGCGGCAGCCCTGCGCCCTAGTACGAAGGGAGTAGGCGGGGGCATCCAAAGCAGCATTCGGGGCGGGGGCGGGGCTTCCTAACATGGTCGAGGAGCGCCTCCGGTGGCGCCCGTGCCTTGTCCTACCCCCAGAGGAATGAAGTGATGAACAAGAAGAACTCCTTGCGCGGCCTGCTGGTGCTGGCCGGCCTCAGCGTCTCGGCCCTGGCCCTGGCCCATGGCAACGTGACCCCGCAAGCGGTGGATACCAAGGGCCTGGAGCCCCTGGGCAAGGAGTGGCGCGACACCAACCCGTACCGCGAGCCCTACGCCAACCACAAGCTGGCGGTGGAGATCGGCTCCTCCGCCTACAACCAGAACTGCGCGCGCTGCCATGGCCTGGAGGCCAAGTCCGGCGGCATCGCCCCCGACCTGCGCAAGCTCGACCTGGGCGCCGAGGGCGACGAGTGGTTCAAGGAGCGGGTGATCAACGGCGCGGTGCGCGACGGCGCGGTGTACATGCCGAAGATGGCCGACTTCATCAGCCAGGAAGGCCTGTGGGCCATCCGCAGCTACCTGGAAAGCGTCCACGTGGACGAGTGACGCCGCCATGCGCCTGCTCAGCCTGCTGTGCGGCCTGCTCCTGTTGCTGGGGCAGGCCGAGGCCAAGGTCCGGCCCTACGAAGACATGGTCGCTTCCGGCGTGTTGCGGGTGGCGGTCTACCAGAACTTCCCGCCCTACAGCTTCATGCAGGACGGCCAGCCCCACGGCATCGACGTGGATCTCGCCACGCGCCTGGCCCAGGGCCTGGGGCTGCGCGCGGAGTTCCTCTGGGTGATTCCCGGCGAGCGCCTGGACGACGACCTGCGCAACTTCATCTGGAAGGGCCACTACCTGCGCCCGGGCGTGGTGGCCGACGTGATGCTGCGGGTGCCCTACGACCGCGACTACTCCAACAAGCGCAACGACGTCGGCGAGCTGGCCAACGACCAGGTGGTGATGTTCGGCCCCTACCAGCGTGAGCGCTGGCAGGTGGTCAACGATGCCCGCCGGCTGCCGCAGGTGGACACCATCGCGGCGTTCCGCGAGCACCGCATCGGCGTGGAACTGGACAGCGTGCCCTCGTTCTACCTGACCTCGGTGCTGGGCGGCCAGCTCAGCGCCATGACCGTGCACTTCCCCAGCACCCAGGCGGCCTTCGACGCCATGCGCGCCGGCAAGGTGGACGCGGTGATGGCGCTGCGCGGCGAGCTGGACTGGATGCGCGCCCAGGCCCACGACGACCAGCTGAAGAACGCCGAGAACACCTACCCCAGCCTCGGCCAGCCGGACTGGGACATCGGCATGGCGGTGCACGAGAGCAACCGCCAGCTCTCCAACGCCCTCGACGGCGAGCTGGAGGAACTGGTGCGCAGCGGCGAGCTGGCCAAGCTCTACGCCGGCTACGGCGTGCGCTACGAGTTGCCGGGGCTGTACCAGGACGTGCAATAGCACGAGGAGGAGGGATGCGTAGACGTAGCCTGCTGTTGGGCCTGTGCGGCCTGCCGCTGCTGGCCGCGGCGGTGGAGGGCGACCCGGTGCCCTCGGTGATGTGGGACTACCACCACAAGCGCCTGCTCGGCGGCGAGCCCTTCGTCTTCGACGAGCGGGTGAAGCTGGGCGTGCCGCCCTTCGCCGAGGACGCGCGGCAGGTGCCGGTGGAGGTGGACGCGCGGCAGCTGCCCGGGCGCTTCGAGCGCCTGGTGCTGTGGGCCGAGCTGAACCCCATACCCCACGTGCTGACGCTCTACCCGGGCGAGGGCCTGGAGGCGCTGCTGGCGGTACGCATCCGCATCGAGCAGGCCACCGCCATCCGCGCTGCGCTGCGTGGTGAAGATGGCGTGTGGCACGTGGGCTCGGCCTGGATCGACGCCGCCGGCGGCGGCTGCACCGCGCCCAGCGTGGTGCGCGCCCAGGCCGGCTGGGAGCAGCGCCTGGGCCAGGTGCACGGCGGGGCTTTCTCGCGCGGGCCGAACACCCGGCTGCGGCTGAAGGTGGAGCACCCGATGGACAACGGCCTGGTCGGCGGCATCCCCGAGTTCTACCTCGACCACGCCGAACTGCGCACGCCCGAGGGCGAGGTGCTGGCGCGCCTGGACCTGTTCCCGGCGGTGAGCGAGAACCCCAGCTTCAGCTTCGAACTGCGCGGCCATCCCCACGCGAAGCTGTTCCTGCACGACAACAACGGCAACGAGTTCGAGGCCGCCCTCTGAGGCGGCCGGCCCGCCCGCGAGGTGCCCATGCGTTACCTGCTGACCTTCCTGCTGCTGCTCTGCACCCAGGTCCTCGCCGACCTGCAGTACCACCTGCAACCCCGGCAGATCGCCGAGGGCACCTGGCTGGTGGAGGGCAGCACCGACAACTTCGCCAAGGACAACGGCGGCAACATCGTCAACGTGGCGTTCATCGACACCGGCGACGGCATCCTGGTGATCGACACCGGCCCCTCGCGGCGCTACGGCGAGGCATTGCGCGCGGTGATCCAGCAGACCACCGGCAAGCCGGTGACTCAGGTGCTGCTGACCCACCACCACCCCGACCACGTGCTGGGCAACCAGGCCTTCGCCGACGTGCCCATCGGCGCGCTGGCCGGCACCGGCAAGCTGCTGAAGGAGCAGGGCAACGCCATGGCGGAGAACATGTACCGCCTGGTGGGCGACTGGATGCGCGGCACCGAGGTGGTACTGCCGACGCAGACGGTGGAACCGGGCGAGCTGCAGGTCGGCACGCACCGTTTCCGCCTGCTCGGTTTGCGCGGGCATACCGGGGCGGACCTGGCGATCCTCGACGAGACCAGCGGGGTGCTGTTCGCCGGCGACCTGGTGTTCTACGAGCGCGCGCTGACCACGCCCAACAGTCCTGGGCTGGACGTCTGGCTGGCCGATCTCGATACCCTGCAGGCGCTGCCCTGGAAGCTGATCGTCCCCGGCCACGGGCCCATCGCCACCGACGCCAGGCCCTTCGCCCAGATGCGCGACTACCTCGGCTGGCTCGACAGCGTGATGCGCGAAGGCACCCGCGAAGGCGCGGACATGAACGACCTGCTGCGCACCCCCATCCCCGAACGCTTCGCCGGCATCAGCCTGACGCGCTACGAGCTGATCCGCAGCGTCACCCACCTGTACCCGCGCTACGAACAGCAGGCGTTGCCGCGTATCGACCAGCAGTGAGCCGCCCCGGCTCTTCGTAGGAGCGAGCTTGCTCGCGAACAAACGCGGTGCCATGCGGTTCGCGAGCAAGCTCGCTCCTACGAAAGGCCGTGTTCTCACCTGTAACGGGCCGCGTGGCCGTTCCCCTGTAGGAGCGCGCCCTGCGCGCGAATCGCGGGCAGGGCCCGCTCCTACAGGTCTTCCGCACGTCACGGAGTTGTCTATTGGGTTCCCGCGTTCGCGGGAATCCAGAAAACAGCGATCACAAAGCCGGGTATTGCTACCAAGGAACTAGGGAATTCGGCAAAGCGGTCAATTGTTGGCCCACCGCACCGGGCCAAGAATCTGCGGCAGACCGGGAAAACTTCCCGGGTACAACAACAAATCCGCAGAGGTAGCCGCAATGAGACATGCAGGTCCCACCCCTTCCTTCGCGCGCAGCGCGCTCTTCGCCGCACTCGCCCTGGCCAGCCTGGGCGCCCAGGCCGCGGTTACCGACCAGGACATCAGCGACAGCGCCAAGCGCACCGACCAGATCGTGGTCAACGGCATCAACCAGCAGGGCCAGCGCTTCAGCCCGCTGAAGACCCTCAACAGCGACAACGTCAAGGAACTGCGCCCGGTGTGGGCGCTATCCTTCGGCGGCGAGAAACAACGCGGCCAGCAGGCCCAGCCGCTGGTCAAGGACGGGGTGATGTACGTCAGCGCCTCCTACTCACGGGTGTTCGCCGTGGACGCGCGCACCGGGCGCAAGCTCTGGCAGTACGACGCGCGCCTGCCCGACGGCATCATGCCCTGCTGCGACGTGATCAACCGCGGCGTGGCCCTGTACGGCGACCTGGTGATCTTCGGCACCCTGGACGCCAAGCTGGTGGCGCTGAACAAGGACACCGGCAAGGTGGTGTGGAAGAAGACCGTGGCCGACTACAAGGCCGGCTACTCCATCTCCGCCGCGCCGCTGATCGCCAAGGGCAAGCTGATCACCGGCGTGGCCGGCGGCGAGTTCGGCGTGGTCGGCAAGATCGAGGCCTACGACCCCACTAACGGCGAGCTGCTGTGGAGCCGCCCGACCGTCGAAGGCCACATGGGCTACGTGTACAAGGACGGCAAGGCCATCGAGAACGGCATCTCCGGCGGCGAGGCCGGCAAGACCTGGCCGGGCGACCTGTGGAAGACCGGCGGCGCCGCGCCCTGGCTGGGCGGCTACTACGATCCGAGCACCGATTCGCTGTTCATCGGCACCGGCAACCCGTCGCCGTGGAACTCGCACCTGCGCCCGGGCGACAACCTGTTCTCCTCCTCGCGCCTGGCGCTGAACCCGGAGGACGGCTCGATCAAGTGGCACTTCCAGACCACCCCCCACGACGGCTGGGACTTCGACGGCGTGAACGAGCTGGTGTCCTTCGACTACAAGGACGGCGGCAAGACCGTGAAGGCCGCGGCCACCGCCGACCGCAACGGCTTCTTCTACGTGCTGGACCGCACCAACGGCAAGTTCATCCGCGGCTTCCCCTTCGTCGACAAGGTGACCTGGGCCAAGGGCCTGGACCCGAACGGCCGGCCGATCTACGACGACGCCCACCGCCCCGGCGCGCCGGGCGAGGGCGCCAAGGGCAGCTCGGTGTTCGTCTCGCCGTCCTTCCTCGGCGGCAAGAACTGGATGCCCATGGCCTACAGCCAGGACACCGGCCTGTTCTACGTGCCCTCCAACGAGTGGGGCATGGACATGTGGAACGAGAACGTCACCTACAAGAAGGGCGCGGCCTACCTGGGCGCCGGCTTCACCATCAAGCCGCTGAACGAGAAATACATCGGCGTGCTGCGCGCCATCGACCCGAAGACCGGCAAGCAGGTGTGGCGCTACGAGAACTACGCGCCGCTGTGGGGCGGCGTGCTGGCCACCCACGGCAACCTGGTGTTCACCGGCAACCCCGAGGGCTACCTGATGGCCTTCGACGCCAAGAGCGGCAAGAAGCTCTACGAGTTCAACACCGGCTCGGGCGTGATCGCCTCGCCCATCACCTGGGAGATGGACGGCGAGCAGTACGTCACCGTGCTCTCCGGCTGGGGCGGCGCCGTGCCGCTGTGGGGCGGCGAGGTGGCCAAGCGCATCAAGGACCTGGACCAGGGCGGGATGATCTGGACCTTCAAGCTGCCGAAGGATCTGGTGAGCAAGCGCTGAGTTCGCAGGGGTAGGGCAGGGGGCTGGCTGGTGCCGGCCCTTTGCTTTTTGGGGGCTTTGCTTTTTGCTTTTCGTAGGAGCGAGCTTGCTCGCGAACGGTGTCTCCCGGTTGCAGTGGTGCAAGCGTTGACTCCGGCCCCTCTCCCTAACCCTCGGCTGCGCGCCCCGCCCTGAAGGGAGAGGGGACCGTTCGGTGTGCGCTGATGCTTCGGCGTTAGCCGGCTTGTACCGAGTGGCCGGCTGACACCAAGTCCTCTCTCGGCACGGACAAGCCCCCTCTCCCTTCAGGGCGGGGCGCGCAGCCGAGGGCTGGGGAGAGGGGGCGAGATTCGAGCCTGCACTGGAATCGCCGGCAGACTCCATGTGGTGGTTCGCGCAAGCAAGCTCGCCCCCACGAACCCCCCCCTCTACTACCAAATAACTACCCCCCCACGCCCATGGGCGCATTCCTGGCCGGCGCGGGCGCTGCCTAAGATCGCCGCAAGGCCCGGGCTTGGTGCGCCGGGACGCCACAGGAGAGCTTCGCCATGATCTACGCCCCACCCGGAACCCCCGGTGCCGTCGTCACCCTCAAGCCGCGCTACGGCAACTACATCGGCGGTGAATTCGTGCCGCCGGTGCTCGGCCAGTACTTCAACAACACTTCCCCGGTGAACGGCCAGGCGATCGCCGAATTCCCCCGTTCCACCGCCGAGGACGTGGAGCGCGCGCTGGACGCCGCCCACGCCGCCGCCGATGCCTGGGGCCGCACTTCGGTGCAGGAGCGCTCGCTGGTCCTGCTGAAGATCGCCGACCGCATCGAACAGAACCTGGAAGTGCTCGCCGTCACCGAGACCTGGGACAACGGCAAGCCGGTGCGCGAAACCCTCAACGCCGACATCCCGCTGGCCGCCGACCACTTCCGCTACTTCGCCGGCTGCATCCGCGCCCAGGAAGGCTCGGCCGCGGAGATCAACGACACTACCGTGGCCTACCACATCCACGAGCCGCTGGGCGTGGTGGGGCAGATCATCCCGTGGAACTTCCCGCTGCTGATGGCCGCCTGGAAACTCGCCCCGGCCCTGGCCGCCGGCAACTGCGTGGTGCTCAAGCCGGCCGAGCAGACGCCGCTGGGCATCTGCGTGCTGATGGAAATCATCGGCGACCTGCTGCCGCCGGGCGTGCTCAACGTGGTGCAAGGCTTCGGCAAGGAAGCCGGCGAGGCGCTGGCCACCAGCAAGCGCATCGCCAAGATCGCCTTCACCGGCTCCACCCCGGTGGGCTCGCACATCCTCGAATGCGCGGCGAAGAACATCATTCCCAGCACCGTGGAACTGGGCGGCAAGAGCCCGAACATCTACTTCGAAGACATCATGCAGGCCGAGCCGACCTTCATCGAGAAGGCCGCCGAGGGCCTGGTGCTGGCCTTCTTCAACCAGGGCGAGGTGTGCACCTGCCCGTCCCGCGCCCTGGTGCAGGAGTCGATCTTCGAGCCGTTCATGGCCGAGGTGCAGAAGAAGATCGCCCAGATCAAGCGCGGCAACCCGCTGGACACCGAGACCATGGTCGGCGCCCAGGCCTCGCAGCAGCAGTACGAGAAGATCCTGTCGTACCTGGACATCGCCCAGAACGAGGGCGCCCAGCTGCTGGCCGGCGGCCAGAGCGAGCGGCTGTCCGGCGACCTCGCCAGCGGCTACTACATCCAGCCCACGCTGCTGAAGGGCCACAACGGCATGCGCGTGTTCCAGGAGGAAATCTTCGGCCCGGTGGTGGGCGTGACCACCTTCAAGGACGAGGCCGAGGCTCTGGCGATTGCCAACGACACCGAGTTCGGCCTGGGCGCCGGCGTCTGGACCCGCGACATCAACCGCGCCTGGCGCATGGGCCGCGGCATCAAGGCCGGCCGCGTGTGGACCAACTGCTACCACCTGTACCCGGCGCACGCCGCGTTCGGCGGCTACAAGAAGTCCGGCGTCGGCCGCGAGACGCACAAGATGATGCTCGACCACTACCAGCAGACCAAGAACCTGCTGGTGAGCTACGACGTCAACCCGCTGGGGTTCTTCTGAGGTAGACCGGCCGCCCGCGACCCCGTCCCCATCCGGGGGCGCGGGCCGGTTCCGGCAAGCGTGTTCAACACCCGCGCCCGGCGCTCCACCGGGCCACCTTTTTTCGATGCGCCCGAGCATGGGCGACCCGTGCGCCCCTCCCACTTCCGGGCGTTGCGGGGCTATCGAGCGCGGCTTCGGCCGCGTTTTTTGTTTTTGGGCAGGGTGTTTCCCGGTGATCGCGGTGTTCTTGGCGTCACTCCGTTCCCTCTCCCCAGCCCTCGGCTGCGCGCCCCGCCCTGAAGGGAGAGGGGGCTAGTCCGTGCCGAGAGAGGTGATGGTTTGTGCTTGAAATCACCGGAGTTGCCGGCTAACGCCATAACAGCAAACCCTGCCCAACGGTCCCCTCTCCCTTCAGGGAGAGGGTTAGGGAGAGGGAACGGCATCAACGCCTGCACCCCCGCAACCGGGAGGCACCATCCCCAAAAAAGCCCCCTCAACACCCATCCCCCTCCCTACCAAATCAGGGGGGAAACTCCTTCGAAAGTATCATTCGGAGGGCTCCCCCCTGGTGTTTAACTCGACCTGCCGGAATCGCCGGCCAACAAGAAGAGGACAGACCCATGTGGACCAAGCCTAGCTTCACCGACCTGCGCCTTGGCTTCGAAGTGACCCTGTACTTCGCCAACCGCTGATCCACCCGGCCCCGGTCTTCCGGGGCCCCTGCCCACGGGGCACTGTCATGCACATCCGTATTCTCGGTTCGGCCGCCGGTGGCGGCTTCCCGCAGTGGAACTGCAACTGCCGCAACTGCCACGGCGTGCGCAGCGGCCAGGTGCTGGCGCAGCCGCGCACCCAGTCGTCCATCGCCCTGTCCGACGACGGCGAGCGCTGGATTCTCTGCAACGCCTCGCCCGACATCCGCGCCCAGCTCGCCGCCTTCCCGGCCCTGCAGCCGGCGCGCAAGGTGCGCGACACGGCCATCGCCGGCATCCTCCTGCTGGACAGCCAGATCGACCATTGCACCGGCCTGCTCAGCCTGCGCGAGGGCTGCCCGCACGACGTCTGGTGCACGCAGATGGTCCACCAGGACCTGACCAGCGGCTTCCCGCTGTTCAACATGCTGCAGCACTGGAACGGCGGCCTGCGCCACCACCCGATCGAGCTGGACGGCGCGCCCTTCACCGTTCCCGCCTGCCCGAACCTGCGCTTCACCGCCATCCCGCTGCGCAGCGCCGCGCCGCCGTATTCGCCGCACCGCCACGACCCGCACCCGGGCGACAACATCGGCCTGTTCGTCGAGGACCTGGGCAGCGGTGGCAAGCTGTTCTACGCCCCCGGCCTGGGCCAGGTGGACGAGGCGCTGCTGGGCTGGATGCGCCGCGCCGACTGCCTGCTGGTGGACGGCACCCTGTGGCGCGACGACGAGATGCGCCGCTGCGAAGTGGGCGACAAGCTCGGCAGCGAGATGGGCCACCTGGCTCAGAGCGGCCCCGGCGGCATGCTCGAGGTGCTGGACGGCGTGCCCGGGCCGCGCAAGGTGCTCATCCACATCAACAACACCAACCCCATCCTCGACCCGGCCTCGCCCGAACGCGCCGAACTGGACGCCCGCGGCGTCGAAGTGGCCTGGGACGGCATGGCCATCCACCTGTAGAGGGAGCGCGCGATGAACGCCGCCATGAGCCCCGCCGAATTCGAGCAGGCGCTGCGCGCCAAGGGCGCCTGCTATCACATCCACCACCCGTTCCACGTGGCCATGTACGAGGGCCGCTGCACCCGCGAGCAGATCCAGGGCTGGGTGGCCAACCGCTTCTACTACCAGCTGAACATCCCGCTGAAGGATGCCGCCATCCTCGCCAACTGCCCGGACCGCGACACCCGCCGCGAGTGGGTGCAGCGCATCCTCGACCACGACGGCCGCCCCGGCGAGCCCGGCGGCATCGAGGCCTGGCTGCGCCTGGCCGAGGCGGTGGGCCTGGAGCGCGAGCAGGTGCTGTCGCAGGAACTGGTGCTGCCCGGCGTGCGCTTCGCTGTGGACGCCTACGTCAACTTCGCCCGCCGCGCCAGCTGGCAGGAAGCGGCCAGCAGCTCGCTGACCGAGCTGTTCGCCCCGCAGATCCACCAGTCGCGGCTGGACGCCTGGCCGCAGCACTACCCCTGGATAGACGCGGCCGGCTACGACTACTTCCGCAGCCGCCTGTCCCAGGCCCGCCGCGACGTGGAGCACGGCCTGCGCATCACCCTGGAGCACTACCGCACCCGCGAGGCCCAGGCGCGCATGCTGGACATCCTGCAATTCAAGCTCGACGTGCTCTGGAGCATGCTCGACGCCATGAGCATGGCCTACGAGCTGGACCGCCCGCCGTACCACACGGTGACCCGCGAGCGCATCTGGCACAGGGGGCTGCTGTGATGAGCCTGCCCGCGCTGGACAGCGTGCCGCGCATCCGCCGCGGTTTCCGCCTGCAATTCGAACCGGCCCAGGGCTGCCACGTGCTGCTCTACCCCGAAGGCATGGTCAAGCTCAACGACAGCGCCGGGGAAATCCTCCAGCGCATTGATGGCCAGCGCGACGTGGCGGCCATCATCGCCGAGCTGAGCAAAAGCTTCCCCGGCGTGCCGGGCATCGACGAAGACATCCTGGCATTCCTCGAGGTGGCCCATGCGCAATTCTGGATCGAGCTGCACTGAAGGCGCCGGCCCGCCGCTGTGGCTGCTGGCCGAGCTGACCTACCGCTGCCCGCTGCAGTGCCCGTACTGCTCCAACCCGCTGGACTTCGCCAGGCAGGGCGGTGAACTGAGCACCGCCGAGTGGATCGAGGTGTTCCGCCAGGCCCGCGAGCTGGGCGCCGCGCAGCTGGGCTTTTCCGGCGGCGAGCCGCTGCTGCGCCAGGACCTCGCCGAGCTGATCGGCGCGGCCCGCGGGCTGGGCTTCTATACCAACCTGATCACCTCCGGCATCGGCCTGAGCGAGGCGCGCCTGGCGCAGTTCGCCGAGGCCGGGCTGGACCACATCCAGATCAGCTTCCAGGCCGCCAACGAGGAGGTGAACAACCTGCTCGCCGGCTCGCGCAGGGCCTTCGCCCAGAAGCTGGCCATGGCCCGCGCGGTGAAGGCCCACGGCTACCCGATGGTGCTCAACTTCGTCACCCACCGGCACAACATCGACAACATCGGGCGGATCATCGAGCTGTGCATAGAGCTTGAGGCGGACTTCGTCGAACTCGCCACCTGCCAGTTCTACGGCTGGGCCGAGCTGAACCGCGCCGGCCTGCTGCCCACCCGCGCGCAGCTGGAGCGCGCCGAGCGCATCACCCACGAATACCGCGAACGCCTGGCCGCCGAAGGCAAGCCCTGCAAGCTGATCTTCGTCACCCCGGACTACTACGAGGAACGCCCCAAGGCCTGCATGGGCGGCTGGGCCAGCGTGTTCCTCGACGTCACCCCCGACGGCACCGCGCTGCCGTGCCATAGCGCGCGGCAACTGCCGGTGCAGTTCCCCAACGTGCGCGAGCACAGCCTGCAGCACATCTGGTACGAATCCTTCGGCTTCAACCGCTACCGCGGCGACGCCTGGATGCCCGAGCCGTGCCGCTCCTGCTCGGAGAAGGAACGCGACCACGGCGGCTGCCGCTGCCAGGCCTACATGCTCACCGGCGACGCCGACGCCACCGACCCGGTGTGCGCCAAGTCGGCCCACCACGGGAAGATTCTCGACGCCCGCCGCCAGGCCGAGGAAGCGCCGCTGGGCCTGGACCAACTGACCTGGCGCAACCAGCGCGCCTCGCAACTGATCTGCAAGGCCTGAGGGTGCGCAGCCTGGCCCATGGCGACTGGCCCAGCGCCTGGAGCGCCGAGCGCGCGGTGGCGGCGGGGCGCGACTTCGCCGAACTGCACGCGGCCCACGGCGGGCTGCTGTGGCTGGAATTCGAGCCGCGCAGCGCGCGCTGCCGCCTGTACCTGTGGCGCGACGGCGCGCTGCAGGAACTGACGCCGCCCGGCGCCTCGGCGCGCAGCCGTGTCTACGAATACGGCGGCGGCGCCTGCTGCGCCACGGCCGAGGGCGTGGCCTGGGTGGAGGAGGGCGACCAGCAGGTGCGCTGGCTGCGCTTCGGCGAGGCGCCCCGGCAGCTGACCGCGCGCCCGCAGTGTCGCTATGGCGACCTGCACTACGTGGCGGCCTGGAACGCGCTGCTGGCGGTGGAGGAAAGCCGCGAGGGCGACGCCGTGGTCCACCGCATCGTGCGCCTGGACGCCGATGGTGCGCGCCAGGTCATCGCCGAAGGCGCGGACTTCTACGCCGCGCCGACAGCCAGCCTCGACGCGGCACGTATCGCCTGGGTGGAATGGGACCGCCCGCAACAGCCCTGGACCGCCACGCGCCTGTGCCTGCTGCGGGACGGTGTGCAGCGTTGCCTGGCGGGCGAGGGCGGCGAAGAATCCATCCAGCAACCGCGCTTCGACGACCAGGGCCGCCTGCACTGGCTCAGCGACCGCAGCGGCTGGTGGCGCCCCGAGGCCGAGGACGGGCAGGCCGGAGCCTTCGCTGCCGCCGACCACGCCCCGGCGCCCTGGCAACTGGGTGGGCGCAGCTACATGCCGCAGGCCAATGACGAGATGCTGCTGAGCCGCTTCGAGGAAGGCCGCGGGCTGCTGGTGCTGCGCGCCGCCGATGGCAGCGAACGGCGCCTGGCCCCGGATTTCTCGCGCTTCCGCGCCCTGGCCGCCGACGCCGGGCACTGCTACTGCATCGCCGCCGCCGAGGACCGCCTGCCGGCGCTGCTGGCCATCGGCCGCGAAAGTGGCCAGGTGCAAGTAATCGCCGGCGGCGAGCACCTGCTGGACGAGGCCGAGCTGTCGCGCCCGCAACCCTTCGGCTACCCGGTGGCCGGCAACGAGCGCGGCCACGGCTTCTTCTACCCGCCGCGCAACGCCCAGTGCCGCGGCCCGGCGGGGCGGCGGCCACCGCTGGTGGTGTTCCTGCATGGCGGGCCCACTTCGGCCTGCTACCCGGTGTTCGATGCGCGCATCCAGTTCTGGACCCAGCGCGGCTTCGCCGTGGCCGACCTCAACTACCGCGGCAGCGCCAACTTCGGCCGCGCCTACCGCGAACGCCTGCGCAGCGAGTGGGGCAGGGCGGAGGTGCAGGACATCTGGGCGGCGGTGGTGCAACTGGCCGCCGATGGCCTGATCGACCGCCAGCGGGTGTTCGTCCGCGGCGCCAGCGCCGGCGGCTACAGCGCGCTCTGCGCCCTGGCCTTCGTCGGCGGCTTCCGCGGAGGCGCCAGCCTCTATGGCGTCAGCGATCCGCTGGCGCTGGGGCGGGTGACGCACAAGTTCGAGGCCGACTACCTCGGCTGGCTGATCGGCGACCCGCAACGCGACGCCCGCCGCTACCGGGCGCGCACGCCGCTGCTGCACGCCGCGCGCATCCAGGCGCCGGTGATCTTCTTCCAGGGCGAACTGGACGCCGTGGTGGTGCCCGAGCAGACCCAGGCCATGGTCGCCAGCCTGCGCCAGCGCGGCCTGGCCGTGGAATGCCACCTGTACCCCGGCGAGCGCCACGGCTTCCGACAGGCGGCCAACCTGGCCCACGCGCTGGACGCCGAGTGGCGCTTCTACCGTGCGCTGCTGGGCGGCTGACGGCCGGGCCAAGGTCGCATTGCAATCAGCGCAGGATGCAGTAGGCTCGCGGAAACATTTCATAACAAGAACAAGCACCCCATGAGCCACGACCTCAGCCTGCTGCGCAAATTCGTCTCGCCAGAGATCATCTTCGGTGCCGGTTGCCGGCACACCGTCGCCAACTACGCCAAGACCTTCGGCGCCCGCAAGGTGCTGCTGGTGTCCGACCCCGGCGTGCTCGCCGCCGGCTGGGTGGCCGACGTGCAGGCCAGCCTGGCCGGGCAGGGCATCGAGCACTGCCTGTACACCGACGTATCCCCAAACCCGCGCGTGGAAGAAGTGATGCGCGGCGCCGACATCTACCGCAGCGAGGGCTGCAACGTGATAGTCGCGGTCGGCGGCGGCAGCCCCATGGACTGCGCCAAGGGCATCGGCATCGTCGCCGCCCACGGCCGCAACATCCTCGAGTTCGAAGGCGTGGACAAACTGCGCGTGCCCAGCCCGCCGCTGATCCTCATCCCCACCACCGCCGGCACCTCGGCCGACGTCTCGCAGTTCGTCATCATCTCCAACCAGGACGAGCGCATGAAGTTCTCGGTGGTGAGCAAGGCGGTGGTGCCCGACGTGTCGCTGATCGACCCGGAAACCACCCTGAGCATGGACGGCTTCCTCTCCGCCTGCACCGGCATCGACGCCCTGGTCCACGCCATCGAGGCCTTCGTCTCCACCGGCCACGGCCCGCTCACCGACAGCCACGCGCTGGAGGCCATGCGACTGATCGACGGCAACCTGGTGCAGATGATCGCCAACCCCAACGACATCACCCTGCGCGAGAAAATCATGCTCGGCAGTATGCAGGCCGGGCTGGCCTTCTCCAACGCCATCCTCGGCGCGGTGCACGCCATGTCCCACAGCCTGGGCGGCTACCTCGACCTGCCCCACGGGCTGTGCAACGCGGTGCTGGTGGAGCACGTGGTGGCCTTCAACTACAACGCCGCGCCCGAGCGCTTCAAGGTCATCGCCGAGACCTTCGGCATCGACTGCCGCGGCCTCAGCCACGCGCAGATCCGCCAGCGCCTGGTCGAGCACCTGATCGCCCTCAAGCGCGCCGTGGGCTTCCACGAGACCCTCGGCCCGCACGGCGTGGGCATCTCCGACATTCCCTTCCTGTCGCGCCACGCCATGCAGGACCCGTGCATCCTCACCAACCCCCGCGAATCCAGCCAGCGCGACGTCGAGGTGGTCTATGGCGAGGCCCTCTGAGCCGCAGCAGGACGCCCTGGCGGCGCTGCTCGGCCTGGGCAGCCACTCCACGCGCAAGAGCCACTACCCCGAGCTGCTGGCGCGCCTGGAGGAACTGGAAACCGAGCGCAACCGCTACAAGTGGCTGTTCGAGCACGCCGTGCACGGCATCTTCCAGGCCAGCCTCAGCGACGGCCTGCGCGCGGCCAACCCGGCCCTGGCGCGGATGCTCGGCTACGCCGACCCGCAGCAGGTGTTGTGGAACCTGCAGGACATGGCCACGCAGCTGTTCGCCGGCGGCGAGGCGGAGATGCGCCGCATCCGCGACCTGCTGCGCGAGCAGGGCGGGCTGTTCGGCTACGAGACGCGCCTGCTGCGCAAGGACGGCAGCCACGTCGACGTGCTCATGAACCTGCTGCTCAAGCCCGACGAAGAGGGCCTGGTGGAAGGCTTCGTCGCCGACATCACCGAGCGCATCCTGGCCCAGCAGCGACTGCAGACACTCAACGAGGAACTGGAGCAGCGCGTCGCCGAACGCACCGGCGAGCTGGAAGCGCTGAACCAGCAGCTGCGCGAGGCCCGCGATGCCGCCGAGGCGGCCAACCACAGCAAGGACAAGTACCTGGCGGCGGCCAGCCACGACCTGCTGCAACCGCTCAACGCCGCGCGCCTGCTGGTGGCCACCCTGCGCGAGCGGCAATTGCCGGGCGCCGAGCAGCAACTGGTGGAGCGCACCCACCAGGCCCTGGAAGGCGCGGAAAACCTGCTCACCGACCTGCTGGAGATCGCCCGCCTGGACCAGAGCGCGATCCGTCCGGACCTGGACGTCCACGGCCTGGACGAACTGCTCGGCCCGCTGGCCTCGGAGTTCGAAAGCGTGGCGCTGTCGTCCGGCCTGCAACTGCGCGTGCGCATCCCCAATCTCTCGGTGCGCACCGACGCGCGCCTGCTGTCGCGCATCCTGCGCAACTTCCTCAGCAACGCCTGCCGCTACACCGGGCGCGGTGGCGTGCTGCTGGCCGCACGGCGGCGCGGCGCCAGCGTGCGCCTGGAGGTGTGGGACACCGGCCGCGGCATCCCGGCGGACCAGTTGCAGGCGATCTTCCTCGAATTCAACCAGCTCGACACCGGCCGCGCCGCCGAGCGCCAGGGCGTGGGCCTGGGCCTGGCCATCGTCGACCGCATCGCCGGGCTGCTCGGCTGCGCGGTGCAGGTGCGCTCGGTGCCCGGGCGCGGCTCGCTGTTCGCCCTCGAAGTGCCCCTGGCCGAGGCGCTGCCGCCGCGCGCCGGCGGCGATGCCGCGCCGCGCCCGAGCACCGGCGACCCGCTGCCGGGCCGGCGCCTGCTGGTGGTGGACAACGAAACCTCGATCCTCTTCAGCATGGCCGCGCTGCTCGGCCAGTGGGGCTGCGAGGTGCTCACCGCCACCGACCGCGACGCCGCCCTGGCGCTGCTCGGCCCGCAGCCGCCGGAGGCGATACTGGCCGACTACCACCTGGACCACGGCGCCACCGGCTGCGAGCTGGTGCGCGACCTGCGCCGCCACTACGGCCGCGAGATCCCCGCGGTGATGATCAGCGCCGACCGCAGCGACGAATGCCGCCGCGCCCTGCAGCGCCTGGGCATCCCGCAGCTGAACAAGCCGCTGAAGCCGGGCAAGCTGCGCGCGGTGCTCAGCGCGCTGCTCGATACGCCGGCCTGACCGGCCGGTCATGGGCGGATTCGCCCACGCGGGCTAGAATACCCGCTGCGCGGGCCATGCCGTCCGCTACGGATTACCCCGCGTCGAGCCCGTGATGTCGTGAAGCGTGATACCCGCGTAGCCTCCCTGCTGCTGTTCATGATCTGCGTCTCCCTGGCCCTGCTGACCGCCTGGCAGACCTGGTCGGCGCGCGAGCGCACCCTGCGCGAAGTGAACACCGACATGCTCAACCTCTCCCAGGCGCTGGACTCCTACGCCGAGGGCGTGGTGCGCCAGTGCGAGGTGCTGCTGCTGGACCTGGCCGACCGCATCGAGAGCGACGGCCTGGGCCCCGCGCAGCTGGCGCGCCTGCAGCGGCTGCTGGAGCGTCAGCAGAAGGTGCTCAGCCAGGTAGTCGGCATTTCGCTGTTCGATGCGCACGGCCGCTGGCTGCTGCTCTCCCACGGCGCCATCCCGCCGGGGGCGAACAGCGCAGACCGCGCCTTCTTCATCCACCACCGCGACAACCCCTCGCGGGACATCTTCATCGGCCCGCCGATCCGCAGCCGCTCCAGCGGCCTGTGGGTGATCACCGTCAGCCGCCGCCTTGACCACCCCGACGGCAGCTTCGCCGGCGTGGTGGCCACCACCCTCGGCATCGAGAACTTCCTCAGCCTGTTCGGCCGCCTGGACATCGGCCAGCACGGCGCCATGAGCCTGAGCCAGGGCAACGGCCAACTGCTGGTGCGCTACCCCTTCCGCGAGGCCGACCTGGGCCGCGACCTGTCGGGCTCGCCGCTGTTCACCGACTACCTGCGCCACGCCGACTCCGGCAGCGCCAGCAGCACCTCGCGCTTCGACGGCGTGGAGCGCATCTACGTGTTCCGCCGCAACGACCACTACCCGCTGGTGACCACCGTGGCGCTGAGCAAGGCGGAGGCCCTGCAGGACTGGCGCAAGCAGGCCCAGCTCAACGCCGGCATCGTCCTGGTGCTGCTGGCGGTGCTCGGCCTGACCGGCCAGCGCCTGCTCATCGACATCCGCCAGCGCACCCGCACCAGCCGCCAGCTCGCCGCCGCCCGCGAAGAACTGCTGCGGGCCAACGACCAGCTGCGCGTGCTCGCCGCCCAGGACGCGCTGACCGGCCTGGCCAACCGCCGCAGTTTCGACGAAACCCTGGCCACTGAGGCGCGCCGCTGTGCCCGCGAGGGGGCGCCGCTGTCGCTGTTGCTGGTCGATATCGATCACTTCAAGCGCTACAACGACAGCTACGGGCACCAGGCGGGCGATGACTGTCTGCAGGTGGTGGCGGGGTTGCTAGCCGCCTGTGTGCGGCGACCGGGGGATCTGGTGGCGCGTTACGGTGGCGAGGAGTTGGCGGTGATTCTGCCCAGCACTGATAGCGCTGGCGCTGAGGCGGTGGCTAGGGCCTTTCTGCAGCGCTTGGCGGGTGAGCGGCTGGCGCACCGTGAGAGCCCCTTCGGTGTGGTTACTGCCAGCATCGGCCTGGCCACTGCTCCGGCTACGGTGGCAGGGGGGCAGGAGTGGCAGTTGGTGAATGCTGCCGACCGGGCTCTGTATCGTGCGAAGGCTGGTGGGCGTAATCGCCTGGAGGTGGAGCGCCTGGAGGGGTGAGGGTGGTCTTCTACGGATTCTTAACCCCCGCTCCAGCCTCAACCCCATCGAAAATCCGTAGGACGGATAAGGTCCGCTCAGGTTGCCGGGAAGCACGGTATGTCTCCCCCGTAGCGGATCTGTCCGCGATAGCCGGACGATCCGGCGCGATTCGCGGATGAGATCCGCTCCTACGCTGCCCCACCCACGCCATTCCCATGTAGGAGCGCGCCCTGCGCGCGAAATCGCGGGCAGGGCCCGCTCCTACAGTTGACGCCGAATTTCTCGTTCGCGCCGGACGGCTCCCTCTCCCTCCGGGAGAGGGTTGGGGTGAGGGGGCGGGGTCAACCTGAAACACTGTTGTCGCCGGTAAGCACCGTTCGCGAGCAAGCTCGCGCCTACGAGAAGCTGTGCCTGCCCGCTCCTACAGGTTGACGCCGAATTTCTCGTTCGCGCCGGACGGCCCCCTCTCCCTCCGGGAGAGGGCTGGGGTGAGGGGGCGGCGTCAACCCGAAATACCGCTGTCGCCGGTAAGCACCGTTCGCGAGCAAGCTCGCGCCTACAGGTTGACGCCGAATTTCTCGTTCGCGCCGGACGGCTCCCTCTCCCTCCGGGAGAGGGCTGGGGTGAGGGAGCGGCGTCAACCTGAAACACCGCTGTCGCCGGTAAGCACCGTTCGCGAGCAAGCTCGCTCCTACGAGAAGCTGTGCCTGCCCATGGGGTGGCGGCGATGGGTATCGCTTCGCTCAACCCAACCTACGAAAAGCACCCTGACGGAGTTGGCAAGACAGTTGCTCCTACAGGTGGGCTCGGAGGTGGGCGCATTGTAGGAGCGAGCTTGCTCGCGAACAGACTCCGCTGCGGGGCTCATTCGCGAGCAGGAACCAGGCGTCCCCCCTCGATCCTACGAAAAGCGCCCGGTTCGGGCGTTACAACAGATCCAGCGGATAACTCACGATCAACCGGTTCTCGTCGAAGCTGTTGGTCCTTCCCCAATCGCGGCGCATGGTCGAGTTGCGCCACTTCAGGTTCAGCGTCTTCAGCGGCCCGGACTGCACGGTGTAGGCCAGCTCGCTCTCGCGGCCCCATTCGCTGCCGTCGTCTGTGCTGGCGTTGTGCACGTTGCTGCCGTGGATGTAGCGGTTCATCAGCGTCAGGCCGGGGACGCCGAGGCCGGCGAAGTCGTAGTCGTAGCGCAGCTGCCAGGAGCGCTCCTTGGCGTTCTCGTAGCTGGAGTTGTAGCTGTCGTTGGCCAGGGTGCCGCCGCTGGCGCCGTTGACGCGGAACCACTCGTCATCGCCCATGACCTTCTGCAGGCCCAGGTAGAAGGTGCCGGCGCCGTACTTGGCGGAGAACAGCCCGGAGGCGGTGCGGTTGTCCAGGTCGCCGGCGCGGGCGCTGCCGTCTTCCTTGCCCCGGAAGTAGCCGAGGTTGGCGCCCAGCACCCAGTCGCCCACCGGCTGGAAGTGCTGCACCTGCAGGTACTGCTGCTGGTAGATGTCCTTCAGTTCGGCGTTCCACAGGCCGACCAGGGTGCGCTCGCCGTTGAAGCGGTATTCGCCGCCGACGAAGTTGAAGCGGTCGGACTTGAACGCCGTGCGGTTGAACAGGCTCATGTCCTCCATGCTGGCGTCGTTGCGCGGGCTGTTCTGGCGGAACTGGCCGCCGTAGAGGGTCAGCCCGGCGAGTTCCTTCGAGGTCACCTGCGCGCCCTGGAAGGTCTGCGTCAGCGAACGGCCGTCGTCGGAGCGCAGGATCGGCAGTGCCGGCGCCCATTCGCCGACCTTCAGCTCGGTCCTGGAAATGCGCGCCTTGCCGGCCACCGCCAGGCGGCCGAAGTCGTCGGCCGGGCGGCCATCGTCGTGCACCGGCAGCAACTGGGTGCCGGCGGTGCCCTTGCCGCCATCGAGCTTGACGCTGTACAGGCCGAGCACGTCCAGGCCCAGGCCGACGGTGCCCTGGGTGAAGCCGGACTTGAAGTCGAGGATGAAGTTCTGCGTCCACTCCTCGGCCTTGCCCTGGGCGGTGTCGCCCAGGTAGTTGCGGTTCATGTAGAAGTTGCGCAGCGTCAGGCTCGACTTGGCGTCTTCGAGGAAGCCGTCGGCGAAGGCGGGCAGGGTGGTACCGGCCAGGGCCAGGGCGGCGGGCAGGTAACGGGGAAAACGGCGGATGCAGGGGTAGCCCATGACGATCTCTCTGGAGTCATTGTTGTGGGAGAGGCTTGTGCGGCTCGGCGGGGCGCCGGGAAACGCGGCGCTAGGCGGCTGGGCGGCCCGGCGTTCGCGGATCGAGAGAGGGGCGTGTGCTGTGCGGCATGGCTCTGGACCTTCTTGTAATTGTTCGAGGGTGTTCGCGTCCGAGGGCAGCAGGCGCTGCCGGGTGTTTCGGTACGGCTCGATAGTGGAAGGGCGGCAGGCAGTGGACAATCGGCGAAAACGCTTCTTGTGCGAATAGCGAACATTAATTAACCGGTTCGAACATTTAAGGAGAGCATCCGATCCAGCCCGGCGGTTCCCCGGCCCGGTCGATCTCATTAGAATCCGCCGATCCTCGTAGTGGACGACGCCCATGGCCGGTAGCCAGATCGAACGCGCCTTCAGCCTTCTCGAAAGCCTCACCAGCGAGCCCCGCGGCCTGCCGATGCAGACCCTCGCCGAGCGCCTGGAGATACCCAAGAGCGCCACCCACCGCATGCTCGCCGAACTGATCCGCCTGGGCTACGTGCGGCAGAACCCGGAGAACGCCCGCTACCAGCTGTCCACCAAGCTGGTGGCGCTGGGCTTCCGCTACCTGTCCTGCAGCGGCGCCGACATCGTCCAGCCGATCCTCGACCGCCTGGCTCAGGACAGCGGCGAACTGGTGCGCCTGGGGGTGATCGACGGCAGCCGCCAGACCTGGATCGCCAAGTCCCAGGGCGCCCGCTCGGGGCTGCGCTACGACCCGGACATGGGCCGCGATGCGCCGCTGTTCTACACCGCCTCCGGGCACGCCTGGCTGGCCAGCCTGGACGATGCCCAGGCCCTGGAGCTGGTGCGCCGGCAGGGCGTGGGCGACCCCGCCAACTTCGGCCCGCGCGCGCCGCGCAGCGAGGACGAGCTGCTCGGCTACCTGCGCCGTGCCCGCGAGCGTGGCTACGCCTGGGTCGAAGAAACCTCGGCACTCGGCACCTCGGCCCTGGCTGCCGTGGTGCACAGCCCGGTGGACCGCCGGGCGATCGGCGTGCTGAGCATCGCCGGGCCCAGCGCGCGCCTGCCGGAAGCGCGCCTGCACGAACTGGCGCCGCTGCTGCTGGCCGCCAGCGCCGAGCTGTCCGCCGCCAGCCAGGCTTCCGACCTCTTCGCCTGATTCCCCCTTGCTTGGCCTTCCTCCCATGGAGGAGGGCCGTTTGCGCCTGCCCGGATGTAACGGCGGTCGATAATCGCCCGCTGCTTGTTGCATTGCGCTTGAGTAAAAATGGAACCAAGTTCTAAATTTGCTCATGCCATTCCATGGAGCCCCGTGCAGCGAGGCTCCAGCACAACAAGCAGAAGAGGAATCCCGCGTGACCGTTCCCTTGCGCATCGCCCTGATCGGCGCCGGCATCATGGGCCGCCAGCATCACCAGCACCTGCTCCAGGTGCCCACCCTGCAAC
Source organism: Pseudomonas sp. NBRC 100443 (assembly GCF_030268185.1). Lineage (NCBI taxonomy): Bacteria > Pseudomonadati > Pseudomonadota > Gammaproteobacteria > Pseudomonadales > Pseudomonadaceae > Pseudomonas > Pseudomonas sp. NBRC 100443. The sequence goes on from NZ_BSQE01000006.1 coordinate 172,975, forward strand.
TCTGCGCGGTGGCCGACCCGGGCCCCGGCGCGGCCGGCTTCGCCGCCGAATGCGGGGTGCCGTACTACGCCGACCACCGGCGCATGCTGGAAGAGGCGCAACCGCAGGCGGCGATCATCGCCAACCCCAACAACCTGCACGTGACCACCGCCCTGGACTGCCTGGCCGCCGGCGTGCCGGTGCTGCTGGAGAAGCCGGTGGGCGTGCACCTGGACGAAGTGCGCGAGCTGGTGGAGGCGAGCCGGGGCAGCGGCGTGCCGGTGCTGGTCGGCCATCACCGCCGGCACAACCCGCTGATCGGCAAGGCTCGGGAAATCCTGGCCGCGGGCGCCCTGGGCCGTTTGGTCAACGTCACCGCGCTGTGGCAGCTGCAGAAGCCCGACAGCTATTTCGAGGTGCCCTGGCGCCGCGAGCCGGGCGCCGGCTTCCTGCTCACCAACCTGATCCACGACCTCGACCTGCTGCGCTACCTGTGCGGCGAGGTGGCGCAGGTGCAGGCCTTCACCGGCAACGCGGTGCGCGGCCTGGTCAACGAGGACAGCGCGGCCATCCTCCTGCAATTCGAGAACGGCGCCCTCGGCAGCCTGACCGGTTCCGACGGCGTGGCCGCGCCCTGGAGCTGGGAGCTGGATTCCGGCGAGAGCCCCATCTACCCACGCCAGGTCGACCAGCCCTGCTATCTGCTGGCCGGCACCGAGGGCGCGTTGAGCATCCCGCAGTTGCAGCGCTGGCACTACGCGCAGCCGGGCGCCGGCTGGCACCAGCCGTTGCTGCGCAGCAGCGAGCCCTTCACCCCAGGCGAGGCGCTGCGCCGGCAGCTGGAGCATTTCGTGCGCGTGGTGCGCGGTGAGGACCAGCCATTGACCGACGCCGTGGACGGCGGCCGTACCCTGGCGCTGATCGAGGCCATCCGCGAAGCCGCCGCCAGCGGCCGGGCGTGTGCGCCGGCGCGGGTTGGGTGAGTGAGCCCGTACGGGAGAGGGGCCACCGTAGGATGGGTGGAGCGGAGCGATACCCATCACCACGACCGCATGGGTATCGCAAGCTCAACCCATCCTACGAAGAGCACTTCGGCGCAGCCTGCAAGACAGTTGCTCCTACAGGTTGACGCCGAGCTTCCCGTCCATGCCGGACAGCCCCCTCTCCCGCTTGCGGGAGAGGGGGGGGAGAGGGCGCCCACCGGCAAACACCGTTCGCGAGCAAGAACTAGGCGTCCCCCTCGCTCCTACAATCCACCTGTGAACCGGATACCGATACCCATGACCGACCGAATCTTCTCTCTCGCCGCCCTGACCGTCCTCGAACTGTCGCCGCCGGACATGGTCGAGGTCGCCGCCCGCGCCGGCTACAGCCACGTCGGCCTGCGTCTGGTGCCGGCCACCGCCGAGGAGCACCACTTCCCGCTGGTGGCCGATACCGAGTTGCGCCGGCAGACCCAGGCGCGCCTGCGCGACACCGGCATCCGCGTGCTGGACCTGGAAATCCTGCGCCTGAAGCCGGAGACCCGCGTGGCCGACTTCGAGCCCATCCTCGCCGTCGGCGCCGAGTTCGGCGGCACGGAGCTGCTGGTGGCCGGCAACGACGCGGATGAGGCGCGCATGACCGAACGCTTCGCCGAGCTGTGCGAACTGGCCGAGGGCTACGGCATCCACCCGCACCTGGAGTTCATGCCCTGGACCGACGCCCCCGACCTGGCCACGGCCTGGCGCGTGGTGCGCAACGCCGGGCGCGAGAATGGCTGCGTGCTGGTCGACGCCTTCCACTTCGACCGCTCCGGCTCATCCTTGCAGGACCTGGCGCAGTTGCCGGCCTCGCGCATGCGCTATGCCCAGTTGTGCGACGTGGCCGGCCCGCGCCCGGACGACATGCAGGAAATCCTCCGCCAGGCGCGCAACGAGCGGCGTTTCCCCGGCGATGGCGACTGCGACCTGGCGGGTCTGTTGCGGACCTTGCCGGCGACGGTGCCGCTGAGCCTGGAGATCCCCACCCGGCAGCTGCTGGAGCAGGGCGTCAGCGCCCTGGAGCGGGCCAGCCTGGCGCTGGACAAGGCACGCACGGTGCTCGCCCGGCTCTGACGCCGGCAACTGCGCCATTCCCATCCACCCGTTCGCCCGGCACACTGCCGGGCGCCTTGCTTTGTAAACCACGGGAAACCCGATGACCGCCGCCTCCGCGTTGTCCGGCAGCAGCCAGCCCCTGAAGGGCATCCTTCTGGTGGTACTGGCCACCTCGCTGTTCTCCACCCACGACGCCCTGTCCAAGTACCTCTCCGGCTTCTACCCGATCCTGCTGGTGGTTTGGGCCCGCTACGTGGTGCACACGCTGCTGATGGCCGGCATCTTCCTGCCGCAGTCGGGCCTGCGCGTGCTGCGCACCCGCCGGCCGGGGCTGCAGACCCTGCGCGCGTTGTGCCTGCTGGGCACCAGCCTGCTGTTCACCACCGGCCTGCAGTACATCCCCCTGGCCGAGGCCACGGCAGTCAACTTCCTCGCCCCGCTGATGGTCACCGCGCTGTCGGTGCCGTTGCTGCACGAGAAGGTCAGCGCCGGGCAATGGGCGGCGGTGAGCCTGGGCTTCGCCGGGGTGCTGGCGATCGTCCATCCCGGCGGCGAACTGTTCACCCCGGCGGTGCTGCTGCCGCTGGGTTCGGCGCTGTGCTTCTGCTTCTATCAGCTGCTGACGCGCAAGCTGGCGGCGGTGGACAGCCCGACCACCAGCAACTTCTTCGCCGGCCTGCTGAACACCGCGCTGACCACGGCGATGGTGCCCTTCGTCTGGCACACCCCGAGCCTCGGCCACGCGCTGCTGATGCTCGCCCTGGGCACCTGCGGCATGTCCGCCCACCTGTTCCTCACCCAGGCCTTCCGCCATGCCGCCCCGGCGCTGTTGGCGCCCTTCGGCTATTGCCAGATCGTCTTCGCCGGGTTGATCGGCTGGCTGGTCTTCAGCCATGTGCCGAGCGCCAGTGCCCTGGTGGGGATTGCTGTGATTTGCCTGAGCGGGTTGGCGGCGGCCTGGATGCAGCGGCGGGGGTGAGGGGTCGTGTAGGCGCGAGCTTGCTCGCGAAGGGAGTTTCGCGGTGGTGTCGGTGCTGGGTTCAAGAGCCCCTCACCCCAACCCTCTCCCAGAGGGAGAGGGGGCTGTCCTGAGCCGCCGGGAAGTCTGGAGTCAGACTGATACTCCGGTGCATAACCGTTCGCGGTTATCCGCCGTTGGCCGTGCCACCGATGCGTCCGGCGGGCCGGTGAATCCGATCGCGGACTCTGTCCGCGATTTTCCGCTGCGGGGCGTCGGACCTGAGCTCTCGCGATGTAGGCAACTTCCGTTTCTTCTCCAGGGCGATAGCCAGGTGTGCAGCAGCGCACCCCGGGCAGGCGCCCGGCCACCGTACTTTCTCCCCCTCGCACAGACGCCGGCGAGGGGATTCCACTCCCGAGGCAGCACTCGCCTCGTCTGAGACCTATTGGTAAATGGTAACGAGGAGGTTACTATGGTGGCCATAGAGGTGCTCGAGTATGTCCGGGAAGACAGGTCCTGCCCTTATCAGGAGTGGTTCGACTCCCTGCATTTCCAGGCGGCGGCCAAGGTTGCCACCGCCAAGGTGCGCATGGCGGTGGGCAACACCTCCAATGTCAAATGGTTCGATGGCATCGGCGAATACCGCATCGACTGGGGCCCGGGCTACCGGATCTACCTGGCGAGGGACGGCGAGGCGCTCATCGTGCTGTTCGGTGGTGGCAGCAAGAACAGCCAGGCGGCGGATATCCGCAAGGCGAAGGCGCTGCATGCCGAGTACAAGCAACGCAAGAAGGCCCGGTTCGGGCCGCAGATGAGAGGGTGATTCCAATGGTACTGACCAGGGATTTCAAACAGACCGTCGTCGCGCGGGTGCAGCGCGAACCGGCATTCGCCACCGCGCTGCTCGACGAGGCGGCCTCGCTGTTCCTCAACGGCGAACCGGACGCCGCGCGCCTGATCCTCCGCGATCTGGTCAACGCCACCCTGGGCTTCGAGCGCCTGGCGCTGGAGACGGAACGGCCGAGCAAAAGCCTGCACCGCATGCTGTCGGCCTCGGGCAACCCGGGCATGGACAACCTGGCGGCGATCTTCGATGCCCTGCGCCGCACCCTGGGGGTGGAAATCCAGGTGCGGGCGGTGCATGTCGCCTGACGCCGCCCCACGAAAAAAGGCCCCTCACGGGGCCTTTTTTCATGCTCGGGCATTACCTGTTCAGTGGCTCGCCACCCGCAGGCTGTTCTGCCGCGCGCTGTCGTAGGCGGCTTTTTCCAGCGGCTTGGCGTCAGGCTTTCCCAGGTCTTCCATCGGCAGGCGGTGGGTTTCCGGGGCCAGGTAGGCGGCGAAGGCGCACAGGCAGGTGATGAGGAAGGCCAGGCTGCCGATCACCATCGGGACGTTGTCCGAGCCGGGCGGGGCGACGGCGGCGAACAGCGCCGGCAGCATGGCGGTGAGCATGGTGCCGATGTTCTGTGCGATGGCCATGGCCGAGACGCGGTAGCGGGTCTGAAACAGCTCCGGGTAGAAGGACGGGAACACCGCGTTGTAGCCCTGGTACACCAGGCCCCACATCAGCAGCGACATGAGGAAGGCCAGCGGCACGTTCTGGATGCTGATGGCGTACAGGTAGCCGAAGGCGAGCAGGCCCGAGCCCAGGGCGCCGACGATCAGCGTCGGGCGGCGGCCGATGCGGTCGGAGAGGTTGCCGACGAAGGGAATGGCCAGCACCGCGACTATGTTGCCCACCACCGGGATCCACAGGTACACGCTCTTGTCGAAGCCGATGCCGTAGGCCGGCTGCACCGCGTAGGCCGCGCCGAAGATGGTGGCCACCACCGGGATCACATTCATCAGCGACATGACCATCACCAGCAGCATCTGCTTCCAGCTGTTGCGGAAGGCTTCGGCGATCGGCGACTTGGCCACCTGTTGCTTGGCTTCCTCGCTGACGAAGGCCGGGGTCTCGTGGACTTCGCGACGGATGATCAGGCCGGCGATCAGCACCACGGCGCTGAGCAGGAAGGGAATCCGCCAGCCCCAGGCGTTGAAGGCGTCGTTGGGCATGAAGTAGGCCAGCGGCAGGAACACCGCGGCGGCCATCACCTGGCCGGCCTGCACGCCCTGCAGGGTGTAGCTGGCGAAGTAGCCGCGGCGGCCGAAGGGCGCGTGCTCGAGGATCATCGAGCTGGCCCCGGAGATTTCCCCGGCCACGGCGAAGCCCTGCACCAGGCGCAGCACCACCAGCAGCGCCGGGGCGAGGAAGCCGACGTCGTGGTAGGTCGGCAGCAGGCCCACGGCCATGGTCGACAGGCCCATCATGAACATGCACAGCAGCAGCACGTTCTTGCGCCCGCGGGTATCGCCCCAGTGGCCGAGGAAGAAGGCGCCGATCGGGCGGGCCAGGTAGCCCACGCCGTAGGTCGCCAGCGACGCGACGATGGCCATCTTCGGGTCGGAGGAGGGGAAGAACAGCTGCGGGAAGATCAGCGCAGCGGCCTGGGCGTAGATGAAGAAGTCGTAGTACTCGAGAGCCGAGCCGATCCAGCCACTGGCGGTGGCTTTCTTGGCTTGGGAGCTGGAGGAAGTCGCCATCGTTGTCTCCGGTTCTTGTTGTTGTCGGTGCCTGCCCGGGCGCCGCGCCCTTCGGGGGCGTGTGCGCTGATCGAACAGGGGCACCGAGGTCGTCGCTAAAGCCCCTGGCCGGGGCCCGTGTCGGAAATGCGCCGGGCGGCGCGGCTCAGGGCTGGGGGCGAGCCGGCGTTCGTGTTGGGCTGGAGACGGCGGCGGTGAGGAGGCGTGCAGTCAACATGGGCAGGGACTCTTGTTGAAATTGTTATAGGGCAAGGCGTCTCGCGGGCCAGGGGAGGCATGGCCCTGGTGTGTCGCGGTGAATCCATGGTCGGCCACTGGACGAAAAACCGTCAATTCGCTGATCGGCCTTTTGTTCGCTGATCGAACACAAAACTAACTGGTTCGTACAATTTGCCTTGCTGCTGGAAAATACCCTGCGAATAATCCAATGACCAGCCGTGCGTCCTACGGCTGGCGATATTTCCGAAGGTCGCCGACAGCCGGCGGCCAGGCCATGGCTCGCAGAAGCCAGCAGCACAGGAGCCCCAGCATGCAGCGCTCGATCGCCACCGTCTCCCTGAGCGGTACCCTGCCCGAGAAACTCGAAGCCATCGCCGCCGCCGGCTTCGACGGCGTGGAGATCTTCGAAAACGACCTCCTGTACTACGACGGCAGCCCCCGCGACGTGCGCCAGATGTGCGCCGACCTGAATCTGGCGATCACCCTGTTCCAGCCCTTCCGCGACTTCGAGGGCTGCCGCCGCGAGCGCCTGGCGCGCAACCTGGAGCGCGCCGAGCGCAAGTTCGACCTGATGCAGGAACTGGGCACCGACCTGGTGCTGGTGTGCAGCAACACCGTCGCCGATTCCCTGGGCGAGCGCGACATCCTCGTCGACGACCTGCGCGAGCTGGCCGAGCGCGCCGCCAAGCGCGGCCTGCGCATCGGCTACGAGGCCCTGGCCTGGGGCCGCCACGTCAACACCTGGCAGCAGGTCTGGGATCTGGTGAAAGCCGCCGACCACCCGGCCCTGGGCGTGCTGCTGGACAGCTTCCACACCCTGTCGATCAAGGGCGACCCCAGCGGCATCGCCGATATCCCCGGCGAGAAGATCTTCTTCGTGCAGATGGCCGACGCGCCCGTGCTGGCCATGGACGTGCTGGAGTGGAGCCGGCATTTCCGCTGCTTCCCCGGCCAGGGCGAATTCGACCTGGCGGGCTTCCTCGCGCCCATCCTGCGCAGCGGCTACAAGGGCCCGCTGTCGCTGGAAATCTTCAACGATGGTTTCCGCGCCGCGCCGACCCGCGCCAACGCTGCCGACGGCCTGCGCTCGCTGCTCTACCTGGAGGAGAAGACGCGCCGCCTGCTGGAGCAGGACGCCGCGCCCGCCGGCGACCCCGGCATCCTCTTCGCGCCGCCGCCGGCCAGCCGCTACGACGGCGTGGAATTCCTCGAATTCGCCGTGGACGAGAACCTGGGCGCGCGCCTGGGCAACTGGCTGGAGAAGCTCGGCTTCGCCCGCGCCGGCGAGCACCGCTCCAAGGCAGTGAGCCTGCTGCGCCAGGGCGACATCAACATCGTGCTCAACGCCGAGCCGTACTCCTTCGCCCACAACTTCTTCGAAGCCCACGGCCCCTCGCTGTGCGCCACCGCCCTGCGGGTGCGCGACGGCGCCCAGGCCCTGGAGCGCGCCCAGGCCTTCCGTGGCCAACCGTTCCGCGGCCTGGTCGGCCCCAACGAGCGCGAGGTGCCCGCGGTGCGCGCCCCCGACGGCAGCCTGATCTACCTGGTGGAGCAGGGCGCGCCGGGGCAGACCATCTACGACAGCGACTTCCGCCTCGACGCCCAGGCCCAGGCCAGCGGCAACCTGCAGCGCATCGACCACATGGCCATGGCCCTGCCGGCCGACAGCCTGGACAGCTGGGTGCTGTTCTACAAGGCGCTGTTCGACTTCGAGGCCGACGACGAGGTGGTCTTGCCCGACCCCTATGGCCTGGTCAAGAGCCGCGCCATCCGCAGCCGCTGCGGCAGCCTGCGCCTGCCGCTGAACATCTCGGAGAACCGCAACACCGCCATTTCCCACGCGCTGTCCAGCTACCGCGGCTCGGGCGTGCACCACATCGCCTTCGCCTGCGAGGACATCTTCGCCGAGGTCACCCGCGCCAAGCAGGCCGGGGTGCCGCTGCTGGACATCCCGCTGAACTACTACGACGACCTGGCGGCGCGCTTCGACTTCGACGACGAGTTCCTCAGCGAACTGGCCTACTTCAACGTGCTCTACGACCGCGACGCCCAGGGCGGCGAGCTGTTCCACGTCTACACCGAGCCGTTCGAGGGGCGCTTCTTCTTCGAAATCCTCCAGCGCAGGAACGGCTATGCCGGCTACGGCGCGGCCAACGTCGCCGTGCGCCTGGCGGCCATGGCCCAGGCGCGCAGCGGCGCCGCGCGCAAGCCCAAGCTGTAGCGCCCGGGGGCGGCGCGGCAAGCCCCGCGCCGCTTCCCTTGGCGGGGTGGCGAGGCCCATAATCGGCGCTCTCCGTGAGGCTGCGAGCCAACCATGCCGAATGTCGTCGAACCCCTGGACCATGCCGAAGTGCGTGGCAAGGGCCGCAAGAACAACCCCGAGAAAACCCGCGAGGGCATCCTCCAGGCGGCCATCGCCGAGTTCGTCCAGCAGGGCCTGTCCGGCGCCCGGGTGGACGCCATCGCCGAGCGCACGCACACCTCCAAGCGCATGATCTACTACTACTTCGGCAGCAAGGAGCAGCTCTACGTCGAAGTGCTGGAGAAGCTCTACGGCGACATCCGCCACACCGAGGACAAGCTGCACCTGGCGGAACTGGAGCCGCTGGAGGCGATCCGCCGCACCGTGGAGTTCGCCTTCGACCACCACGACCGCAACGTCGACTTCGTGCGCATCGTTTCCATCGAGAACATCCACCACGGCGAGTACGTGAAGAAGTCCACGGCGATCCGCTCGATGAGCAACAACATGCTGCTGTCGCTGGCCGAGATCCTCCGCCGCGGCGCCGAGCAGGGCCTGTTCCGCGAGGGCATCGACCCGCTGGACCTGCACCTGTTCATCAGCTCGTTCTGCTTCTACCGCGTGTCCAACCGCAACACCTTCGGCGAAATCTTCCAGATCGACCTGGCCGACGAGCAGGTCAAGCAACGCCACAAGCAGATGATCTGCGAGGCGGTGCTGCGCTACATCCAGCGCTGAGCCCGGCCAGCTCCAGGCCGGCGAGGTAGCCGAAGGTCATGCCCGGCCCCAGGGTGATGCCGCCGCTGGGGTAGTGGCCGGCCATCACGCTGGCCATGTCGTTGCCCACCGCGTACAGCCCCTCGATGGCCGCGCCGCTGGCGTCCAGCACCCGCGCGCGGGCGTCGGTGCGCAGGCCGGCGAAGGTGCCGAGGCTGCCGGGCAGCAGCTTCACTGCGTAGAACGGACCTTTTTCCAGGGGCCGCAGCGACGCGTTGGGATGCTGCCGCGCTTCGCCCTGGGCCTTGTTGTAGGCCGAGCGGCCGCGCTGGAAGTCCGCGTCCTCGCCCAGCGCCGCATATTCGTTGAAGCGCTCCACCGTCGCCTGCAGTTGCTCGGCGTCGATGCCGCAGCGCGCCGCCAGTTGCGCCAGGCTGCGGGCTTTGACCAGATAGCCGCGGCGCTCGTAGGGCAGGTCCGGGAAGGGCAAGGGCTTCACCCAGCCGATGCCGTAGCGCCGCCGCGCCCGGGCGTCGGCGATCAGCCAGGCCTCGTGAGGCTCGCCCGGCGGCGTGGCGGCGAACAGGGCGCTCATGAAGTCGTGGTAGCAGTCGGCCTCGTTGGCGAAGCGCCGGCCGTCGCGGCGCACGCAGAGGAAGCCGGGCTTGGCCCGTTCGATCAGGTGCGGGAAGTGGCCGACGCTGCCGTCGCGGCGCGGCACCAGGGACACCGGCACCCAGGCGCCGGCGTGGGCCAGGTCGTCCGCCACGCGGCCGCCCACGGCTTCGCCCAGGCGCAGGCCGTCGCCGGTGTTCTGCGGCGGCGCGGCGGAGCGGTGCTGCCAGCCGTCCGGGGCGTGGGGCATGAGTTGGGCGATGCGTTCGCGGTCGTGGGGGAAGCCGCCGCAAGCCAGGACCACGCCGCGACGGGCGCGGAATTCCAGGGTGTCGCTACGCGCACCGGTCACCTTGCCGCCTTCGCGGAGCAGTTCGTGGATCGGCGTTTGCGTCAGCAACTGCACCTTCAGGTCCAGCGCGCTGCGCAGCAGGCGCGCCACCAGGGCGTTGCCGTTGACCAACTGCGTGCCGCGCCCGTAGCGCAGGCGCCCATACCAGTGCCGGGCGATGCGCTTGAGCGCGTAGAGCGCGGCTTTCGGCGAGCGCGTGGCGTCGAGGAAGTTGGTCAGGTCGGCGCCGCCGGCGATGCCCATGCCGGCCAGGCTGACGATGTCCAGCGGCTCGCGCAGGTGGCGCAGCCAGGGGCCGAGTTCGCGGCCGTCGTAGGGCTGGGCGCACAGCGAGCGGCCGCCGGCGGCGGAACCCTCGCCATCGCGCATGTCCGGCATGCGCGTGCCGCTGAAGAACTGCACGGCGCTGTGGCGCTGGAAGAACTCGACCATCTCCGGGCCGTGGCGGAGGAAGGCGGCCTGGCGTTCGTCCAGTTGCTCGGCATGGACCTGGGCCTTGAGGTAGCGCTCCGGCGCGTCGTCCGGCTCGACGCGGCCTTCGGCGATGGCCAGCGGGTTGCGCGGGATCCACAGCCAGCCGCCGGACCAGGCGCTGGTGCCGCCGAGCTGCGCGGCCTTTTCCGCGACGACCACGCGCAGGCCGTGGTGCGCGGCGGTCACGGCGGCGGCCAGGCCGGCGGCGCCGGAGCCGATCACCAGGACGTCGCAGTCGAGGGTTTGCAAGGTGGGCATGGGCTCTCTCTTGTCGTTATCGGGGCGCGCGGAAGGGCTCCGCGCGCCGGGGCCATCACTGCAGCGGGGAGAAGCCGGTGGGCTTCATCAGCCGCGATTCCAGCTTGAGCACGGCGCCCAGTTCCCGGTTCAGCTTGCCGAACTCGGCCCAGCGCGGGTCGGCGGCCATGCTGGCGCGGCGCTGCATGCGCTCGTCCAGGCTCTCGTAGGCCCACAGGTGCACCACCTGGCTGCATTCGCCGAATTCGGTGGTGAAGAAGCCCACCAGCCTGCCCAGGTGCTCGGTCTGCACCTCGTAGGCGTGGCTGCGGTACAGGGCCAGCCAGTCGGCGAGTTTCAGCGGGTCGATGCTGTAGGTGCGCAGTTCGTAGTACATCGTCAGTGCTCCAGGGTTGCTTGTTGCGAGGCCGGCGCGGCGAGGCGCGCGGCTATGTGGTTGGCCGCCAGCCAGGCGAAGGTCAGGCCGGGGCCGAGGGTGATGCCGGGGCCGGGGTAGGTGCCGTCCATCAGCGAGTTCATGTCGTTGCCGGCGGCGTAGAGGCCGGGGATCGGCTGGCCGTCGCGGCCGAGCACGCGGGCCTGGCCGTCGGTGACCAGGCCGCGGGCCGAGCCGAGGTCGCCGGTGTGCAGGCGGATGGCGTAGTAGGGCGCCTTCTCCAGCGGCGCCAGGCAGGGGTTGGGGCGGTGGTCCGGGTCGCCCATGTAGCGGTTGTAGCTGTTGCCGCCCTTGGCGAAGTCCGCGTCGACGCCGTTGCGCGCGCTGGCGTTGAAGCGCGCCAGCGTCTGCCGCAGGCCCTCGGCGTCGATGCCGATGGCGCGGGCCAGGGCCTCCGGCGAATCGGCCTGGTACAGGTAGCCGGCTTGCACCAGCGCGCTGTTGTCGACCGGCTTCGGTCGCGCCAGGCCCAGGCCGTAGCGGTTCATGGCGCTGGCGTCGCAGATCAGCCAGCACTCGGTGTTGCCGCTGGCGAACATGCTCTGCACGAAGTGATGGTAGGAGTTGGACTCGTTGACGAAGCGCCGGCCGCTGCGGTTCACCGCGATCACCCCGGGCTTGGCGCGGTCGGTGACAAGGTGCGGGAAGCGCTCGCGGCTACCGTCGGCGTGGCGCAGCTCGGAGACCGGCGCCCAGAAGAAGTTCGCCGCCAGGCCCTCGCCGGCTGCCGCGCCGATGGCCTCGCCCAGGCGCAGGGCGGCGCCGTCGTTGTGTTCCGGCGACATGCTCAGGTGCTCGCCGTCGCTCGCCGGGCGGAAGCGCTCGGCCAGCTTGCCGGCGGCGAAACCGCCCATGGCGCAGACCACGCCGCCATGCACGCGGATGCGCTCGATGCGGCCTTCGTGCAGCACCTGCGCGCCGACCACTGCGTCATTCTCGACCAGCAACTGCTGCGCCTCGCTGTTCAGCCACAGCTCCACGCCCTTGGCGAAGGCCGTGGTGGCCAGGCGCGCGATCAGGGCGTTGCCGGTGGTCAGGCGCGTGCCGCGGTGGTGGCTGAGGCGGTCGACGCCGTAGCGCGCCAGCAGCTTCAGGCAGTGCCACAACGACTTGGGCGAACGGCGGAAGCTGAGGAAATGCTGGATGTCCACGCGGTTCACCATCATGCCGCCGAACAGCAGCATGCCCGGCGGCGGCATGCGCAGGTCGCGGAAGCGCTCGCCGAGGTGGCGGCCGTCGTACTCGACCATCTCCAGGGCGCGGCCGAATTCGGTACCGCCTTCCTCGTCGGGGTAGTAGTCCGGCGAGTGCGGACGCAGGGCGTAGCGCAGCTCGGTGTTGGCCTCCAGCCAGCGCAGGGCCCGGTGCCCGTTGCGGATGAAGCTGTCCACCAGCTCGGGCTTGTAGCCCGGGCCGATGGTGCGCCGCAGGTAGGTGCGCATGGCTTCTTCGGAGTCCTTCGCCCCGGCGGCGCGGGCCTGGTCGGTGCCGTAGATCCACACCGCGCCGCCGGAGATGGCCGAGGTGCCGCCGAAGCTATCGGCCTTCTCCAGCATCAGCACGCGCAGGCCCTGGCAGGCGGCAGTGGCCGCGGCGGCGAAACCGGCGGCGCCGCTGCCCAGCACCAGCACATCGCACTCGCGGCTCCAGGCCGGGGCGTTGAGGCTGGTCATGGCTGGATCTCCAGCGGCGTGACGCCCATGAAGGCGCCCAGGTTGCCCAGCTGCGCGAAGGCCATTTCGGCGCCGGTCTGGATGCGGCAGCCCGCCTCGCGGGCGCGCTCCAGCAGCGGAGTGATCTCCGGCTTGGTGACCACGTCGGCCACCAGGGTGTGTGCCTGCAGGCCATCGAGCAGCATGCCTGGCAGCGGCAGCTCGCCGGTGCCGCCCATGCCCACTGGCGAGGCGTTGACCAGCAGGTCGAGGCCGGCCAGGTCGTCGCAGCCCACGCCGATGCGTACCTGGGGGAAGAGGGCACCCAGGCGCTCGACCAGGGCGGCGGCGCACACCTGGTCGAGGTCGCGCAGGCGCAGCTCGCCGATGCCGGCTTCGCACAGCGCATAGGCGATGGCGCTGCCGACGCCGCCGGAGCCGACCACCAGCGCGCGCTTGCCGGCCGGCTGCAGGCCATGGCGCCGGGCGGCGTTGAGGAAGCCGGCGCCGTCGACGTTGTCGCCCAGCAGGCGGCCGTCGGCCTCGCGGCGGATCACGTTGACCGAGCCCAGCGCCTCGGCGCGGGCGCTCAGGCCGTCCAAGCGCGGCGCCAGGGCCTGCTTGTAGGGCACGGTGACCACGCAGCCGCGCAGGTTGTGCCAGCCGCGCAGGGTGGCGACGAAGGCATCGAGGGCGTCGGCGCCCAGGTCGATGGCGATCATCGCCAGGTCGTGGCCGTTGTGGGCGAACCAGGTGTTGAAGTTCTCCGGCGACTTCACCTGCGCGATGGGTGTGCCGACGATGGCGACCAGTTCGGTGGAACCGCGAATCATGCTGACCTCCAGGGGTTCTTGGCGTTGTTCTGCTGGCCAGGATGCGGCGGCGGGCTGTTGCGCTCAATGCGATTGACGGCGCTTTAGTGCGGTATTCGCAGTGATAATGCGATAATCGCAATATTCGGCCGAATTACCCGGAGCCCGTGCCTTGGAAACCCCCAGCATCCACCCCCGCGACCTGATCGCCGGCCTGCAGAAGGGCCTGGCGCTGATGCAACTGTTCAGCGCTGACCGGCCGCGCCTGAGCGTGCCCGAGGCGGCGCGGCTGTCCGGCCTCACCCCCAGCGCCGCGCGGCGCTTCCTGCTGACTCTGGTGCACGAAGGCTTCGCCGAGACCGACAGCCGCCACTACTGGCTGACGCCCAAGGCGCTGCGCATCGGCCAGGCCTACGTGGATTCGGCGCAACTGCCGCGCATGCTGCGGCCGATCGTCGAGCAGGTGGCGCGGCAGACCCAGGAGCACGTCTCGGTGGGCACCCGCGACGGCGACGAGATCGTCCACGTGGTGCGCAGCCGCTACAGCCACATTGCCTCGCTGTCGATCCGCCCTGGCTCGCGGGTGCCCATGTACTGCACCGCCAGCGGCCGCCTGTGGCTGGCGGCGCTGGGCGAGGCGGAGCTGGCGGCCTATTTCGAACGCAATCCGCCACGGGCGCTGACGCCCTACACGCTGACGGACATGGACGCCTTGCGCGCCGAGATCGCCAAGGTCGCCCAGCAGGGCTACTGCGTAGTGGACCAGGAGTACGAGATCGGCATGCGCGTGATCGGCGTGCCGCTGCTGGACCGCAGCGGGCGCATGCGCGCGAGCCTGGCCATCACCACCCACGCCTCGCGCCTGGGCCTGGACGAGATGCGCCTGCGCTACCTGCCGGCGCTGTACGAGGCCCAGGCGTTGCTGCGCCCGGTGGTGGACTGAGCGGGCGCTGATCGCCCGCGGGGCCTGGCGCAGGCGCATCGACGCGGCATAATCGGCGGCTCCGTGTGCCGACGAGTTGCGTGATGACCCTCGAATTCCTCCTGGTGGCGATCCCCGCCGTGCTGCTCACCGGCGTCTCCAAGGGCGGCTTCGGCGGCGCCCTGGGCGGCATCGCCGTGCCGCTGATGGCCTTGGCCATGCCGCCGACCCAGGCCGCCGCGCTGATGCTGCCGATCCTCTGCATGGCCGATTTCACCGGCCTGCGGCGCTTCTACGGCAAGTGGGACCTGCGCAACCTGAAGATCATGCTGCCCGGCGCGCTGCTGGGCGTGGCGGCGGGCGCGCTGAGCTTCGGCCTGCTCAGCGAGCGCTTCATCGCCCTGCTGATCGGCGGCATCGCCATCGCCTTCGTGCTGCTCAACACCCTGGTGGCCCGCGCCGCGGCCCAGCCGAAACCGGCGGCGGCGGGCAAGGGCGTGGTGCTCTCGGGCATCGCCGGCTTCACCAGCTTCGTCGCCCACGCCGGCGGCCCGCCGGTGATGATGTACCTGCTGCCGCAGCAACTGGAGAAGGTGCGCTACATCGCCACGGTGAACTGCTTCTTCCTGCTGACCAACGCCATCAAGCTGGTGCCCTACGCGCTGCTCGGCCAGTTCACCTGGAGCAACCTGGGGACCAGCCTGCTGCTGGCGCCCATCGTGGTGCTGGGTGTGTGGCTGGGGATCTGGCTGCAGGACAAGGTCAACCATGTGTGGTTCTACCGCATTGCGCGGCTGGGGTTGCTGGCGACCGGGGTGCAGTTGGTTTGGGAGAATTGGCGGGGATAGGGGGCAGGGCTTTTCGTAGGAGCGAGGGGGACGCCTAGTTCTTGCTCGCGAACAATGGCGCCAGGTTTGACTCCGGAGCTGGGGTGGAGTCCGCAACCCTCTCCCCAGCCCTCTCCCTGAAGGGAGAGGGAGCTTGTCCGTGCCGAGAATGGATTTGGTGTCAGCCGGTCACTCGGTACAAGCCGGCTAACACAGAAACACCCGCGCACTCCGAACGGTCCCCTCTCCCTTCAGGGAGAGGGTTAGGGAGAGGGCGCTCTTCAACGCAAACACCATGGACCCAAGGAGCGTAGGGCGAATAACGCTCCGCGTTATCCGCCGCCTGACCCTGGCCGAACGCCCGCTGGTTGTAGAGCAGGGCTCCGCTTTGGTGGCCGATGAGGCGTCCAGCAGAATCTCGCAGCCGGGCAGGGGACCGGTGTATCGGCGTATAACCGCGAACGGTTATACGCCCTACGCTCAATCCAGGCTGCGGAAGTGGGCTTGCATCCGCTGCGCATCGGCCGCTCGGCCGCTGAACAGCTCGAAGGCCTTCACCGCCTGGAACACCGCCATGGTGCCGCCGTCCAGCGTGCGGCAGCCGAGGCTGCGGGCGTGGCGCAGCAGTTCGGTTTCCAGCGGGAAGTAGATGATCTCCGCCACCCACAGTTCGGCGCGCAGCAGGTCCACCGGCAGCGGCGTGCCGGGCAGCTTGGCCATGCCCACCGGGGTGGTGTTGACCAGGCCGTCGGCCACCGCCATGGCGGCCGGCAGGTCGGTGCAGAGCAGCGCCCGGCCATGGCCGAAATGCTGGTTGAGGTTGTTCACCAGGGCCTCGGCGCGGGCCGCGTCCACTTCGTAGACGCTCAGTTGCTCCACGCCTTCGCTGAGCAGCGCGTGGGCCACCGCCGCACCCGCGCCGCCGGCGCCCAACTGCACCACGCGGTTGCGCTTCACGTCGGCCAGGCCGCGGCGGAAGCCTTCGGCAAAGCCCAGGCAATCGGTGTTGTGGCCGACGCGCTTGCCGTCCTTCAGCACCACCGTGTTCACCGCGCCTATGCCGCGTGCTTCCTCGGAGAGTTCATCGAGCAGCGGGATGATCGCCTGCTTGCACGGGAAGGTGATGTTCAGCCCGGTGAAGCCCAGGCGCTGGGCGCCGTCGAGCAGTTCGGGCAGGGCGTCGAGGTTCAGCTTCAGCTGGTCCAGGTCGATCAGCCGGTACAGGTAGCGCAGGCCCTGGGCGTCGCCTTCGTGCTCGTGCAGGGCAGGGGTGCGCGAGGCCTGGATGCCGGCGCCGATCAGGCCGGCGAGGATGGCGGTCTTCTGGCTCATGGCATCAGCCCCGCAGCAGGTTGGCGAAGTGGTCGAGGGCCAGGCGGTAGCCGTTGCTGCCGAAGCCGGCCAGCACGCCCACGGCGATGCCCGAGACGAAGGAGTGGTGACGGAACTCCTCGCGCTTGTGCACGTTGGACAGGTGCACCTCGATCACCGGCAGCTCCACCGCCGCCAGGGCGTCGCGGATGGCCACCGAGGTGTGCGTCCAGGCCGCCGGGTTGATCACGATGCCGGCGCAACGGCCGCGGGCCTCGTGGATCCAGTCGATCAGCTGGCCCTCGTGGTTGGTCTGCTTGAATGCCACCTGCAGGCCCAGTTCGTCGGCGCGCGCCTGGCACAGCGCTTCGACGTCGGCCAGCGTCTCGTGGCCGTAGGTGGCCGGTTCGCGGGTGCCGAGCAGGTTCAGGTTGGGGCCGTTGAGGATCAGGATCGGGAGGGGCATGCGGGTGTCTCTTGTAGGTCTTGTCGCCGCTGGAGTGCGGTCATCAGAAAATGTACCAAATGGTTACTTTCGTCAATTGGCTCGCCGGGCTCTGGGTGAAAGCACTGCAAGCTAGGCGCGGCAAGGCCCGGCGCGGTTTCTGGCCGGGCCGGGCGGAAGGAGGGGAGCGAGGAAGTGTGCGATCAGCGGACGGTCAGCCCCACTTCGGGGCGAATTCCGGGCTGACCAGGCGGACGTTCTTCGGCAGGGCGGCGATCTGCGCGCGGTCCTCGTCGTCCAGGCGCAGGTCGAGGGCGGCGAGGTTGGAGCGCTGGTTGGCCAGGCTGGCGGCCTTGGGGATGGCGGCCACGCCGTCCTGCTCCAGCAGCCAGGCCAGGGCCACCTGGCTGGGCAGCACGCCGTGGCGCTGGGCGATGGCCTGGATTGCCGGTTCCTCCAGCATGCGCCCGCGGCCCAGCGGGGTGTAGGCGGTGAGGGCCATGTCGTGGGCGCGGGCGTAGTCCAGCAGCGGTTGCTGGTTCAGCATCAGGTGGTATTCGACCTGGATGGCCGCCAGCGGGGCGCCCAGGGTTTCCACGGTCTCGCGCAGCAGCGCCAGGGGGAAGTTGGCTACACCGATGGCGCGTGCCTTGCCATTGTCGAGGGCGGCCACCAAGGCCTCGATGCTGCGCTTCAGGTCATCGCCGACCAGGCTGCCGTTCTTGCCCGGCCAGTGGATCATGAACAGGTCCAGGTAGTCGCTGCGCAGCGCGCGCAGGCTGTCGTCCAGGGACTGGGCGAGGTCGGCCGGGGCCAGGCGGTCCCACCAGACCTTGCTGGTGACGTGGACGTCCTCGCGGGCCACCGGGCTGTCGGCCAGCGCCTGGCCGACGGCGTCTTCGTTGTGGTAGCCGGCGGCGGTATCGATGTGCCGGTAGCCCAGCTCCAGGGCCTGGCGCACGGCGCCGGTGCACTCGGCGCCGGTCAGCGGCCAGGTGCCCAGGCCGAGCTTGGGCATGTTCAGGCCGTGGCGGTTGCGGATGCGTGCTTGCATGGGGTGGCTCCTGCTTGGGGTTCGTAGTCGTGTGCGCCGGCGGCGTGGCGGCCGGCGACGTAGCCGAAGGTCAGCGCCGGGCCGAGGTTGATGCCGCCGGAGGGGTAGTGGCCGCCGAACACGCTGGCCATGTCGGTGCCGGCGGCGTACAGGCCGGGGATCGGCTGGCCGTCGGCGCCGAGCACGCGGGCCTGGCCGTCGGTCTTCAGCCCGGCGAAGGTGCCGAAGCAGCCCGGCTGCACTTTGACCGCATAGAACGGGCCGTGCTCGATGGGCGCGACGCAGGGGTTGGGGCCGGGGTTGGCCGCATCGCCCTGCTTGCGGTTGAAGGCGGTGCTGCCGCGGCCGAAGGCCGGGTCCTCGCCGTTGCGGGCGTGGCGGTTGAAGTCGCTGACGGTCTGCGCCAGGCCCTGCGGGTCGATGCCGCAGAGCTGCGCCAGTTGCTCGATGCTGGCGCCGCGCTTGAGGTAGCCGCTGCGCAGGTGCGCGCCGATGGGCAGCGGCGCCGGGCGCACGTAGCCCAGGCCGTAGCGGCGCAGGAAGCGCTGGTCGCAGACCAGCCAGGAGCAGGGTTCCTGGTCCTCGGGCAGGGCGGCGAGCATCGCGCTGACGTAGTCGTAGTAGCCGTGGGCCTCGTTGACGAAGCGCTTGCCGTTGGCCAGCACGCCGATGATGCCGGGCTTGCCGCGCTCGATGATGTGCGGGAAGTGGCCGACGCTGCCGTCGCGGTGCGTGACCTTCGACACCGGGGCCCAGGCCACGGGGGAGCGCAGGTTCGTCTCGACGCTGCCGCCGGCGGCTTCGCCCAGGCGCAGGCCGTCGCCGGAGCAGGAGGTCGGCGGCAGGGCGAGGTTGTCGTGGCCGCTGGCGTCGCGGGGGAACAGCTGGCGGCGGCGCTCGGGGTCGTTGGGGAAGCCGCCGGCGGCGAGGACCACGGCCTTGGCGCGGATTTCCAGTTCGCCGCGCGGCGTCTTCACCACGGCTCCGCGCACGGCACCATCCTCCAGCCGCAGGCGCTGCGCCGGGCAGGACTCCATCAGGCGCACGCCCAGGTCTTGCGCCGACTTGGCCAACCGCGCCACCAGCGCCACGCCGTTGACCAGGTGCATGGCGCGGCCGTAGCGGGCCAGGTGGTAGAAGTGGGTGAGCACGCGCTTGGCCACGTGGATGAATGCGCGCGGTGAGCGGGTCATGTTGAGGAAGGCGGCCAGGTCGGCGCCGGCCATGATCGGCATGCCGAGGAAGGAGGTCTCGCGCATCGTCCTGCGCAGGCGCGGCAGCAGGTCGCCGACCTCGCGGGCATCGTAGGGCGCGGCTATCACCTGGTGGCCGCCGCTGGCGGCGCCGGGGGTGTCGCCATGCATGTCGGGGATGCCGTTGCCGTCGGCGAACTGCAGGCGGGTGTGCTGCTCGAAGAAGGCCACCATGTGCGGCGCGGCTTCGAGGAAGGCATCAACCCGCGCGGCGTCGTAGTAGTCGCCCAGCTCGTTGCGCAGGTAGGTGCGCGGCTGCTCGATGTCTTCCTCGATGCCGGCGCGGCGCGCCAGCGGGTTGCGCGGCACCCAGGCCCAGCCGCCGGACCAGGCGGTGGCGCCGCCGAACACCGCGTCCTTCTCCACCAGGATGACCTTCTGGCCGTGCCAGGCGGCGGTGACGGCGGCGGCCAGGCCGGCGGCGCCGGAGCCGACCACCAGCAGGTCGCAGTCGGTGGGCGGCAGGTTCGGGGCAGGGGACATGGGCAGGGGACTCCGCGGGAATTGTTTTTGGAACTTGGTTCCATAATCTTGTTTGGGGCGGAGAGAAGGCAAGCTGCCGGGCGCAACTACTGGTCGATAATCGGCCGGGGAGCGGACGTAGGATGGGTTGAGCGAAGCGATACCCATCATTCATCGGGGTGCTGGGCTGATCATTTCCATGCAAGGCTTGGTGGTGGGCTGGGCCTCGCCCCTCTCCCTAACCCTCTCCCTGAAGGGAGAGGGGACCGTTGGGCAGATGCGGATGTACGGGCGTTAGCCGGCAACGCCAAAAGTCTCAGGCTAATGCCATGCCTTCTCTCGGCACGGACAAGCTCCCTCTCCCTTCAGGGAGAGGGCTGGGGAGAGGGTTACGGACGCCAACCCAGCTCCAGAGTCAAACCTGACGCCATTGTTCGCGAGCAAGCTCACTCCTACAGATATTTCCGGCCTTCCCTGAAAATTGGGAAAGCTCACGCGTGAGCCTGCGATACTTCGCCTTGTTGCGCCTGAGTGGGGCTCGCTAGGGTTCGTCCGTCACGGCGATTGTCGTGATCGGGCGTGAGAACCCGGTGGAACGCATGCAGGCGCGGTGGCGCCATGGCTGTACAGCAGGCGCTTTTTTTGTGCCTGCGGTACGCATTTCTATGGCGGCCGTGCGAGGCGGGTTCATGCCCGGCCGGTAGCCTGCATTACCGGATTCTCACCCTCGCACGGTCCGCCTCCCTTGCCCGTGAGAAGGCTGGAAGGTGGCTCCCATCCGATGCAGGAGCACAAGAAAATGCATTCACCCGCTTTTACCCGCGCGCACCACCCGACTGAAAAACTCTTCACCACCCACATCCCCGCCGCTGACGGCCAGCCGGCGTTGGAATTGTTCTGGCTGCAGGACTGCCAGGCCGCCATCGATGCCGGGCAGCGACGTGCCGAGCGCTGGCTGATGGAAAAGGAGCCGGCCAGCCTCTGGGCGGTCCTGTTGGTCGGTCGCGAGGGGCAGGTTCCGGAGGGGCAACGCACGGCGTACGAGGTGGCTTTCCTGGCGCGCTTGCAGCAGCGTTTGTTGGCGCAGGAGGCGGGCAGCTAGCAGCGTGGGCGTTGATGGGTTTCGCAGGCTCAACCCATCCTACGGGTGCCAGGTGTGTGCGACGTAGGATGGGTTGAGCGCAGCGATACCCATCGGCGGGTATCGCAGAGGGCTCAGATATGCAGCGCGTGCCCCAGGGCGCGCAGGGCGGTTTCCTGTACCGCTTCGCCGAGGGTCGGGTGGGCGTGGATGGTGCCGGCTATGTCTTCCAGGCGTGCGCCCATTTCGATGGACTGGACGAAGGCCGTGGAGAGTTCCGATACCGCCTTGCCCACCGCCTGCCAGCCCAGGATGAGGTGGTTGTCCGCGCGGGCCACCACGCGGACGAAGCCGTCGTGGGCTTCCAGGGTCATGGCGCGGCCGTTGGCGGCGAAGGGGAAGTTCGCTGTCAGCACTTCGTGTCCGCCGGCGCGGGCCTGGTCCGGGGTGAGGCCGACCACCACCACTTCCGGGTCGGTGAAGCACACCGCCGGGATCGCTGCGGGGGTGAAGGCGCGGCGCTTGCCGGCGATGAGTTCGGCGACCATCTCGCCCTGGGCCATGGCGCGGTGCGCCAGCATGGGTTCGCCGGCGATGTCGCCGATGGCCCAGACGTTGCGCATCGAGGTGCGGCACTGCTCGTCGATCTTCACCGCGCGGCCGTCCATGTCCAGGTGCAGGCTCTCCAGGTTCCAGCCTTCGGTGTTGGGCCGGCGGCCGACGGCGACCAGCACCTGGTCGGTCTCGATCACCCGTTGCTGGCCCTGGCCGTCGCGCAGGCGCAGGCCCTTGCCGTCGGGCTCCAGGCCCACCACGCTGTGGCCCAGGTAGAGTTCCACGCCGAGCTTGCGCAGGGCCGCCGCCACCGGTTTGGTCAGTTCTTCGTCGTAGCTCGGCAGGATGCGCGGCTGCGCTTCCACCACCGTCACTTCCACGCCCAGCTTGCGGTAGGCGGTGCCCAGCTCCAGGCCGATGTAGCCGCCGCCGATCACCGCCAGGCGCTTGGGCAGGGCCTTGGGCGCCAGGGCTTCGGTGGAGGAGATGACCTTGCCGCCGAGCGGCAGGAAGGGCAGTTCCACCGAGCGCGAACCGGCCGCCAGCAGCAGGTGCTCGGTGTGGATGCGCTGGGTGCCGCCGTCGGCCAGGGCGACTTCGACGGTCTTGCCGTCGACGACCTGCGCCCAGCCGTGCACCACGCCCACGCCGTGCTTTTTCAGCAGCGCGGCGACGCCGGTGGTCAGGCGGTCGACGATGCCGTCCTTCCATTCCACGGTGCGCTGGATGTCGATGCTCGGCGCCTGCACGCTGATGCCCAGTGCGGACTTGCCGGCGAACTCGCGGGCCTTGAGGTATTCCTCGGCGGCGTGGATCAGCGCCTTGGAGGGGATGCAGCCGATGTTCAGGCAGGTGCCGCCCAGGGCCGCGCCTTCCACCAGCAGGGTGCGGATGCCCAGTTGCCCGGCGCGGATGGCGGCGACGTAGCCGCCGGGGCCGCCGCCGATGATCAGCAGGGTGGTTTCCAGTGTCTGGTTCTGCTTCACGGCGGTCACTCCAGGAACAGGGTGGCGGGGTGTTCGAGCAGGGCGCGCACGGCCTGGATGAAGGCCGCCGCGTCCATGCCGTCGACCACCCGGTGATCGAAGGACGAGGACAGGTTCATCATCTTGCGCACCACGATCTGGCCGTTGACCACCATGGGCCGCTCGACCATGCGGTTGACGCCGACGATGGCCACTTCCGGATGGTTGATCACCGGCGTGCTGACGATGCCGCCCAGCGCGCCCAGGCTGCTGAGGGTGATGGTCGAGCCGGAGAGTTCCTCGCGGCTGGCCTTGCCGTGGCGCGCGGCCTCGGCCAGGCGCGCCACTTCCGCGGCGTTGCCCCACAGGTCGCGGGATTCGGCGTTGCGCAGCACCGGCACCATCAGGCCGCTGTCGCTCTGGGTGGCTACGCCCAGGTGCACCGCGCCGTAGCGGGTGATGACTTCGGCCTCGTCGTCATAGCGGGCGTTGAGCTGCGGGAACTCGCGCAGGGCCACCACCATCGCGCGGGCGATGAAGGGCAGCAGGGTGAGCTTGCCGCGGCTGGCGCCGTACCTGGCGTTGAGGTGCTGGCGCAGGGCTTCGAGGTCGGTGACGTCGATTTCCTCGACGTAGCTGAAGTGCGGGATGCGCCGCTTGGCCTCGGCCATCTTCTGGGCGATCTTGCGGCGCAGGCCGATGACCTGGATCTGCTGCTCGTCGTGGCGCGCGGCGTAGCCGGAGGCGACCACCGCGCCGCCGTGGGCCAGGTACTGGTCGAGGTCGTCGTGGAGGATGCGCCCGGCGGGGCCGGAGCCCTGCACGAATTGCAGTTCCACGCCCAGGTCGCGGGCGCGCTGGCGCACCGCCGGGGAGGCCAGCGGCTTCTCGCCGGGGGCGCGGCGCGGGGCCGGCGCGGCGGCTGCCGGACGTGGCGCGGGGGCCGGTTTGGCTTCGGCGCGCGGGGCTTCCTTGGTCGGCTGGGCTTTCGCTTCGGCTTCTGCGGCGGGCGCGCTTTCATGGGGCTTGGCCGCGGCTTCGCGGTGGTTGCCGGCGCCTTCCACTTCCAGGCGCACCAGCTCGCCGCCCACGGCCATCACCTGGCCGGGCTCGCCGCCCAGGGCGAGAATCCTGCCGGAAACCGGCGAGGGGATTTCCACGGTGGCCTTGTCGGTCATCACTTCGGCCAGCACCTGGTCCTCATGGACCTCGTCGCCGACCTTGATGTGCCATTCCACCAGTTCCACTTCGGCGATGCCTTCCCCGATGTCAGGCATCTTGATCACGTGAATGCCCATTCAGACCTCCATGGCACGCTTGAAGGCGGCGCCGACGCGGGCCGGGCCGGGGAAGTAGTCCCATTCCTGGGCGTGCGGGTAGGGGGTGTCCCAGCCGGTCACGCGGGCGATGGGGGCTTCCAGGTGGTGGAAGCAGTTTTCCTGCACCAGCGACATCAGCTCGGCGCCGTAGCCGCAGGTGCGGGTGGCCTCGTGGACGATGACGCAGCGGCCGGTCTTCTTCACCGACTCGACTATGGTGTCCAGGTCCAGCGGCCAGAGGCTGCGCAGGTCGATGATCTCGGCGTCGATGCCGGTCTCCTCGGCGGCGGTCTGCGCCACGTAGACGGTGGTGCCGTAGGTGAGCACGGTCAGCTCGCTGCCCGGGCGGGCGATGGCCGCCTTGTCCAGCGGCACCCGGTAGTAGCCTTCGGGCACCTGGCTCTGCGGGTGCTTGGACCAGGGCGTCACCGGGCGCTCGTGGTGGCCGTCGAAGGGGCCGTTGTACAGGCGCTTGGGTTCGAGGAAGATCACCGGGTCGTCGTTCTCGATGCAGGCGATCAGCAGACCCTTGGCGTCGTAGGGGTTGGACGGCATCACCGTGCGCAGGCCGCAGACCTGGGTGAACATGGCCTCCGGGCTCTGGCTGTGCGTCTGCCCGCCGTAGATGCCGCCGCCGCAGGGCATGCGCACCACCATGGGCACGACGAAGTCGCCCACCGAGCGGTAGCGGATGCGCGCCGCCTCGGACACCAACTGGTCGGTGGCCGGGTAGACGTAGTCGGCGAACTGGATTTCCACCACCGGGCGCAGACCATAGGCGCACATGCCCACCGCGGCGCCGACGATGCCGCTCTCGGAGATCGGCGCGTCGAACACCCGCGAGGTGCCGTACTTCTTCTGCAGGCCTTCGGTGCAGCGGAACACGCCGCCGAAGTAGCCCACGTCCTGGCCGAACACCACCACGTCGTCGTCGCGTTCGAGCATCACGTCCATCGCCGAGCGCAGCGCCTGGATCATGCTCATGCTGGTGAGCGCCTGGGCGTTCTCGTGTTGCGGATTCATGGCATTCATACCCCGAGCTCCTGGCGCTGCCGGCGCAGGTGTTCCGGCAGGTCCTTGTAGACGTCGTCGAACAGGCTGGCGGCGCTGAAGACGTGGCCGTCCACCAGCGAGCCGTGGCGTTCGGCCTCTTTCTGCGCGGCCATCACTTCGGCTTCCAGTTCCTTGTGCAGCGCCTCGTGCTGTTCCTCGCTCCAGATGCCCAGGGCCAGCACATGCTGCTTCAGGCGGGCGATGGGGTCGCCGAGGGGGAAGTTGGTCCAGTCGTCGGCCGGGCGGTACTTGGATGGGTCGTCCGAGGTGGAGTGCGGGCCGGCGCGGTAGGTGACCCACTCGATCAGGCTCGGCCCATGGCCGCGGCGGGCGCGTTCGGCGGCCCACTGCGAGGCGGCGTACACCGCGAGGAAGTCGTTGCCGTCCACCCGCAGCGAGGCGATGCCGCAGCCCACGCCGCGGTTGGCGAAGGTGGTGCCTTCACCGCCGGCGATGGCCTGGAAGGTGGAGATCGCCCACTGGTTGTTGACCACGTTGAGGATCACCGGCGCGCGGTAGACGTGGGCGAAGGTCAGCGCGGTGTGGAAGTCCGACTCGGCGGTGGCGCCGTCGCCGATCCAGGCCGAGGCGATCCTGGTATCGCCCTTGATCGCCGAGGCCATGCCCCAGCCCACCGCCTGGATGAACTGGGTGGCGAGGTTGCCGGAGATGGAGAAGAAGCCGTGGCTGCGGCTGGAGTACATGATCGGCAGCTGGCGGCCCTTGAGCGGGTCCTGCTCGTTGGAGAGCAACTGGCAGATCATGTCCTTGAGCGGGTAGTCGCGGGTGATCAGGATGCCCTGCTGGCGGTAGGTGGGGAAGCACATGTCGCCGCCCTGCAGGGCCATGGTGTGGGCGGTGGCGATGGCTTCCTCGCCCAGGCACTGCATGTAGAAGGACATTTTCTTCTGCCGCTGCGCGGTGAGCATGCGGGCGTCGAAGATGCGCGTCTTGAGCATCAGGCGCAGGCCGCGCAGCAGCTGTTCGTGGCTGAGCTGCGGGTCCCAGGGGCCGAGGGCGCTGCCCTGGTCGTCGAGCACGCGCACGAGGCTGTAGGCGAGGTCGGCGGTCTGTGCCGGCTCGACGTCGACGTCGGGCTTGCGCACTTCCCCGGCGGGGGACAGGTGCAGGTAGGAGAAGTCGGTCTTGCAGCCCGGGCGCCCGGTGGGTTCGGGGACGTGCAGGCGGAGGGGAGCGTAGTCGGTCATGGTGGGTCTCCAGTTGTGATCGGGGGTGGGGATCAGCAGACGGAAGACGCCGGACCGGGCGGGTGCGACTGGCCTGGTTGGGCGACGGTGCGGGTGCCGCGCGCGGTAGCGCGGCGGGTGCTGACATCACTCATGGTGAGGTCCTCGTTCGTTGTTCTTGTGATTTCAGTATAGGTGTGACCGGCTGGTTTTTTGCTCCAATTTGACTAGCTTTGGACAGAAGATTTAGTGTCTTTGAACTACAAAAAACCTCTTCCATAGAAGTGAGCGCCATGGCCGACATCGACCGCACCGACCTCAAGATCCTCCGCGCCCTGGCCGACGACGGCCGCCTGAGCTGGCGCGACCTGGCGCAGAAGATCGGCCTGTCGCTGACGCCGACGCTGCGCCGGGTGCGGCGCCTGGAGGAAGAGCGGTACATCCAGGGCTACTTCGCCCAGCTCGACGAGGAGCGCCTGTCCGGGGCCATGAGCGTGTTCGTTTCGGTCACCCTGGAAAAACAGACCGGCGACTACCTGGCGCGGTTCGAGGAAAGCATCGTCCAGGCGCCGCAGGTGATGAGCTGCTTCCAGATGACCGGCGACGCGGACTACATGCTGCGCGTGGTGGTCAAGGACCTGGCGGCCTACCAGGCCTTCCTCACCACCACCCTGACGCAGATTCCCGGGGTGGCCGGGATCAAGTCGGCGTTCGCCTTGAAGTCGGTGCTCAAGCGCTCGGCGCCGCCGCTTTGAGGGGGCGGGCAACTGACTTGCCGGCTGCGCCGAGGCGCTTTCGCAGGATGGGTTGAGCTTGCGAAACCCATGCGGTGGCGCTGATGGGTATCGCTTCGCTCAACCCATCCTACGGGAAAGCGCCGTGCTTCCCGGCAACCTGTAGCGGGCCCTGCCCGCGATTCACGCAGGGGAATGGCGTGGGTGGGGTCGCGTAGGAGCGGATCTCATCCGCGAAGCGCGCCGGTGGTTCCGGTTATCGCGGACAAGGTCCGCTCCTACGGGATCGGTATGACGCGCGCCGACGGCGGGGAGCGCCCTCACTGCTCGTCGAGGGCGAAGGCGGTGAGGCTGTAGGTGGGGATGCCGGCGTCGGCCAGCTTGGCCGAGCCGCCGAGTTCCGGCAGGTCGATGATGGCGGCGGCTTCCAGGACCCTGGCGCCCATGCGCCGGACCAGTTGCGCGGCGGCCAGCAGGGTGCCGCCGGTGGCGATCAGGTCGTCGAAGATCAGCACGCTGTCGCCTTCGCACAGGCTGTCGGCGTGCACTTCCAGCAGGGCTTCGCCGTACTCGGTCTGGTAGGCCTGGGCCAGCACGTCGGCGGGCAGCTTGCCCTGCTTGCGGAACAGCACCAGCGGCTTGTTCAGTTCGTAGGCGATGATCGAGCCGATCAGGAAGCCACGCGCGTCCATGGCGCCGATGTGGCTGAAATCCGCTTCGACGTAGCGCTGGATGAAGCTGTCGGCGACGAAGCGCAGCGCGCGCGGCGACTGGAACAGCGGGGTGATGTCACGGAACACCACGCCCGCCTTGGGGAAGTCGGGGACCGCGCGGATCATGGATTTCAGGTCGAGCTGGTTGAGGATCATGCTGGCAGGGTACCTGGTGACGGCTTTTCGAAGCCCCCAAGTATAACGGGCCCGCCACAAGGCGAGCCCGTTTTGCGCGATGACCGGAAGGTCGCGCCTTCAGCTTTCCATCTGGCCGCCGGCCAGGGCGCACAGCTCGATGGAGTCGAGGATGCGCACTTCCTTGCCTTCGGCGGCGATCAGGCCGTTCTGCTGGAAGCGGGTGAACACCCGCGACACGGTTTCCACCGCCAGGCCCAGGTAGTTGCCGATCTCGTTGCGCGACATCGCCAGGCGGAACTGCTGGGCGGAGAAGCCGCGGGCGCGGAAGCGCGCCGAGAGGTTGACCAGGAAGGTAGCGATGCGCTCGTCGGCGGTCTTCTTCGATAGCAGCATCATCATCTGCTGGTCGTCGCGGATTTCGCGGCTCATCACCCGCATCAGCTGGCGGCGCAGCTGCGGCAGTTGCTCGGACAGCTCGTCCAGGCGCTCGAAGGGAATCTCGCAGACCGAGGTGGTCTCCAGGGCCTGGGCCGACACCGGGTAGGCTTCGGTGTCCATGCCGGACAGGCCGACCAGTTCGCTGGGCAGGTGGAAGCCGGTGATCTGCTCTTCACCGCCGTCGGTGATGCTGAAGGTCTTCAGCGCGCCGGAACGCACCGCGAACACGGAACCGAAGGCGTCGCCCTGGCGAAACAGGAACTCGCCCTTCTTCAGTGGCCGGCCGCGCTTGACGATTTCGTCGAGGGCGTCCATGTCGTCGTTGTTCAGCGACAGGGGCAGGCACAGCGGCGCCAGGCTGCAATCCTTGCAATGCGCTTGCGGCAAGGCGCGCACCTTGATGGTTTCGGCCATGGTTGATCCTTGGGTGGAAAGGCACAAGAAACGCAAGGGTAACGCACCCAAGGGTTCGGCTGCCAGCTTGCCGGGTGGATTTCGGAACATTCCGGCGTTTATTCCGAAACCTTATGTAAAAAAGGTCAGATTCGTACTTACTCTCTAAGCAAATTCCTTCAGATCACCCGCGAGAACCGTTGCAGGTTCTGGTGCGGCAGGTAGTGGTCGAAGAGCATGCACAGGCTGCGCACCAGCAGCCGGCCGGCGGCGGTGACGTCGATGCCGCGCGGGCTCAGCTCGATCAGGCCGTCCTTGGCGAAGCGCTCCAGCTCGTCCCAGATGTCGGCGAAGTAGCCGTGGAATTCGATGTTGAAGCGTTCCTCGATGCTTTCGAAGTCCAGCTGGAAGTGGCAGATCAGTTGCTGGATCACCGCGCGGCGCACGCGGTCGTCGGCGTTGCAGTAGAGGCCGCGGCGGGTGGCCAGCTGGCCGTTGTCCAGGCTGTTCTGGTAGTCGTTGATGTCGGTGCTGTTCTGGCAGTAGAGGTCGCCGATCTGGCTGATCGCCGAAACGCCCAGGCCCACCAGGTCGCAATGGCCGTGGGTGGTGTAGCCCTGGAAGTTGCGTTGCAGGGTGCCGTCCTCCTGGGCGCTGGCCAGTTCGTCGTCGGGCAGGGCGAAGTGGTCCATGCCGATGTAGCGGTAGCCGGCGGCGCTGAGCTGCTCGATGGTGCGCTGGAGCATTTCCAGCTTCTGCGCGGGGGAGGGCAGGTCCTGGGCGTTGATGCGCCGCTGCGGCATGAAGCGTTCGGGCAGGTGCGCGTAGTTGAACACCGAGAGGCGGTTGGGCTGCAGGCCGATGACCTGCTCGACGGTGCGGGCGAAGCTGTCGGGGTTCTGCTTGGGCAGGCCGTAGATCAGGTCGATGTTGATCGAGCGGTATTGCAGGGTGCGGGCCGCGTCCATGATGGCGCGGGTCTCGTCGAAGCTCTGCATGCGGTTCACCGCCTGCTGCACTTCCAGGTCGAAGTCCTGCACGCCGACGCTGACGCGGTTGAAGCCCAGTTCGCGGAGCAGGCCCATGGTCGACCAGTCGGCCTCGCGCGGGTCGATCTCGATGCCGTAGTCGCCGGAGTCGTCTTCCACCAGGTTCAGGTGCTCGCGCAGCTGGCCCATGAGTTCGCGCAGTTGCCCGGGGCTGAGGAAGGTGGGGGTGCCGCCGCCGAAGTGCAGCTGTTCCACGCACTGGTCCTTGCCCAGGTGGCGGCTGACGATCTCGATTTCGTGGATCAGCCGGGCGAGGTAGGGCGCGCTGCGCCCGCGGTCCTTGGTGATGACCTTATTGCAGGCGCAGTAGTAGCAGATGTTGGCGCAGAACGGGATGTGCACGTAGAGCGACAGCGGCCGGTCGGCCTTCTGGCTGTTGCGCAGGGCATGCAGCATGTCGAAGGGGCCCACGCCTTCGTGGAACTGCACGGCGGTGGGATAGGAGGTATAGCGCGGGCCGGACAGATCGTAGCGACGGATCAGATCTGTGTCCCAGCGGATATCGTCGAGCATGCCGCAGTCCCCGAATCAGGCGAGCTTTTCGGCGCAGTCTAGGGAGACTGTGGGAAAAGCCTCTTGACCTGCATCAAGCGGTCGCAGGGGGTACCTCGTTGGAGGGGGGGCTGGTGGGCGGTGGTGTCGGGGTTGGGGTTGGCTTTGGAGTTGGGGTGGAGTCCGTAACCCTCTCCCCAGCCCTCGGCTGCGCGCCCCGCCCTGAAGGGCGAGGGGGCCAGTCTGTGCCGAGAAAGGTGATGGTTTCCGCCGGCAGCCACTGCACTAGCCGGCTAACGCCATAACATCAAACCCTGCCCAACGGTCCCCTCTCCCTTCAGGGAGAGGGTTAGGGAGAGGGCGCTCTTCAGGCCAGGCACCAAGGTGAAGCCCGTTCGCGAGCAAGAGCTAGGCGCCCCCCTCGCTCCTACGAAAAGCGGGGGCTTCAATGCATCGCATGCCCCATCAGCCACGCCTGGTGTGGGCCGGGCAGGGTCCACAGGCCGAAGAGGATCACCAGCAGGCCGCCGGCCATGCGCACGCTGCGCTTGCGCAGCAGCGCCGTGATGCGTTCGGCGGCAAGCCCCGTGGCCAGCAGCACCGGCCAGGTACCCAGGCCGAAGGCGAGCATCAGCAGCGCGCTTTCCAGCGCCGAGCCCTGGCTGC
The DNA here is from genome assembly GCF_030268185.1 of Pseudomonas sp. NBRC 100443. Classification (NCBI taxonomy): domain Bacteria; kingdom Pseudomonadati; phylum Pseudomonadota; class Gammaproteobacteria; order Pseudomonadales; family Pseudomonadaceae; genus Pseudomonas; species Pseudomonas sp. NBRC 100443. The sequence continues at coordinate 203,416 of NZ_BSQE01000006.1, forward strand.
TGGTCCACAGCAGGGTGCTGTAGACCAGGCCGCAGGGCAGCCAGCCCCAGAGCGCGCCGAGCAGCAGCGCGCGCGGCACGCTGGCCACCGGCAGCAGGCGGCTGGCGAAGGGCTGGATGTATTTCCACAGGCCGCGGCCGAGGGCCTCGATGCGCGTCAGGCCGCTCCACCAGCCGGCCAGGTACAGGCCCATGGCGACCAGCAGCAGGCCGGCGACCACGCGCAGCGCCGAGGCGAAGGGGGTGCTGGCGATGGCCCAGCCGGCCAGGCCCAGCAGCAGGCCGGCGGCGGCGTAGCTGAGGATGCGCCCGAGGTTGTAGGCCAGCAGCAGCTGCAGGCGGCGCCCGCGCTGCTCCGCCGGAATGGCCAGGGTCAGCGCGCCCATCAGGCCGCCGCACATGCCCAGGCAGTGGCCGCCGCCGAGCAGGCCGAGGATCAGCGCAGACGCCAGCATGGGCGCCAGGTCAAGCATCGCGCGAGTCCTTGTCCCGGGCTTCGGCCTGCGCGTCCCTGGCGCCTTCGGCCTCGTCGATGCCGGCCTGGTGCTTGGGGTCCTCGTCGTCGAACAGGATGCTGTGGGCCGGGCCGTCCATGTCGTCGTACTGGCCGCTGTTCACCGCCCAGAAGAAGATCCAGACGGCGATGGCGACGATGATCAGCGCCACCGGGATCATTACGTAGAGAGCGGGCATATCGACTCCGTTGAAAAGGCCTGCGCGCCTTCAGTGGGCGGCGAGCGGGATGACCAGCGGCGCGGCTTCGGGGGCCGCCGGCAGGGCGCGCACGCGGGTCAGGCGCAGGGCGTTGAGCACCACGGTCAGCGAGCTGACCGACATGCCGATGGCCGCCCAGGCGGGGGTGATCCAGCCGAGGGCGGCGAAGGGCAGCATCAGGCTATTGTACAACCCCGCCCAGACCAGGTTCTCGACGATCACCCTGCGGGTGCGGCGGGCCAGGACGAAGGCCTGCACCAGGCTGTCCAGGCGGTTGGACAGCAGCACCGCGTCGGCGCTGGTCTTGGCCAGGTCGGTGGCGCTGCCCATGGCCACGCTGATGTCGGCGGCGGCCAGCACCGGCACGTCGTTGACGCCGTCGCCGAGCATCAGCACGTGGCGGCCTTCGCCGTGCAGTTGCCTGAGGATCGCCAGCTTGTCGTCCGGGCGCAGGCCGCCGTGGACTTCGTCGATGCCCAGTTCGGCGGCCACGCTCTGCACCATCGGCGAGCTGTCGCCGGACAGCAGCAGGGTGCGCCAGCCGCGCTCGCGGCAGGCCTGCAGCAGGGCCGGGGCGTCGTCGCGCAGGCGGTCGTCGAGCACCAGCCAGGCCAGTGGGCCGCGCGCGTCGCCCAGCAGCAGCCACTGGCCGTGCTCATTGGGCATGGCCGGTGCGGGCTGGCCGCTCAGGGCGCAGACGAAGGCGGCCTGGCCGATGCGCAGGCGCTGGCCGTCGACCACGCCTTCCAGGCCCAGGCTAGGGTGGCTTTCCACGGCTTCGGCGGGTTGCGGGGCGCGGCCGAAGGCGCGGGCGATGGGGTGTTCGGAGCGGTTCTCCAGGGCCGCGGCCAGGGCCAGGCAGCGTTCGCCGTCGAGTTCGCCCAGCGGCTGTACGGCGCGCAGGGTCAGGCGGCCTTCGGTGAGGGTGCCGGTCTTGTCGAAGATCACCGTGTCGATGCGTTTCAGGCCTTCCAGCACGTGGCCGCGGGTGAGCAGCAGGCCGAGCTTGTGCAGGCTGCCGGTGGCCGCGGTGAGGGCGGTGGGCGTGGCCAGGGAGAGGGCGCAGGGGCAGGTGGCGACCAGCATCGACAGGACCACCCAGAAGGCCCGCGAGGCGTCGTGCTGCCACCAGAACAGGCCGACCACCGCGGCCAGCGCCAGCAGCACCAGCAGGAACCATTGCGCGGCGCTGTCGGCGAGCTGCGCCAGGCGCGGCTTGTCGGCCTGGGCGCGCTCCAGCAGGCGGACGATGGCCGACAGCCGGCTGTCGTCGCCCAGGGCCTGCACCTGCAGGGTCAGCGGGCCTTCGACGTTGAGGGTGCCGCCGGTGACGCTGTCGCCGGCCTGGCGCGGCTGCGGCAGGTATTCGCCGGTAAGCAGGGATTCGTCGACGCTGGACTGGCCGGCGAGGATCAGGCCGTCGGCCGGCAGCACCGCGCCCGGCGGCACCAGCACGCGGTCGCCGATGCGCAGTTCGCTGAGCAGGATGCGCTGGCTGTTGCCGGCGTCGTCCAGGCGCAGGCAGGAGGCCGGCAGCAGGTTGACCAGTTGCGCGGTGGCCGCCGCCGTGCGCTCACGGGCGCGGCGTTCGAGATAGCGGCCGGCGAGCAGGAACAGGGCGAACATGCCCACCGCGTCGAAGTACAGGTCGCCCTTGCCGGTGATGGCGGTCCAGATGCCGGCCAGGTAGGCGCCGCCGATGGCCAGGGACACCGAGACGTCCATGGTCAGGTGGCGCGTGCGCAAGTCGCGCAGGGCGCCGCGGAAGAACGGCTGGCAGGAGTAGAAGACGATCGGCGTGGTGAGGAACATCGCCACCCAGCGCAGGATTTCGTGCATCTCGGCGCTGAGGTCGATGTTGAATTCCGGCCAGGTGGCCATGGTCGCCATCATCGCCTGGAACCACAGCATGCCGGCCACGCCCAGCTGGCGCAGGGAGCGGCGGTTCTCTTCGGCGAGCTGCTCGGCGGCCTTGTCCGGCCGGTAGGGGTGGGCGGCGTAGCCGATCCTGCGCAGCTCGGCGAGCAGGCCGCTGAGCGGCAACTGGCCGTCGGCCCAGCGCACGTGCAGGCGGTGGTTGGACAGGTTGAGCCCGGCCTCGGCCACCGCCGGCAATCGCCGCAGGTGTTTTTCGATCAGCCAGCCGCAGGCGGCGCAACTGATGCCTTCGAGGATCAGGGTGGTCTCGGCCAGTTCGCCCTGGTGCTGGACGAAGGGCTGCTGCACGTCGGGGCGGTCGAGCAGGGCCAGTTCGTCGCCGAGTTGCGCGGGCAGCGCCTCGGGGTTGGCGGCCGATTCGGTGCGGTGCCGGTAATAGCCTTCCAGGCCACTGGCGACTATGGCCTCGGCCACGGCCTGGCAGCCGGGGCAGCAGAATTCGCGGGTCTCGCCGAGGACCCGGGCGGTGAAGCGGCTGCCGGACGGGACCGGCAGCGCGCAGTGGTAGCAGGGCCGGGGGGCGCTCATGGGCGCTGGACTTCATCCCCCTTGAGGGGTTCGTCGCCGAGAAGGATCTCGCCGTCGGCGATGAGCTTCTCTTCTTCGAACAGGCGCCAGGCGTGGCCATCCTGCTCGCCGAGCAGTTCGACGAAGCGGCGGCCTTCGACGGCGCTGTCCAGGCGGCCGGTGTAGCGGCCCGGTTCGTTGGCCGGCAGCAGGGCGACGTGGCGGTCCTGGGATTCCAGGGTGGGGGAGATCAGGTTGAGGGTCAGCTGCGCCGGCTGGCTGTCGCCCTTCAGGCGTACCTCGACCTCGCCGGTGAGCTTGTCCAGGCGCACCTGGGCCTGCATGTGCAGTTGCTGGGCCAGGTGCTCGCGGTCCAGCGAGCGGTTGATGCCCTTGCCGGCCTCGTAGTAGTTGTCGTTGACCAGGGTGTCCTGGTTCTCCACGGCGATGCGCACCATCGTCAGGCTGAGGAACACCGAGGTGGCGAGCATGCCGATGATGATCCAGGGCCAGAGGTGCTTGTACCAGGGTTGTTGGGCGGGCGCCGACTGCATGGGTTTTCTCTCTCGTGGTCCGCGGGGCGGAGGCGGCCTGCCCGAGGGGTGGGCGGCGCGCCTGGGTGGGGCGGATTCTACGTGCTCCGCGTGCCGCTGGCATCCCGCCGCGGGGGCGGGATGCGTTGCGGTTCAGCCGGGGTTCAGCGTACCACCGGGCCGATGAAGCGGCTGTCGGCTTCCTTGCTGATGGACGGCTCGTCCACCGACTGGATGGTGAAGGTGATCTTGTTGGTGCTGGACGGCAGCTTGTCCGGGTCCACCGCCAGTTCCACCGGCATGGCGAGGATGTCGCCGGCGGCCACCTGCACTTCCTTGCGGCCTTCCAGGGTCAGGCCTTCCAGGCCCTTGGCGCCGAGCACGTAGGTGTGGTCGCGCTGGTCCTTGTTCATGATCTTCAGGCTGTAGACGTTCTCGATCCGGCCTTCGGCGTTCTCGCGGTAGAGCACGCGGTCCTTGCTGACGTCGAAGCCCACCAGCGGGCGGATCACGATGGCGGTGGCCAGCAGGCTCATCATCACGCACAGGGCGATGGCGTAGCCGATCAGGCGCGGGCGCACCAGGTGCGTCTTCTGCCCGGACAGGTTGTGCTCGGTGGTGTAGCTGATCAGCCCGCGCGGGTAGCCCATCTTGTCCATGATGCTGTCGCAGGCGTCGATGCACGCGGCGCAGCCGATGCACTCGATCTGCAGGCCGTCGCGGATGTCGATGCCGGTGGGGCAGACCTGTACGCACATGGTGCAGTCGATGCAGTCGCCCAGGCCCTGGGCCTTGTAGTCCAGGGTCTTCTTGCGCGGGCCGCGCTTCTCGCCGCGGCGCGGGTCGTAGGAGACGATCAGGGTGTCCTTGTCGAACATCACGCTCTGGAAGCGCGCGTAGGGGCACATGTAGATGCACACCTGCTCGCGCAGCCAGCCGGCGTTGCCGTAGGTGGCCAGGGTGAAGAAACCGACCCAGAAGTAGGCCCAGCCGTCGGCTTCGCCGGTGACCAGGTCCATCAGCAGTTCGCGGATGGGGGCGAAGTAGCCGACGAAGGTCAGGCCGGTGACCAGGCCGATCAGCAGCCACAGCGTGTGCTTGGCGGCCTTGCGCAGCAGCTTGTTGCCGCTCATCGGCGCCTTGTCCAGCTTCATGCGCTGGTTGCGGTCGCCTTCGGTGACCTTCTCGCACCACATGTAGATCCAGGTCCACACGCTCTGCGGGCAGGTGTAGCCGCACCAGACGCGGCCGGCGAACACCGTGATGAAGAACAGCCCGAAGGCGCTGATGATCAGCAACCCGGAGAGGAGGATGAAGTCCTGCGGCCAGAAGGTGGCGCCGAAGATGTAGAACTTGCGCTCGGGCAGGTCCCACCACACCGCCTGCCGACCGTTCCAGGTCAGCCACACGGTGCCGAAGTAGAGAAGGAACAGGAAAGCGCCGCCGACACGGCGCAGGTTGCGGAAGAACCCGGTGAAGGCCCGGGTGTAGATCTTCTCGCGGGAGGCATATAAGTCGACGTTCTCCCCACCCTTCTTCGCGGGCGGTGTGACGTCTTGCACGGGAATCTGTTTGCTCATCAGTGCGTACCACGGCAGTGGGAGGGCGCCCTGTCGATACGTGCCGAAAGGGTCAGGATATGGCTGCACGCCTAAACATGATACGACTTGGCCCGGTGTGCAACGGTGCGACCGTTGGTCGCGTCAGAATATTCGGAAGATTTTTCGTTCCCCGAAATAGAGCGGCGCCGGTAGGAACCGGCGCCGCTGGGTGTTGCGAGGGGAGGGCGGAAGCGCTTATTCGCTCTTCTGCGCATCACCCTGGGACAGGCTGTACACGTAGGCGGCCAGCAGGTGCACCTGGTCGGCGCCGAGGCGTTCCAGCTGGGCCGGCATCTGGCCCTGGCGGCCGTAGCGGATGGTCTGCTGCAGCTGGGAGAAGCTCGAGCCGTAGATGAAGGCGGCCGGGTGCGTCAGGTTGGGCGCGCCCATGGCGGCGGTGCCCTTGCCCTCGGGGCCGTGGCAGGCGACGCAGGTGGTGGCGAAGATCTTGCCGCCATTGGCCACCTGCTCGTCGGTCACGCCTTCGGGCAGCTTGCGGCCGTCCAGCTTGCTGGTGACGAAGGCGGCCACGTCATGCACGCCCTGGTCGCCCAGGACTTCGCCCCAGGCCGGCATGGCGGCGTGGCGGCCACCCTTGATGGTGGTCTCGATGTCCGCGGTGGCACCGCCCCAGCGCCAGTCCTGGTCGGTCAGGTTGGGGAAGCCGTAGGCGCCCTTGGCGTCGGAGCCGTGGCACACCGAGCAGTTGGAGGCGAACAGGCGGCCGCCCATCTTCAGCGCCAGCGGGTCCTTGGCCACATCTTCGATGGGCATGGCGGCGAACTTGGCGAAGATCGGGCCGTACTTCTCGTCGGCCTTGGCCATTTCCTTTTCCCACTGGTGCACGCCGGTCCAGCCCGGCTGGCCATTGGCGAAGGGCTTGCCGTCGCTGACTTCCTGGTAGCCCGGCAGCAGGCCCTTCCAGTTGCCCAGGCCCGGGTACAGGACCAGGTAGCCCAGGGCGAAGACGAAGGTGGCGACGAACAGCATGAACCACCACTTCGGCAGCGGGTTGTCGTACTCCTCGATGCCGTCGAAGGCGTGCCCGACGGTCTCGTCGGTGGCTTCGCTGCGCTGGCCGCGGCGGGTGGCGAACAGCAGCCAGGCCAGGGCGAAGATGGTGCCCAGGGTAAGTACGGTGACGTACAGACTCCAGAAGGTTGTCATTCTTTGTTGCTCCTAGAAGCTTGTTCTTTCTCGACGTGCTTCATGGCTGCCGGGTCGTCCGCGAAGGGCAGCAGGGCGTCGTCGTCGAAGCGCTGCTTGCGCTTGCCGCTGTAGGCCCAGAGCAGTACGCCGATGAAGGCGACCATCACTACGACGGTGCCGAGGCCGCGAATCGTCCCGATATCCATCTGCTGTCACCGTTTGCTCTTGATGATGGTGCCCAGACTCTGCAGGTAGGCCACCAGGGCGTCCATCTCGGTCTTGCCTTTCACGGCATCGCGAGCACCGGCGATGTCCTCGTCGGTGTAGGGCACGCCGAGGGTGCGCATGGCCTTGAGCTTGCCTTCGATGTCCTTGCCGTCGAGCTTGTTCTCGACCAGCCAGGGGTAGGCCGGCATCTTCGACTCCGGCACCACGTTGCGCGGGTTGTACAGGTGCGCGCGGTGCCAGTCGTCGGAGTAGCGGCCGCCGACGCGGGCCAGGTCCGGGCCGGTACGCTTGGAGCCCCACAGGAAGGGGTGGTCCCAGACGCTTTCGCCGGCCACGGAGTAGTGGCCGTAGCGCTCGGTCTCGGCGCGGAACGGGCGGATCATCTGCGAGTGGCAGCCCACGCAGCCTTCGCGGATATAGATGTCACGACCTTCGAGCTCCAGCGCGGTGCGTGGCTTCATGCCTTCCACCGGCTTGTTGGTCACGTCCTGGAAGAACAGCGGGACGATCTGCGTCAGGCCGCCGATGCTCACGGCTATGACCATGAAGAAGGCCAGCAGGCCGATGTTCTTCTCGACTGCTTCGTGCTTCATCAATGAGCTCCTACAGCGGGAATGCGGGCAGCGGCATCGACTTCAGCAGCGTTGTAGCCACGCACGGTACGGAAGGTGTTGTAGGCCATCAGCAGCATGCCGAAGGCGAAGAAGAAGCCGCCCAGCGCGCGGACCATGAAGCCCGGGTGGCTGGCCTGCAGCGCTTCGACGAAGGAGTAGGTGAGGGTGCCGTCGGTGTTCACCGCGCGCCACATCAGGCCCTGGGTGATGCCGTTGACCCACATCGAGGCGATGTAGAGCACGGTGCCGATGGTGGCGAGCCAGAAGTGCGCGTTGATCAGGCCGGTGCTGTGCATCTGCTCGCGGCCGAACACTTTCGGGATCATGTGATACAGCGAGCCGATGGAGATCATCGCTACCCAGCCCAGCGCCCCGGCGTGCACGTGGCCGATGGTCCAGTCGGTGTAGTGGGACAGCGAGTTCACCGTCTTGATGGCCATCATCGGGCCTTCGAAGGTGGACATGCCGTAGAAGGCCAGGGACACCACCAGGAAGCGCAGGATGGGGTCGGTGCGCAGCTTATGCCAGGCGCCGGAGAGGGTCATCATGCCGTTGATCATGCCGCCCCAGCTCGGGGCCAGGAGGATCAGCGACATCACCATGCCCAGGGACTGCGCCCAGTCCGGCAGCGCGGTGTAGTGCAGGTGGTGCGGGCCGGCCCAGATGTACAGGGTGATCAGCGCCCAGAAGTGGACGATGGACAGGCGGTAGGAGTAGACCGGGCGCTCGGCCTGCTTGGGCACGAAGTAGTACATCATGCCGAGGAAGCCGGTGGTCAGGAAGAAGCCCACGGCGTTGTGGCCGTACCACCACTGGACCATGGCGTCGGTGGCGCCGGAGTAGATGGAGTAGGACTTGAACCAGCCGACCGGGATCTCCAGGTTGTTGACAATGTGCAGCATCGCGGTCACCAGGATGAAGCCGCCGTAGAACCAGTTGCCCACATAGATGTGCTTGGTCTGGCGCTTGACGATGGTGCCGAAGAACACCACGGCATAGGTGACCCAGACGATGGCGATCAGGATGTCGACCGGCCATTCCAGCTCGGCGTACTCCTTGGAGGAGGTGTAGCCCAGCGGCAGGGTGATGGCGGCCAGTACGATCACCGCCTGCCAGCCCCAGAAGGTGAAGGCGGCCAGGCTATCGGAGATCAGACGGGTCTGGCAGGTGCGTTGCACCACGTAGTAGGAGGTTGCGAACAGAGCACAGCCGCCGAAGGCGAAGATCACCAGGTTGGTGTGCAACGGGCGAAGTCGCCCGAAACTGGTCCACGGCAAGCCGAGGTTCAGCTCGGGCCATACCAACTGTGAGGCGATGAAAACACCCATCCCCATTCCTAGTATTCCCCAGACCACCGTCATGATGGCGAACTGGCGGATTACCTTATAGTTATAAGCAGTCGGACTGATTGCTGTGCTCATTCTAAGGTTCCACGGTTTTTTTGCTATTTAGGGACAAAAAACGGCGGCAAGTATGTAGAAAGCCACTAGGCAATGCAACGCGCCGGAATAAGCCCCGGAGCCGCTGCGCATGCTGCTTTGAAGGCATTTCTGCCAATGTTTTTCTGGCTTTCTATCGGCGTGGAAACCCTGATAAGCGTAGGGATTCCCCCAATTACTGCCGACTCACGGATGGAATGAGCTTAGTCTTGATCTAGAGCAGTGTGAAGGAATGGCGCGCGCGAGGTGCGACACTTGGTCGCGTAACTGCGCGGAAGTTGCTCGCGCCCGGGCGGGCGCGAGCGGAGGGTGGATCAGTTGGCGTTTTCCGGGCGGGAAATGTTGTAGATGTACGCGGCCAGGACGTGGACCTTGTCCTTGCCCAGGTAGGCTTCCTGGGCCGGCATCTGGCCCTGGCGGCCATGGCGGATGGTCTGCTGCAGCTGGGCGAAGCCCGAACCGTAGATGAACGCACCCGGGTGGGTCAGGTCCGGCGCGCCCAGGGCGGCGGTGCCCTTGCCTTCCGGGCCGTGGCAGGCGACGCAGGTGGTGGCGAAGAGCTTCTCGCCATTGGCCACCTGGGCGTCGGTCACGCCTTCGGGCAGCTTGCGGCCGTCCAGCTTGGTGGTGACGAACGCGGCCACGTCATGCACGCCCTGGTCGCCCAGCACCTCGCCCCAGGCCGGCATCACCGCGTGGCGGCCGCCGAGGATGGTGGTCTGGATGGTTTGCGCGTCGCCGCCCCAGCGCCAGTCCTGGTCGGTCAGGTTGGGGAAGCCCATGGCGCCCTTGGCGTCGGAGCCGTGGCAGATCGAGCAGTAGGTGGCGAACAGGCGTTCGCCGGTCTTCATGGCCTGTGGGTCCTTGGCCACGTCTTCGACGGACATGGCCGAGTACTTGGCGAAGATCGGCGCGTATTTCTCGTCGGCCAGGGCCTGCTCGCGTTCCAGCTGTTTGACCTGGGTCCAGCCGTCGGTGTAGCCCGGCAGTACGCCTTTCCAGTTGCCCAGGCCCGGGTACAGGGCCAGGTAGCCGACGGCGAAGACGATGGTGCCCACGAACAGCAGGAACCACCAGCGCGGCAGCGGGTTGTCGTATTCCTCGATACCGTCGAAGGAGTGCCCCATGGTCTGGTCGGTGGCGCCCTTGGTCTCGCCGCTGCGGGTGGCGAAGACCAGCCATAGCAGGGCGATCAGCGATCCGACGGTCAGTACGGTGATGTACAGACTCCAGAAGGTAGTCATGCTTTGTTGCTCCCAGAAGCTTGTTCATGCTCGGCGTGGCGCAGAGCCTGCGGATCGTCGGCGAAGGGCAGCAGGGCGTCGGCGTCGAAGCGCTGCTTGCGCTTGCCGCTGTAGGCCCAGAGGGTGACGCCGATGAAGGCGAGCATCACCACGACGGTGCCGAGGCCGCGGATGGTTCCGATGTCCATGGCCATCACCGCTTGTTCTTGATCGCTGTGCCCAGGCCTTGCAGGTAGGCCACCACGGCGTCCATCTCGGTCTTGCCCTGAACGCTCTCGCGGGCGCCGGCGATGTCCTCGTCGGTGTAGGGCACGCCGAGGGTGCGCATGGCCTTGAGCTTGCCTTCGATGTCCTTGCCGTCGAGCTTGTTCTCGACCAGCCAGGGGTAGGCCGGCATCTTCGACTCCGGCACCACGTTGCGCGGGTTGTACAGGTGCGCGCGGTGCCAGTCGTCGGAGTAGCGGCCGCCGACGCGGGCCAGGTCCGGACCGGTACGCTTGGAGCCCCACAGGAAGGGGTGGTCCCAGACGCTCTCGCCGGCCACGGAGTAGTGGCCGTAGCGCTCGGTCTCGGCGCGGAACGGGCGGATCATCTGCGAGTGGCAGCCGACGCAGCCCTCGCGGATGTAGATGTCGCGGCCTTCCAGCTGCAGGGCGGTGTAGGGCTTCATGCCTTCCACCGGGGTGTTGGTGACGTCCTGGAAGAACAGCGGGACGATCTGCGTCAGGCCGCCGATGCTCACGGCCACGGCCATGCACAGGGCCAGCAGGCCGACGTTCTTCTCGAGTACTTCGTGTTTCATCAGTGGGCTCCTACGACGGCGGGAATCCGGGCGGCCGCTTCAGCTTCCTCGGCTTTGGAGGAGGCGATGGTGCGCCAGGTGTTGTAGGCCATGATCAGCATGCCGCTGAGGAACACGGCGCCGCCGATCATGCGCACGACGAAGCCGGGGTGGCCGGCGGCGAGCGCTTCGACGAAGGAGTAGGTGAGGGTGCCGTCGGCGTTGACCGCACGCCACATCAGGCCCTGGGTGATGCCGTTGACCCACATAGAGGCGATGTAGAGCACGGTGCCGATGGTGGCGAGCCAGAAGTGCGCGTTGATCAGGCCCACGCTGTGCATCTGCTCGCGGCCGAACACTTTCGGGATCATGTGGTACAGCGAACCGATGGAGACCATGGCGACCCAGCCCAGCGCGCCGGCATGCACGTGGCCGATGGTCCAGTCGGTGTAGTGGGAGAGGGCGTTGACGGTCTTGATGGCCATCATCGGGCCTTCGAAGGTGGACATGCCGTAGAAGGCCAGGGAGACCACCAGGAAGCGCAGGATCGGGTCGCTGCGCAGCTTATGCCAGGCCCCGGAGAGGGTCATCATGCCGTTGATCATGCCGCCCCAGGAGGGCGCCAGGAGGATCAGCGACATCACCATGCCCAGGGACTGCGCCCAGTCGGGCAGGGCGGTGTAGTGCAGGTGGTGCGGGCCGGCCCAGATGTACACCGCGATCAGCGCCCAGAAGTGCACGATCGACAGGCGATAGGAGTACACCGGACGCTCGGCCTGCTTGGGCACGAAGTAGTACATCATCCCCAGGAAGCCGGCGGTGAGGAAGAAGCCCACGGCGTTGTGGCCGTACCACCACTGCACCATGGCGTCGGTGGCGCCGGAGTAGATGGAGTACGACTTCATGAAGCCGACCGGCAGCTCTAGGTTGTTGACCACGTGCAGCAGCGCCACGGTCAGGATGAAGCCGCCGAAGAACCAGTTGCCCACGTAGATGTGCTTGGTCTTGCGCTTCACCAGGGTGCCGAAGAACACCACGGCGTAGGCGACCCACACGATGGTGATGAGGATGTCGATCGGCCATTCCAGCTCGGCGTACTCCTTGGAGGAGGTGTAGCCCAGCGGCAGGCTGATGGCGGCCAGCAGGATCACCAGCTGCCAGCCCCAGAAGGTGAAGGAGGCCAGGGTGTCGGAGAACAGGCGTACCTGGCAGGTACGCTGCACCGCGTAGTAGCTGGTGGCGAACAGGGCGCAGCCACCGAAGGCGAAGATCACGGCGTTGGTGTGCAGTGGGCGCAGGCGCCCGAAGCTCGTCCACGGCAAGCCGAGGTTGAGTTCCGGCCACACCAGCTGGGCGGCGATGACGACGCCGACCAGCATGCCGACGATTCCCCAGATCACCGTCATCACGGCGAACTGGCGGACCACCTTGTAGTTATAAGCGGTCTGATTGGTTGTGCTCATGGTATATGGGCTTCCATCCACGGTTATGGGCTAGCCCATCCCGGCGGGTTCCTTACGGCGAACGCCGCCCCTCCCCCAGGGACAGGTACTAATTACGCAACTAGCGGAGCGAAGAATGGATAAACCCCGGAAACCGAATATTGATTTTGATCAATCGCCCTCGGCGCCCGGCCCGGCGGGGGAGTGTGGCGCTTTGTCGCTGCTGTGGAACCGGCCGGCCGGTGCGTTGTCGGCAACCCTCGTCCTGGCCCATGGCGCCGGTGCGCCCATGGACAGCCCGTTCATGGACGAAATGGCATGGCGCCTGGCCGCCCGGGGCGTGGCGGTAGCGCGCTTCGAGTTCCCCTACATGGCCGCCCGCCGCGAGGACGGCCGCCGGCGCCCGCCGAACCCGCAGAAGCAGCTGCTGGAGTGCTGGCGCCAGGTGTTCGAGCAGGTGCGCGGGCAAGTGCGGGGCCCGCTGGCCATCGGCGGCAAGTCCATGGGCGGGCGTATGGCCAGCCTGCTGGCCGACGAACTGGGCGCCGATGCCCTGGTGTGCCTGGGCTACCCCTTCTACGCCGCGGGCAAGCCGGAGAAACCGCGGGTGGCGCACCTGGCCGAACTGCGCACGTCGACGCTGATCGTCCAGGGCGAACGCGATGCCCTGGGCGACCGGGCGCATGTGGCGGAATACGTGCTGTCGCCGGCGATCCGCGTCGAGTGGCTGGCGGCGGCGGACCATGACCTGAAGCCGTTGAAGGCGTCAGGGCTGACTCATGAGCAGCACCTGGAGAGCGCGGCGGGGATGGTGGCGGGGTTTCTGGAGGGGCTTTCGTAGGAGCGAGCTTGCTTGCGAATGGCGTTCTGCCGGTGGTTTCGGTACCCGGCTTGACCGCGCGCCCTCTCCCTAACCCTCTCCCTGAAGGGAGAGGGGACTGGGTCGGCGCGCTCGACAAGGTCGAAGTCAGCCGGAGGTTCCGGCTGAATCCATACCCCACCATTGGCACGGACGGCTCCCTCTCCCTTCAGGGAGAGGGCTGGGGAGAGGGTTACGGACTTCAGCGTAGCTCCGAAGCTGAACCAGGCGACGCTCTGTTCGCGAGCAAGCTCGCTCCCATGGAGCGTAGGGCGAATAACCGTTCGCGGTTATCCGCCGCCTGACCTCGGTATCCGCGCGCTGCGGACCCGAACCCGAAGCCCCCGTTACGAACGAACGCCAACACTCAACGATTGAACCGCTCCACCAGCGAATACTGGCTCTGCGCCGTCCCCGTCAGCTCCTCGCTCAGCTGCGCGGTGCGCTGGGCCTCGTCGGAGGTCTGGTCGGCCAGTTGGGCGATGGTGGCGATGTTGCGGTTGATCTCCTCGGCCACCGCGCTCTGTTCCTCGGCTGCCGCGGCGATCTGGTTGGCCATGTCGGCGATGTTGGCCACCGAGTCGCTGATGCCCGACAGCGCCTGGTCGGCCAGCAGCACCCGTTCCACGCCTTCGTCGGCCTGGCGGCGGCCGACTTCCATGGCGCTCACCGCGCCCTCGGCGGTTTGCTGCAGCTTGGCGATCAGGCCGTGGATCTGCTCGGTGGATTCGGCGGTGCGCTGGGCCAGCGAGCGCACCTCGTCGGCCACCACGGCGAAGCCGCGGCCCATCTCGCCGGCGCGGGCCGCCTCGATGGCGGCATTGAGCGCCAGCAGGTTGGTCTGGTCGGCGATGCCCTTGATCACGTCGACCACGCCGCCGATCTCGTTGCTGTCCTGGGCCAGTTGGCTCACCGCCAGGCCCGTCTCGCCCACCGAGGCGGACAGGCGCTGGATGGCCTCGCGGGTCTCGCTGGCCACGCTGCGGCCGCGGCGCGTCAGCTCGTTGGCCTGGCGCGTGGCGTCGGCGGTGCGCTGCACGTTGTTCGCCACTTCCTGGGTGGTGGCGGCCATCTGGTTGACCGCGGTGGCCACCTGCTCGGTCTCCACGCGCTGGCGTTCCAGGCCGGAGGAGCTGTGGTGGGCCAGGGTATCGGCCTGGCGGGCCTGCTCGGTGAGCTGCTCGGCGGTGTCCTGCAGGCGCGTCAGGCAGGTCTTCAGGCGCGCTTCCTGGCTGAGGATGGCCATTTCCAGGCGCGCCTGGGCGCCGCGGCTGTCGGTGTACATCTGCGCGATCAGCGGGTCCGAGGTGGTCTGCTCGGCCAGGCGCAGCAGGCGCTTGAGGCCGCGCTGCTGCCAGCCCAGGCCGGCCAGGCCGAGGGGGACGGCGAGCAGGGCGGCGAGGGCGAAGCCCCAGTGCGAGTCGAGCCAGGCGCCGATGAGGAAGGCCACCTGGCTGATCAGGATGAACGGCAGCCAGTCCAGCAGCACCGGTAGCCACAGGTCGCGGCGCGGGATCGCCGGCTTGCCGGTGTTGATCCGCTGGTACAGGGCCTGGGCGCGCTCCACCTGCTCGGCGGTGGGGCGCACGCGCACCGACTCGTAGCCGACGATCTCGTCGCGCTCGAAGATGGGCGTGACGTAGGCGCTGACCCAGTAGTGGTCGCCGTTCTTGCAGCGGTTCTTGACGATGCCCATCCATGGCTTGCCGTTCTTCAGCGTGGCCCACATGTGGGCGAACACCGCGGGCGGCACGTCGGGATGGCGCACCAGGTTGTGCGGCGAGCCCACCAGCTCGTCCCGCGCGAAGCCGCTGATGTCGACGAAGGCATCGTTGGCATAGGTGATCACGCCACGGCTGTTGGTGGTGGAGATCAGGCGTTGTTCCGCCGGGTAGGTGCGTTCACGCTGGGTGATGGGCTGGTTGTTGCGCATTCAGGGCAAGGTCCACGAAGAAGGCATGTGACGGTTTTGTTATCGGCCGGAATCAACGGAAGTTGAAGCCTTGTTCGATATTTGGCGTGGGAATATTGGCAGTGGACGATATCAAAATGCTACTTGTCACATGGTCGTAAGAGATTTTCCTATGAGCTAATAGGTTTTGTCCGTCGGACCTGGCCCGAATGAAAGGCGCGGGCACGGCTTCTCGTAGGAGCGAGCTTGCTCGCGAACAAACTCCTCTGCGGGGCTCATTCGCGAGCAAGCTCGCTCCTACAAGGGGGGTATGGTGCGAAAGGGGAAACCGTAGGAGCGGGCCCTGCCCGCGAATCGCGCGCAGGGCGCGCTCCTACAAACACCGCGCTCCGTAGGATGGGTTGAGCGAAGCGATACCCATCACTGCAACCGCATGGGTTTCGCAAGCTCAACCCATCCTACGAAAGCGTCCTCGCGCAGCCCTCAGATCAAACTACGCAGCACGTAGTGCAGGATCCCCCCGGCCTTGAAGTACTCCACCTCGTTGAGGGTGTCGATGCGGCACAGCACCTCGAAGCTGTCCTGCTTGCCGTCCTCGCGGGTGACTTCCACCTTCAGCGTCATGTGCGGCTTCAGCTCGCCGTCCAGGCCGCGGATGTTCAGCACTTCCTTGCCGGTGAGGTTCAGCGCCTTGCGGTCCTGGCCGCCGGTGAACTGCAGCGGCAGCACGCCCATGCCCACCAGGTTGGAGCGGTGGATGCGCTCGAAGCTCTCGGCGATCACCGCCTTCACCCCCAGCAGGTTGGTGCCCTTGGCCGCCCAGTCGCGGGACGAGCCGGTGCCGTACTCCTTGCCGGCGATGATCAGCAGCGGCGTGCCCTCGGCCTGGTAGCGCATGGCCGCATCGTAGATCGCCAGCTTCTCGCCGCTGGGCACATGCAGGGTGTTGCCGCCTTCCTCGCCGCCGAGCATCTCGTTCTTGATGCGGATGTTGGCGAAGGTGCCGCGCATCATCACCTCGTGGTTGCCGCGCCGCGAGCCGTAGGAGTTGAAGTCGGCGTAGGCCACGCCATGCTCGCTTAGGTAGCGCCCGGCGGGGCTGTCCTTCTTGATGTTGCCGGCGGGGGAGATGTGGTCGGTGGTCACCGAGTCGCCCAGCACCGCCAGCACCCGGGCCTTCTCGATGTCGGCCACCTTCGGCGGGGCGTCGGCGATGTGCTCGAAGAACGGCGGGTGCTGGATGTAGGTGGAGTCGGCCTGCCAGGTGTAGGTCTGTGCCTGGGGTACCTGGATGGCGCGCCACTTCTCGTCGCCCTGGAACACCTCGGCGTATTCCTTGTGGAACATGGCGGTGTCGACCTTCTGGATCGCCTCGGCGATTTCCCGCTGGCTCGGCCAGATGTCCTTCAGGTACACCGGCTGGCCGTCCTTGCCGGTGCCCAGGGCGTCCTTCGTCAGGTCCAGGCGCACGCTGCCGGCCAGGGCGTAGGCCACCACCAGGGGCGGCGAGGCCAGCCAGTTGGTCTTCACCAGCGGGTGCACGCGGCCTTCGAAGTTGCGGTTGCCGGAGAGCACCGAGGCCACCGTCAGGTCGGCCTGCTGGATGGCCTTCTCGATGGGCTCCAGCAGTGGCCCGGAGTTGCCGATGCAGGTGGTGCAGCCGTAGCCCACCAGGTCGAAGCCCAGCTCGTCCAGGTACTTCGTCAGGCCGGCGGCCTTGAAGTAGTCGGTGACCACCTTGGAGCCGGGCGCCAGCGAACTCTTCACCCAGGGCTTGCGCTGCAGGCCCTTCTCCAGCGCCTTCTTCGCCAGCAGCCCGGCGGCCATCATCACACTGGGGTTGGAGGTGTTGGTGCAGGAGGTGATGGCGGCGATGACCACCGCGCCGTCCTGCAGGTGGTAGCTCTTGCCTTCGTGCTGGTACTCGACGCCCTGGCTCTCGGCGCTGCCCACCGCGGCGCCGCCACCGCCTTCATTGAGCAGGCGCGAGACCTCCGGGCTGCGCGCGGCCTTGGGCTGCAGCGCGAGGAAGTCGGCGAAGGCCTTGCCCACCTGGCCCAGCGGCACGCGGTCCTGCGGGCGCTTGGGCCCGGCCAGGCTGGCCTCGACCTCGCCCATGTCCAGTTGCAGGGCGTCGGTGAACACCGGCTCGTGGCCCTTTTCGCGCCACAGGCCCTGGGCCTTGCAGTAGGCCTCCACCAGCTTGACCGTCTCTTCCGGGCGGCCGGACAGGCGCAGGTACCCCAGGGTGATCTCGTCCACCGGGAAGAAGCCGCAGGTGGCGCCGTATTCCGGGGCCATGTTGGCGATGGTGGCGCGGTCGGCCAGGGGCAGGTCGGCCAGGCCGTCGCCGTAGAACTCGACGAATTTCCCCACCACGCCCTTCTGCCGCAGCATCTGGGTGACGGTGAGCACCAGGTCGGTGGCGGTGATGCCTTCCCTGAGCTTGCCGGTGAGCTTGAAGCCGACCACCTCGGGGATCAGCATCGACACCGGCTGGCCGAGCATGGCCGCCTCGGCCTCGATGCCGCCGACGCCCCAGCCGAGCACGCCCAGGCCGTTGATCATGGTGGTGTGCGAGTCGGTGCCGACCAGGGTATCGGGGAAGGCGTAGGTGCGCCCGTCCTCGTCCCTGGTCCACACGGTGCGGCCCAGGTATTCCAGGTTGACCTGGTGGCAGATGCCGGTGCCCGGCGGCACCACGCGGAAGTTGTCGAAGGCGTTCTGGCCCCAGCGCAGGAAGGCGTAGCGTTCGCCGTTGCGCTGCATCTCGATCTCGACGTTCTCGGCGAAGGCGGCGTGGCTGGCGTAGCGGTCGACCATCACCGAGTGGTCGATGACCAGGTCCACCGGCGACAGCGGGTTGATCTTCTGCGGATCGCCCCCGGCCTTGGCCATGGCGTCGCGCATGGCGGCCAGGTCGACCACCGCCGGCACCCCGGTGAAGTCCTGCATCAGCACCCGCGCCGGGCGGTACTGGATCTCGCGGTCGGAACGGCGCTCCTTCAGCCAGCCGGCCAGGGCCCGCAGGTCGTCGGTGTTGACCGTATGGTTGTCCTCCCAGCGCAGGAGGTTTTCCAAGAGCACCTTGAGCGACTTCGGCAGCTTGTCCAGGTCGCCGAGCTGCTTGGCGGCTTCCGGAAGGCTGTAATAGTGGTAGGTCTTGCCGCCCACCTCAAGGGTGCGAAGGCTGTTCAGGCTGTCCACTGCGGGCATGACGTTCTCCTCAGGCTGGATTCTGCCGGTGATCGACGGCACCGCTGCGATACTGGCGGAAAGTCCAGGCGGACTTCCTGGCTTGGCGCAAAAGGAATGCAGATTGGCAGTCATCTTCTGCATATCGGGCGGCATCCTGGCGACTTCCGGCATGCGCTCTCCGGGGCACGGCAAGCCCTGGATCGCGACTTCGGAACTCTCAAACTAGACCGCTGCGCGCGGTCCTGCCATGGGTTCTGGACCTTTTGCCGCAGCCGGGGGTTCCCCTGGCGTGCGGCGAATCCGGGTGAAAGCCGGCCGCGCAGCGACTATAGTGCGCGGCCAAGGAGACACCCCGATGAACACCCTGCTACTGCATTGCCGCCCGGGCTTCGAGAACGAGGTCTGCGCGGAGATTTCCGACCTGGCCGCCGGCCTCGACGTGGCCGGTTACGCCCGCGCCAAGCCGGCCACCGCCTATGCCGAGTTCGTCTGCCAGGAGGCCGACGGCGCCGACCGGCTGATGCGCCAGCTGCGCTTCGCCGAGCTGATCTTCCCGCGCCAATGGGCCCGCGGCACCGGCTTCGTCCAGTTGCCCGAGCAGGACCGCATCGGCGCGCTGCTGGAGGAACTGGGCCCGTATCCGCTGTGCGGCAGCCTGTGGCTGGAAGTCTTCGACAGCAACGAAGGCAAGGAACTGTCGACCTTCTGCCGCAAGTTCGAGAAGCCCCTGCGCGCCGCCCTGGTCAAGGCCGGCAAGCTGCGCGAGGACCCGAGCCTGCCGCGCCTGCTGCTGACCTTCCGCTCCGGCCGCGAGGTCTTCGTCGGCCTCGCCGAGCCGCGCAACAGTGCCATGTGGCCGATGGGCATCCCGCGCCTGCGGTTCCCCCGCGAGGCGCCCAGCCGCTCCACCCTCAAGCTGGAAGAGGCCTGGCACCACTTCATCCCGCGCGGCGAATGGGACAAGCGCCTGGCGCCGGGCATGCTCGCCGTCGACCTGGGCGCGGCGCCCGGCGGCTGGACCTGGCAGCTGGTCAACCGCGAGATGCGGGTGATCGCCGTGGACAACGGGCCCATGGCCGAGAACCTGATCTACTCCGGCCTGGTGGACCACCAGCGCGCCGACGGCTATGTGTTCCGCCCGCGGCAGATGGTCGACTGGATGGTCTGCGACATCGTCGAGAAGCCGGCGCGCACCGGCTGGCTGATCGACACCTGGATCGGCGAGGGCCTGTGCCGCGAGGCGGTGGTCAACCTGAAGTTGCCGATGAAGCAGCGCTACGCCGAGGTGCGCAAGATCCTCGAACGCCTGCGCGAGAGTTTCCGCGAGCGCGGCCTGCGCGTGGCCATCGGCTGCAAGCAGCTGTACCACGACCGCGAGGAAGTCACGGTGCACCTGCGACGCCTGTAGGCGCCTGCGACCCGCGACCTTCGGCGACTTGCCGTTGCGCCGCGCAGCGACCATGCTGTGCGGCGCACCCCCTCCCGGAGCCGCTCGTGAAGCGAAAGTTGCCCTCGCTGCTGGGCAGTTACAGCCGCATGTTGTTGCCGCGCCGTGGCCTGGGCCGCGGCGAGCGCCTGCCGAACCTGGCCATGGACAGCCGCAGCCTGCGCTTCGACGCCCGCCACCTGCGCGCCTACCGCCAGCACTTCGGCCTGGACCCGGCGCTGGGCGTGCCGCTGCTCTACCCGCAGGTGATCAGCCTGCCGCTGCACCTGCGCCTGCTCAGCCGTTCGCGCATGCCGTTGTCGATCCTCGGGCTGATCCACCTGCGCAGCCACATCCAGCGCTACCGCATGCTCGACGAGCACGCCCAACTGCAGCTGGACTGCCGCATCCTCACCAGCCGGCGCAGCCCGCTGGGGCTGGAGGTGGACGTGGCGACCGAGGTCTGGCACCACGACATGCTCTACTGGCAGTCGATCACCACCTACCTGCGCCGCGGCGACTTCCTCGACGACCACGCCGAGCCCGACGCGCTGCCCGAGCGCGCCCAGTGGCACACCCTCGACGTGCCCGCGCACCCCGGCGTGCAGTGGCGCGTGCCGAAGATCGCCGGCTGGCGCTATGCCGGCCTGAGCGGCGACTTCAACCCGCTGCACCTGTCGCGCCTGATGGCCTCGCGCTACGGCTTCGGCAAACCCTTCGCCCACGGCATGTGGAGCCTGGCGCGCAGCCTCACCGGCCGGCGCCTGGCCGAGCAGGTGCGCCTGGACGTGCACTTCAAGGCGCCGCTGCCGCTGGGCAGCCAGGTGCGCCAGAGCCACCGCCGCCTGGGCCACAAGGAACAGTGGGCGCTGCTGCCGGTGGACGGCGGCGACGAGCCGATGCTGCTGGCCCAGCTGGACGAGGCGCCCGCCGGGCCGCTGCGCTGATTCAGCGGCCGGCCGCCAGGCGCGGCTGCAGCGGCAGCAGGGCGGGCAACTGCACTTCGCCCTGCAGGTCCACCGCGGCGAACTTCCAGGAACCGTTGAACAGGTATTGGCCGCTGAAACCGCTGACCAGCAGGCCGATCTCGTCCCCCGCCGCCAGGCTGGCGCTGACCGCGTTGAGCCGCGTGGCGCCCTGGTTGAGCAGCGGTTTGACCTGTTCGTTCAGCACCCGCGTGCGGCCGTCGGCGCCACGGATCGCCAGCGAGGCGAACAGCAGCGCCTGGTCGCCCGGGCCGAGCGGCCGGGCCAGGCGAATCTCCGCGCTGCCGAGCAGCGCGCTGGGCTCGGCGACCTGCTGCAGCGGGATGAAGGTGCGCGGCTGCAAGAGGCCGCTGCTGACCGGCCGCACCGGCGTTGGCGGCAAGGCCACGACGGGGCCGGGTGCGGGCAGCTCGTCCAGCGCCAGGCCCTGGTCCAGGTCGAGGCTGACGCACAGCGACGGCACGCTGTCGGCGGCGCCGGGGCGTTGGCGCAGCTTCTCCTCGTACCAGGCGAGGATGCCCTGGTAGAGGTCGATGGCGCGCCCGCCGCAGTGGATCACCGGCTCGTTGTTGAATGGCGGCAGGCCGCTCCAGGCCTGCAGTGGCGGCGGCAGGATGTGCCCGCCCTGCATGCCCAGCAGGCGCACGTCGGCGCTGCCCTGGCGCAGGCACTGGCGGATCTGCAGGCCCTGGTCGAGGGGGAACAGGGTATCGCGCAGGCCCTGGATCAGCAGGGCGTCGGCGTGGGGCCGGCGGCCCTCGGCGCAGTAGCGCGCCAGGCTGTGGGCGGCCAGTTCGGCGCGCACCGGTTCGGCCATGCGCCCGCTGGCGCTGTGCAGGTAGTCGGCCTGGGCGAACTTGCCCAGGTCGTAGCCGGTGGCGATGCCCAGGCCCAGCAGCACGCCGCCCCAGCCCATCTTCAACTGGCCGCCCGGGGCCAGGGCGTCGCTCAGGTCGTACCAGGTGGCGATGGGCACGATGGCGTCGATGCGCCGGTCCTCGCTGGCCGCCAGCAGTTGCACGGCGCCGCCGTAGCTCTCGCCGAGCATGCCCACGCGCGGGTCGCCCGGGCCGTCCATGCGCAGGCGCGGCAGGTGCGCGGCGGCCCAGTCGATCACCGCGCTGGCGTCGCTCACCTCGAAGCGCGGGTCCATCATCTCGATGCGCCCGTCGCTGCCGCCCCAGCCGCGCTGGTCGTAGCTGAGCACCCAGTAGCCGGCCTTCCAGGCCTTGAGCGCGGCGCGGCCGGACATCATGTTCTTGCCGTAGAAACCCTCCGGCCCGGTCACCCGCCAGCCGCCCCAGCCGTGGGTGTGGACGATCAGCGGCGCCGTCTCGCCGGCCTTCAGCGCCGGCTGGAACACGGTGGCGGACAGCCGCGTGCCGTCGCGGGCGCTGATCACCGCGTCGTACCAGGTGGCGGGCAGGTCCTGGCCGGCGCTGGCGGAATAGTCGGGGAGGTTGTCGCGGGCGGCGCAGCCGGCGAGCAGCAAGGCGAGGCAGAGCAGGGCGGGCAGGCGCATGGGCGGGGACATCCGCTGTCGGGGAAGGCGCCGAGCTTAGCCCAGCGGGCCAGGCCACGGGCCCGACGAAAGATTGGCCCGCCGCCGTTCGCCCGCCAGGCGTGACCCTGCCCGCGCTTTGGGCGACAATGCGCCATTCGTTTTGCGGAGCCTTTCCATGTCCCAACCTGTCGACGCCATTCTCGACGCCACCGGCCTGAACTGCCCCGAACCGGTCATGATGCTGCACAACAAGGTGCGCGACCTGCCGGCCGGCGGCCTGCTCAAGGTCATCGCCACCGACCCCTCCACCCGCCGCGACATCCCCAAGTTCTGCATCTTCCTCGGCCACGAACTGGTGGAACAGCAGGAAGAGGCGGGCACCTACCTGTACTGGATCCGCAAGAAGCTCGATTGAGCCTGTCATCGCCGACGATGTTTCCTGGACGTAGGGCGAATAACCGTTCGCGGTTATCCGCCGTTTGGCCTTGGCCGAACCCCGCTCGGGGCCGAGCCTGGACATGCTTGCGGGGAGCGCCAGGCCCGGCCATGGCGTTGACGATGAGATAGGCCAGTCGGCGGATAACGCCGTAGGCGTTATGCGCCCTACGCCGGCCACCACGAAACACCTCGCGCTTGACCTTTCCATGGCGAAAACGAATGCTGCCCGTTCTCCATCATTGGAAATGGACATGCCCGCCATGAAAGCCCTGGACATCGAGGCCGTGCAGGCCTTCGTGCTGGTCGCCGAGCTGAAGAGCTTCACCCGCGCCGCCGAGGCCCTGGCCAGCACCCAGTCGACGGTGAGCCTGAAGATCAAGCGCCTGGAAGACCATCTCGGCCGCCGCCTTCTGGAGCGCACGCCGCGCCTGGTGCGCCTGTCCGCCGACGGCGGGGTGTTCCTGGAGGCGGCCCGCGGCCTGGTGGCGGCGCACCGCCAGGCGCTGGGCGCGTTCGCCGGCGGCCAACCCAGGCGGCTGGTGGTGGGGATCAGCCACCATATCGTCGGCGCCGAACTGCCGGGCCTGCTGCGCCAGCTCACCCGCGCC
This sequence comes from Pseudomonas sp. NBRC 100443, assembly GCF_030268185.1. Taxonomy (NCBI): domain Bacteria; kingdom Pseudomonadati; phylum Pseudomonadota; class Gammaproteobacteria; order Pseudomonadales; family Pseudomonadaceae; genus Pseudomonas; species Pseudomonas sp. NBRC 100443. Next base: position 226,536 of record NZ_BSQE01000006.1, read on the forward strand.
GAGCCGGGCCTGCTGCTGGAGCTGCGGGTGGACAGCTCGCGGGAAACCCTGGAACGCTTCGACCGTGGCGAACTGGACGTGGCCCTGGTGCTGCAACAGGGCCCGCCGCGGCAGGATGCGGAGGTGGTGCTGCAGGAACCCTTCGCCTGGATGGGCGCCGCCGACTTCCAGCCATTGCCCGGCCAGCCGCTGCCCCTGGCCGCCCAGGCCGAGCCCTGCAGCGTGCGGCGCATGGCGGTGGACGCCCTGGACCAGGCCGGGGTGGCCTGGCGCGAGGTGTTCGTCGGTGGTGGGCTGATGACCATTGGCGCGGCGGTCAGCGCCGGGATAGCCGTGGCGGCCCTGGGCCGCCGGGTGGCGCCGGCGGGTTGCGAGGACGTGGGGACGCGGCTGGGGCTGCCGGCGTTGCCGGGGCGGGATGTGCTGCTGTTCTCCCATCCGCGGGATGCGCAGGCGCGGGGGATGTTGCGGACGTTGGTGGCGGCGGTGCGGAGTACGGTGGGGTAGGGGATGGCTATCCGACCTGGGGGCTTTTCGTAGGAGCGAGCTTGCTCGCGAACGAGGCTTCCTGGGACTTCAGCGCCAGACCAAGAGCACCCTCTCCCCAGCCCTCTCCCTGAAGGGAGAGGGGGCTTGTCCGTGCCGGCTGCAAGCCTGATGTTCGCCGGATACGCCAGAGTTTCCGGCTGACTCCGTAATACCCGTTTCTGCCCAACGGTCCCCTCTCCCTTCAGGGAGAGGGTTAGGGAGAGGGAGCGGAGTCAATCCGAAACATCGCAGTTACCGGGAAACTCCATTCGCGAGCAAGCTCGCTCCTACGAAAAGCCCACCCTCACCCCACCAGCACCCGCGCCACCCGCGCCACCCGCGCCACGCCCCAGGCCATGCCCAGCACCATGAAGGCGCCGAAGGCCAGCCCTGCCAGCTGTGCCGCCAGTTCCCGTTTCTGCCTGTCGTTCATGGCAGTCGCTCCAGCCCTGGCCGTGCCAGGTACAGGACTTCGTAGCCGACGCTGTCCGCACGCAGCTCCAGCGCCCCGGCGCTCATGCTGAAGCGCAGCAGCCTCCAGCGTTGCAGGTCGGCCACCAGCCAGACCGCCAGCACATCCTCCCGGCCCAGCAGCGCCTCGCCGGCGGCCAGGGCGCCGTCGCGCAGGGCGGCGGCGCCTCTATCTGGCAAGGGTAGTTCCTCGCGGTACAGCGCGCGGGCCGGGCGATCGAAGGCCGGGCCGCGGCGGGCGGCGAGGGGCAGCCAGGTTTCCACCGGCGGGCGGCCGAAGGCGTCGATCACCCCCTGGAAGGCTTCGCCGGCCAGGAAGGCCGCGGCGGCGGCCGGTTCGTGCCAGAGGTAGACCGAGGCGTAGAGGTTGCCTTCGGCGCCGTGGCGGCCCTTTTCCTGGAGGACGAAGGCCTTGCACGCCAGGCCCGGCCAGGCGTCCCACTGCGGGCCCTTGGCGGCGGCGCGTTGGCGGATGGCGTCGAGATCGTGCTCCGCCGGCAGGCGGTGGCTGTATTGCATGGCGAACATGGCGGGCTCCTTTTCAGCATGGGCTGGAAGGAGTCTGCGCGGCCGTTTTCATGTGAAACAGGTATGGATACTTGTTTCAGTGATTCGATCTAGAAATCATTGAAACCCAGCTCGCCCTGGGCCTGTTCCGGCTTCGGCCGTGCCGGGCGCTGGCGGGCCGGGGGCGCGGGCGCCTTGCGTGGCGCGCTGTTTTCCGCTTCCGGCTCCGGCGGCGGCAGGGCCAGGCGGCAGCTGCGCACCGTCCACCAGCGCGGCAGCAACTGGCGCACTTCGCTGCGGCCGAAGCGGTCGTCGATCAGCCAGACCACGCCTTCGTCCTGCTGGGTGCGGATCACCCGGCCGGCCGCCTGCACCACCTTCTGCAGGCCGGGGTAGAGGTAGGTGTAGTCGTAGCCGTCGCCGAACTGGTTATGCATGCGCTGGCGGATTTCCTCGTTCACCGTGTTCACCTGGGGCAGCCCCAGGGTGGCGACGAAGGCGCCGATCAGGCGGTCGCCGGGCAGGTCGATGCCTTCGCCGAAGGCGCCGCCGAGCACCGCGAAGCCGATGCCGCGGCCGCCGTTGCGGAACTGTTCGAGAAAGCCCTCGCGCTCGCTCTCGTCCATGTTGCGCGCCTGCACCCAGACCGGCACGCCCGGCTCGTCGCGGACGAAGCGTTCGCGCACCTGCTCCAGGTAGGCGTAGCTGCTGAAGAAGGCCAGGTAGTTGCCCGGCCGTTCGCGGTACTGGCGCGCCATCAGCTCGCAGATCGGCCGCACCGACTGGGCGCGGTGCTGGTAGCGGGTGGATAGGTTGCGCACCACCTGCACTTCCAGCTGCTCGGCGCGGAACGGCGATTCCACGTCGATCCAGGCGGTGTCCTCGGGCAGGCCCAGCAGGTCGCGGTAGTAGTGCGCCGGCGTCAGGGTGGCGGAGAACAGCGTGCAGCTGTGCGCTTCCTCGAAGCGCGGGGCGAGGAAGGGCGCGGGGATGACGTTGCGCAGGCACAGGGTGGAATAGACCCGGCCGCTTTCGGTCTGGCGGCGGGTGATGTCGAACAGCGAGTGCTCGCCGAAGGCCTCGGCCAGGCGGCAGAAGGCCATGGCGTCGAGGTAGAAGCTCAGCAGCTCCAGGCTGTTGCCGTCGGGCTGTTCGCTGAGGTGGTCGGTGATGGCGGTCACCGCCTTCTGCAGCGCGAGGATGAATAGCTCCGGGGCCAGCGGGTAGACCTGGTATTCCAGCTCCTGGTCGCGGTGCAGCTGGTTCCAGTGGCGGCCGACGCGTTCCAGCGCGCCCTTGAGCTTGGCCGGGGCGATGCGGCGCAGGTCCTGGAAGTCGGCCTGGTCCAGCTCGCCGGTGTACATCTTGCGCCCGCGCTCCACCAGGTTGTGGGCCTCGTCCACCAGCAGCGCCACCTTCCATTCGTTGAGCGCGGTGAGGGCGTAGAGCAGGGCGCTCATGTCGAAGTAGTAGTTGTAGTCGCACACCACCACGTCGGCCCAGCGGCTCAGTTCCTGGCTCAGGTAGTAGGGGCAGATGGCGTGCTCGCGGGCCACCTCGCGGACCCGCGCCTGGTCCAGCCAGGCGCCGTCGAGGGCGGCCAGGCGCGCGGCCGGCAGGCGGTCGTAGAAGCCCTTGGCCAGCGGGCAGGAGTCGCCGTGGCAGGCCTTGTCCGGGTGTTCGCAGGCCTTGTCGCGGGCCACGTGCTCCAGCACCCGCAGCGGCAGCTCGGGCTCGTCCTGGCGCAGGCTGGCCAGGGCTTCCAGGGCCAGGCGCCGGCCGGGGGTCTTGGCGCTGAGGAAGAACAACCGGTCCAGGCCCTGGCCGGGCATGGCCTTGAGCTGCGGGAACAGGGTGCCGAGGGTCTTGCCGATGCCGGTGGTGGCCTGGGCCATCAGGTGGCGGCCATCGCGGGCGGCGCGGTACACCGCCTCGGCGAGCTGGCGCTGGCCGTGGCGGAACTGCGGCCAGGGGAAGCGCAGGCTTTCCAGGGCGCCATCGCGGGCCGCGCGGTGGGCCATCTCGCGTTCGGCCCAGACCACGAAGCGCTGGCAGTGCTCCTCGAAGAAGGCGTGCAGTTCGTCGGCGCTGAAGCTTTCCTGGAACACCGTTTCCTTCTGCGTCATGACGTTGAAGTAGACGACCGCCAGGTCGATCTGCTCCAGGTCCTGCAGGGCGCAGAGCAGCCAGCCGTAGACCTTGGCCTGGGCCCAGTGCAGCTGGCGGTGGTTGTCGGGGATGCGCGAGATGTCGCCGCGGTGCGTCTTGATCTCTTCCAGGCAGTTGCGCGCCGGGTCGTAGCCGTCGGCGCGGCCGCGCACCAGCAGGTTGCGGTAGGCGCCGGCCAGCGGCAGCTCGGCGAGGTAGCCGGGGTCGCGGCGGCCGACCACGGTGGCGTGCCCGGCCATGCCTTCCTGGGCGCTGGGCGAAGGGGTGAAGCGCAGGTCGAGGTCGCCGACCTTGGCGGTGAATTCGCAGAGGGCGCGCACCGCGACCTGGTAGTTCATGCGGCCGGCTCCCCGGCCCAGGTCACGTAGCAGACCTCCACCGGCATGCCGTGCTCGGCGCAGAAGGCCAGCCAGCGCTTCTGGTTATCCTGCAGGCGGTCGCCGGGGCCCTTCACCTCGATCATCCGGTAGCCGCGCTCGGCGGGGTAGAACTGGATCAGGTCGGGCATGCCGGCGCGGTTGGCCTGCAGGTCTTCCAGCAGGCGGCCGAACCAGGCTTTCAGGTGCGCCGCCGGCAGGCAGGCCAGGGCCTGTTCCAGCAGGCTTTCGTCCAGCAGCTCCCAGAACACGAAGGGCGATTGCAGGCCCTGCTTCTCGCGGTGGATGCGGCGCATTTCGTCGGCGTAGGCGCCGCTGTCCAGCAGCGCCAGGCGGGCTTCGAACAGCTCGGCGCGGCGGGCGCGGAACCGGCTGTCGTAGAGGTCCGCGGGGCCGGCGTGGAAGGGGTGGAAGAAGGCGCCGGGCAGCGGGGTGAAGATCACTTCCCAGCAGAGCAGGCCGAACAGGCCGAGGACCAGGGTGTTCTCCACGTAGTGCACCGGCGCTTCGGGGCGGGCCAGGTGCAGCTGCACGCACTGCTCGACGCTCAGGCCGGGCTGCGGCTCCAGCTCCAGGTCGATGCGTGGCGGCGGCGCGGCCTTGGCCTTAGCCGGCTGGGCGTGGCCGAGCTGGCGGCGCAGGCGCACCAGGGCGCGCTCGATCAGCTGCGCCTCGGCGGCGTCCTGGGGTTGGGCCGCGGCTTGCAGGGCCAGGTCGTAGGCTGCGGCATGGCGTTCCAGGCGCTCCAGCACGCGCACCTGGCGCTGGCGGGCGGCGACGTGTTCGCTGGCGGCATAGACCTGCAAGGCGCCCTCCCAGTCGGCCTCGCGCTCCAGTTGCTGGCCGATGTGGAACAGCACGCGCCCGCGACGGCGCTGCAGCTGGGCGGTGCCGCAGTCGACGCTGGCGATCAGCGGCAGCAGTTCCTGGGCGGCGGCGCCCAGGTCGAAGGCTTCGCGGCAGCGTTGCAGGAACAGGTGCGCGTCTATCTCCTCGCGGCTGGCGAAGCCGCGGGATTCGCGGGTCAGCGGGACGGTTTCGTAGCGCAGGATGCCCAGGTCGGTGAGGACGAATTCGGTCCAGTCCTGGTACAGGTTGCCGAAGAACATCAGGCGCAGGCGCTCCACCTGGGGCGCGATGGCCAGGCTGTAGACCGCCTCGTCCAGTTGCGGGCACCAGGCAGCGAAGGTGCGCGGTGCGGGTTCGGCCTCGGCCAGTTCGGCCAGTAGCTCCGGCTTGCGCAACTGGCGGCTGGACAGCTGGGCGCCGAAGCAATCGAGGATCTCGTCCTTGCGCAGCAGGCCGAAGAGTTCCTCCAGGCCCAGCGCGGCGGCGCCATCCAGCCAGCCGGCCTCCAGCAGCGGCGCGGCGGCCCGGCGCGGGCAGCCGATCTCGGCGTAGTCCAGCTTGCTGGCGCGAAAGTGCGGGCCCTTGCGCATGATCAGCCGCACCAGCAGGGCGCGGGCCTCCAGCGGCATGGCCTGAAAGTCGCGGAGGAAGGCGCGCTCGGCGGTGTCGAAGAGGTCGTCGTAGCGTTCTTCCAGCCAGGCGAGGGCGCGGTGGAAGTTGGCCAGGTAGTAGAAGCGCGGGTCGGTCTGGAAGGGCATGGGCGAGGGCAGGGGCTGTATCTTTATACAGATATCAGGTGGGGTGGGGATTGGCAATCGGTGGGGGATGGGCGGGGGGATTTGTTGGTGGGGGGGGGTGGGCTTTCGGGCTTCTGGGCTTCTGGGCTTTTCGTAGGAGCGAGCTTGCTCGCGAATGGTTTCTCCCTGTCGCTAAATCGCCTGGGGTTGAGTCCGTTCCCTCTCCCTAACCCTCTCCCTGAAGGGAGAGGGGACCGTTCGGCGTGCGTTGGTGTTTCGGCGTTAGCCGGCTAGTGCGGAGACTGCCGGTTGAAGCCAGGCCTTCTCTCGGCACGGACGGCTCCCTCTCCCTTCAGGGAGAGGGCTGGGGAGAGGGTTGCGGACTTCGGCCCTGCTCCGGAGCCAGGCTTGGCACCGTTGTTCGCGAGCAAGCTCGCTCCTACAGTTTCAACGCCGGCCTTAAGGTTTCCCGCCCCCCGGTCGCCCTGCATTTCAAATCCCCCGCACGACGAGGTCGGGTATGCGCCAGCACAACCGTATCGTATTCCGCTCCATGTTTCGCATCCGCGTGCTCGACGCCGGCGGCGAGCTGCTCGGCTATGTCGCCGACCTTTCCGAAAGCGGCCTGAAGATCCGCTGCGACGTGCTGCTGGCGCCGGACAGCCAGTTGGAGCTGCGCCTGCGCATGCGCGACCGCGAGGAGCGCATGCGCGAGGCGCAGGTGAAGGTGCGCTGCGTGTGGTCGGGGGAGAACGCCCAGACCGGCCAGTACGAGGCCGGCCTTGCGCTGGAACAGCCTTCGGTTTCCTTCAACGAGCTGATGACCGAGCTGCGCGCCGGGCGCCGCAGCGCCACGCCCAACTGATCAGCCGAGGGTGCCGAGGACGTTCACCGCCACCCGCTCGGGTATCTCGTTCTGCGACAGCACGTGCAGCCCCGGGCTGAAGACCCTTGCATAACGCGCCAGCAGCGGGCGCAGCTGCGGCATCACGGTGAGGATCGGCGGGTGGCCTTCCTTGCGCAGTTTCTCCTTCACCACCGGCATGGTGTTCTGCAGCTGGTTGAGCAGGTTGGGCTCCACCGGGATGTTGTCCAGGCTCACCGGGCCGGCCTGCTGGGCGATGGCCAGGGCGCTGAGCAGGGTGTTCTCCAGGTTGTTGTCGAGGATGAACACCGACAGCTCGCCGCGCTCCCCGGCGATGCCCGAGACGATGCTGCGGCGCAGCGCGTAGCGCACGTCGGAAGCCAGCAGCACTGGGTCCTTGGTGGTCTCGGCGGCTTCCACCAGGGTGGTGGCGATGCTCACCAGGTCGCGCAGCGGCACCTGTTCCTGCAGCAACTGGCGGTACACCCGGTGCTGCAGGCTGAAGCTCAGCTGCGCGCGTAGGTGCTCGGCGAGCTTCGGCGCCTGGGCCGCCAGGCGCTGCATCAGGTGCTCGACGTCGTCGTGCTTGAAGATGTCCGGCAGGTGCTCGCGGATCACCTTGTTCAGGTGAGTGGCGATGACGCTGGCGCAGTCGATCACCTGGTAGCCGAGGTTGAGCGCGCGCGGCTTGTCCTCCGGGCGGATCCACACCACCGGCATCAGGTAGGCCGGGTCGTGGCCGAGAATGCCGTCGACCTCGCCGTAGGTTTCCGCCGAGGGAATGGCCATCAGGCGGTCGGCGTGCAGCTCGGCGCCGTCGATGCGCTCGCCGCTGATGTGGATGGCGTACTGCGAGGCCTTCAGCCGCAGGCTGTCGCGGATGTGGATTTCCGGCAGCAGGAAGCCCAGGCTCTCCGACAGCGTCTGGCGCACCCCGCGCACGCGCTGCACCAGGGGGGCGCCGCCGGCTTCGTTGACCAGCCCGACCAGCTTGTAGCCCAGGGAGATGGACAGCCGCTCCACCAGCGGGATGTCTTCCCAGCCCAGCTGCTGGGCGCGTTCCTGGTCCATGGCCTTGCCGATGGCCTCGACCTGCTCCAGGCTCTGCGCCTCGCCCGGCGGCTCGGCCAGGGACACGCGCCAGGCGACGAAGGCGATCAGCGCGGCGAAGCTGAGGAACGCCAGGTGCGGCATGCCGGGGACTATCGCCAGCACCGTAACGATGCCCGCCACCGTGTACAGCAGCGAGGGCGAGGCGAGCATCTGCCGGCGCACCAGCGCGGTGATCTCCGCCGACTCGTTGACCCGCGTGATGATGATCGCTGCCGCGGTGGACAGCAGCAGCGCCGGGATCTGCGCCGCCAGGCCGTCGCCGATGGTCAGCAGGGCGTACTGGCGGAAGGCGTCGGCGCCGGCCATGGCGTAGACGAATACGCCGATGGCCACGCCGCCGAACAGGTTGATCAGCAGGATCAGGATGCCGGCGATGGCGTCGCCGCGGACGAACTTGCTGGCGCCGTCCATGGCCCCGTAGAAGTCGGCCTCCTTGGACACCTCGGCGCGGCGCTTCTTGGCCTCGGCCTGGTCGATCAGGCCGGCGTTGAGGTCGGCGTCGATGGACATCTGCTTGCCCGGCAGGGCGTCCAGGGTGAAGCGCGCGGTGACCTCGGAGATGCGCTCGCCGCCCTTGGTGATGACCATGAAGTTGATGATGGTGAGGATCACGAAGACGATCAGGCCGACGATGAAGTTGCCGCCGATGACCACGTGGCCGAAGGCCTCGATCACCTTGCCGGCGGCCGCCGAGCCGGTGTGCCCGTCGAGCAGCACCACCCGCGAGGAGGCCACGTTCAGCGACAGCCGTAGCAGGGTGGTGACCAGCACCACCGTGGGCAGCAGCGAGAAGTCCAGCGGGCTGCGCGAGGACACGCTGACCATCAGCACCAGCAGGGCGATGCCGATGTTGAAGGTGAAGAGCACGTCCAGCAGCAGCGGCGGCAGCGGCAGGATGATCATCGCGAGGATGGAGAGGATGACCAGCGGGATGCCGATCCGCCCGCTGCGCAGTGTCGGCAGGAGCTGCTCGAGGAAGTTCATGGTTGGCCTCTGCTTGCCAGGCTGTCGGGGATGGGGAGGTTCTTGGCCAGTTCCGGCTTGCGCAGCCGGCGCCCCTGGCGGTAGGCGCGCAGCTGCAGGATGTAGGTGAGGACGTGGGCCACGGCGGTGTACAGCCCGGCCGGAATCTGCTGGTTGACCTGGGTGCTGAAGTAGATGGCGCGGGTCAGCGGCGGCACCTCCAGCACTTCAAGATTGTGCCTGGCGGCCATCTGGCGGATGTACAGGGCCATGTCGTCCATGCCGCGGGCCAGCACGTAGGGCGCCTGGGCCTTGTGCGGGTCGTACTTGAGGGCCACGGCGAAGTGCGTCGGGTTGGTCAGCACCACGTCGGCCCTGGGCAGCACACGGTTGATCTGGCGCTGCAGCAACTGGCGCTGCACCTGGCGGATGCGCGCCTTCACTTCCGGGCGGCCTTCCTGGGTCTTGTGCTCCTCGCGGCGCTCCTGCTTGGTCATGCGCATGCGCTTGCGGAACAGGAAGCGCTGCAGCGGGATGTCCAGCAGGGCGAAGAACACGAACACCGCCAGCAGGCCGATCAGGGTGTCGAACAGCAGGCCCAGGGCGCCGCCGATGGCGCTGCGGATGTCGCTGCGCTGCAGGGCGATGAGCTGCGGCAGGGCGTCCAGCAGCAGGTACCAGGCCACGCCCAGCAGCACCGCCATCTTCAGCAGCGACTTGAGCAGCTCGGTGAGGTTCTGCAGCGAGAACATCCGCGCAAGACCCGTGATGGGGTTGAGCTTGCTGGCCTTGAACGCCAGGTTGGCCGAGGCGAATATCCAGCCGCCGGGGACCATGCCGAAGGCCACCACCAGCAGCGGGGTGAGCAGCAGCGGCAGCAGCAGCTGGACCATCAGCCAGATGTGCTGGCCGAGGATCAGCGCCAGGTCGTCCAGGCCCACCTCGCTGCGGTTCAGGTCCAGGTAGGCGAAGCGGAAGCTGTCGGCCAGGCCGTCGAAGAAGCGCCCGACGCAGGCCTTGAGCACCAGCAGGGTGCAGAGCAGCGCCACGGTGCCGGCCAGGTCCTTGGAGCGCGGCACCTGGCCCTTCTGCCGGCTCTGGCGCAGCTTGTGCTCGCTGGCCTCTTCGGTCTTTTCCTGGGAGCCGCCCTGTTCAGCCATGGCCGGTGCCTCGCAGCAGCTGGCCGAGGTTGTCCAGCAGCGCGCGGGTCAGCTGCAGGTAGGTGTCGGGCAGGTCCGGCAGGGTCAGGCGGATGCACGCAAGGCCGGTGAGGATGGCCATGGGGAAGCCCAGGGAGAACAGGTTCATCGCCGCCGAGATGCGGTTGAGCAGGCCGAAGCAGAACTGTACGAGGAACATGCAGAAGGCCAGCGGCAGGCTGATCAGGGTGGCCGCGGAGAACACCCAGGCCAGGGCGTAGGCCAGGGTGGCGAAGCCGGCGTAGGCCAGGCCGCCGCCCACCGGCCAGTAGTGGAAGCTCTGGTAGAGCACGCTGACCACCAGCAGGTGGCCGTCGCTGGCGAGGAACAGCAGGGCCAGCAGCAGGAAGTACAACTGGCCGACCACCGAGGACGAGGACACGCCGTTCACCGGGTCGTTGTAGCGCGCCATGGCCATGCCCATCTGCGTGGAGACCACCTCGCCGACCAGGCTGAAGATCACGAACACCAGTTGCAGCGCAAGGCCCAGTACGGCGCCCACGGCGATCTGCTCCAGCGCCGCCAGCAGGCCTTCGGCCGACAGCGCTTCGATGGCCGGCGGGCGGGGCAGGGCACCGGCCAGCGCGAGGGTCAGGCCGATGGCCAGGAGGATGCGCACCTGGCGCGGCAGCGAGCGGTGGTTGAGCAGCGGTGCCATGGCGAGCATGGCCATGATCCGGCAGAACGGCCACCAGTAGCGCTGCAGTTCCTGCAGGTACTGGCTGGCCTGCAGCAGCGACTCGTTGGCGTGCATGGCTAGCCGACCAGGTGCCCGGCCTGCTTGAAGGTCTCGATGAACAGGTCGCTGAGGGTGCGCAGTATCCAGTGCCCGGCGAACACCAGCATGCCCAGGGTGATCAGCAGCCGCGGGAGGAAGCTGAGCATCTGCTCGTTGATCTGCGTGGCGGCCTGGAAGATGCTCACCAGCAGGCCGCCGAGCAGGCTCGGCAGGACCAGCACGCAGACCACGATGGCGGTGATGTGCACGGCGTTGGCGATGATCTCGACGGCGTATTCCGGGGTGAGCATGGCGGTCTCAGAACGGCTGGATGCTGGAGGTGAGGGTGCCCATCAGCAGCGCCCAGCCGTCGACCAGGACGAACACCATGAGCTTGAACGGCAGCGAGATCATCATCGGCGAGAGCATCATCATGCCCATGGCCATGAGCACGCTGGCCACCACCAGGTCGATGACCAGGAAGGGCACGAAGATCATGAAGCCGAGCTGGAAGGCGGTCTTCAGCTCGCTGAGCACGTAGGCCGGCAGCAGCAGGGAGAAGTCCAGGTCGGCCTTGTCCGCCGGCATCTTCTCGCCGGCCAGGGCCAGCAGGGTGTCCAGCGAGGTCTTGCCGGTCTGCGCGAGCATGAAGCGGCTGAGGCTGGCCTTGGCCTTGCCCAGGCCTTGCTCCAGGGTGATGGCGTCGCGCTGGAAGGGCTCGTAGGCCTCGGTGTAGACCTCCTTCCACACCGGGCGCATGACCAGCAGTGTCATGCACAGGGCGATGCCCACCAGCACATTGTTCGGCGGGCTCTGCTGCAGGCCCATGGCCTGGCGCAGGATGGCCAGCACGATGATGAAGCGGGTGAAGCTGGTCATCATCAGCAGCATGGCCGGCAGCAGCCCGAGCAGCGTCATCACCACCAGGATCTGCAGCTTCACGCTCAGCTCCTGGCCGTGGCCGGTGTCGTTCAGGCTCAGCAGGGAAATCTCGCCGCCGGCGGCCAGCACCACGCCGGGCAGCATGCCGGCCAGCGCCAGGCCCAGGGCCAGCCAGTGCCGCGCGCGCTTCATCGGGCCAGGTCGTCCAGGCCGGCGCCGCACAGTTCCAGCACGCGCAGGCCGTAGTTGCCGTTCATCACCACCACCTCGGCCTTGGCGAACAGCGCGCCGTTGACTTTCAGGTCCAGCGGCTCGCCGGCCAGCTTGTCGAGGACGATGACGCTGGAGGCGTCGACTTCCATCAGCTCCTTCAGGGAAATCTCGGTGGAGGCCACCTCCAGGGTGAGGTTCACCGGAATCTTGCCGAAGAAGCTCAGGTCCTGGCGCGGCGCGGCCAGCGCCTCGGGGCCGGCCGCCGGCGCCTCGTCCAGGGCCAGGCCGGCGTCGTTGAGGAGGTTGTCCAGTTCGCTGTCGGTGACTTGGCTCATGGGCTTTTCACGCTCTCGAGGGAGGTCAGGAAGAGGCCGCCGTCTTCTTCGAAGAGGGTGCCGCGGAAGAGTTTCTGCTGGTTCACCTGCACCTCGCAGCGCTCCAGCAGGCGCACCGGCAGGATGTCCCCGGGGCGCAGCTCCAGGGCCTGGGCCAGCGGCATCTGCAGCGCGGCGATGACGCAGTCCAGGCGCACCGGCAGGTGCAATAGATGCTGCGCCGGGCTGCCGCCCAGGCGCGCCGGCGGCGGGCCGGCCAGGCGGGTGGTGAGCGCGTCGGCCAGCTCGGCGTCCAGGTAGATGAACAGCGAGGCCTGGCTGCCGGTGATGTGGCTGAGGAAGTGGAACTCGGCCACGTACTCCCAGCTCGCCAGCTCGTAGTCGTTGTCGTGGGGCGTCAGCTCGCCGAAGGTGTCGCCCAGCAGCAGCGAGCGGGCGAACAGCTGGGTCACGTCCACCCCCAGGCGCTTGCGCATGCGCTGCTCGGAGGTGCTGATCGGCGGGGTATCGTGGCTGGGCAGCGAGGTGCCGCCGTAGTAGCACTCCAGGGCTTCGGTCAGCAGCGGGCGGTCGATGGCGAAACCGACCTTGCCGGAAGGGCAGCGGAAGATGCATTCGGCCGGCCGCGGAGTACTTTCCTGGACCTCGACTTTCTGCAGTTCCAGGTTGATGCGGTAACTACGCAGGAAATAATCGCTGATGATGCGCGGATGCTTGTGGGCGATCTCGCGAATATATTGCGGAACCTTGTGGTAATGCCGGCCCAACTTGTGCGGCTGCAGGCGCACGAGTCTTTCCGAGGGCACGCCGTGGTGGACTTTGGATTGGCCAGTCATGGGTTGGGTCGACTTCCGGAAGTGGGGCTGCGCAGGGGTTCGCCGGGGCGCGGCCTGAGGCGGCGCGGGGCGAACCCTGGGTGCTCGCCGCGGGCATCGGTTCGACGCGCGGCAGAGCCTGCGATTGGGGCGGAAGTCTAGGCAGGCGGGCCCTGGCGGTTAAATCAATAGATATCAAATGACGTTTTTGATCGTCATTCGCGGACGCCTGAGCGGATTTGACGAAAACTGACTCGTCGGTCGCGGTGTGCGCTGGTTAACGTTGCGCCTGTGACGAGGTTCTGTTGGAAAAGTTCCCTCGCACAGTTGAAGGGCGACAGGAAAAAGTCATTCCTTAAGGCCCCTTCGTAATTAAAGGGAAGGTGTTCGGTCATTCCTTCCTATAGAGGCCGGAAGTTCATTCGGCCACTGCCCGCCAGCAAATGAAAGTTCATCGCCGCCGTGGGCTGGATGGAATAACCGAGTGCCGTCCCGAGGGCGGCCCAGACGCAGGAAAGTTGCAGTGAAACAGTTCAGTCAATTGGCCAGTTGCAATGAAGAAGCCAGCCTGGCGGAGCAACAGGTGGTGATCGTCGGCGGCGCCGGCGAGATCGGCCTGGACCTGCTCAATGACGGCCTGGCGCGCCTGGGCCGGAACGTGCTGCGGGTGAAGAACGCGGCCGGGCTGGACGCCGTCGACCTGGCGGCCTGCGGCCCGGTCTTCGTCTTCGCCGAGCGCCGCCCGCAGCGCAGCTTCCCGCAGATCAGCGAACTGCTGCAGCGCGTGCCGCAGCTGAGCCTGGTGCCGGTGGTGGAATACGCCGACCAGGAAATGGCCGCCCAGCTGCTGGAAATGGGCTGCATCGACTACCTGCTGGCGCCCTTCAGCGAAAGCCAGCTGGCCGCGCTGCTGCACCGCCAGGAACAGGCGGCGGTGGCCGGCGAGGGCTTCGTCTCGCAGTCGCGCGCCGGGCGTCGCCTGCTGGCCCTGGCCCAGCGCGTGGCGCAGACCCGCGCGCCGATCCTGATCACTGGCGAGACCGGCACCGGCAAGGAGCTGATGGCGCGCTACATCCACCGCTTCTCCGCCGAGCCGCAGGCGCCCTTCGTGGCGGTGAACTGCGCGGCGATTCCCGAGCAGATGCTCGAATCCATCCTCTTCGGCCACGAGCGCGGCGCCTTCACCGGCGCGGTCAGCGCCCAGCCGGGCAAGTTCGAGCAGGCTAACGGCGGCACCCTGCTGCTGGACGAGATCGGCGAACTGCCCCTGGGCCTGCAGGCCAAGCTGCTGCGCGTGCTGCAGGAGCAGCGCGTGGAGCGCCTGGGCGGGCAGCGCGAAATCCGCCTGAACGTGCGCGTCATCGCCGCCACCAACCGCGACCTGCAGGAAGAAGTCAGCGCCGGACGCTTCCGCGCCGACCTGATGTTCCGCCTCGACGTGCTGCCGCTGCACATCAGCCCGCTGCGCGAGCGCAAGGACGACATCCTGCCCCTGGCGCAGCGCTTCATCCAGCAGTACGCACCCCAGGAACGCCACGCCGAGCTGCTCACCGAAGCGGCGCGGCAGGCCCTGCTGGCCCACGACTGGCCGGGCAACGTGCGCGAGCTGGAGAACGTCATCCAGCGCGCCCTGGTGCTGCGCGCCGGGCTGTTCATCCAGCCGCGCGACCTGGGGCTCGCGCCGCCGGCCGAGCAGCTGGCCAGCGTGGCCGCGGCGGCGCCGCTGCCGGGCGAGGGCGGCAAGGCGGCCCTGCGCGCCAGCGGCAAGTGGGCCGAGTACCAGCACGTGATCGACACCATCCGCCGCTTCGGCGGGCACAAGACCAAGGCCGCGGAAAGCCTCGGCATGACGCCTCGGGCCCTGCGCTACCGCCTCAACGCCATGCGCGAGCAGGGCGTGAACCTGTCCTTCTGAAACGAGAGTCGCGATGAACCCCATCGAGCAGGCCCGCAGCGAGATGCTCGGGCAGATGCAGCAATTGCGCGCGCTGTCGGCGGCGCCCATCCGCCCGGCCAGCGAGGCCCCCGGCGCCGAGCCGGGCTTCGGCAACGCCTTCGAGGACGCCCTGCGCGCCGTCGACGCCCAGCAGCACCAGGCCAGCGAAGCCATGGCCGCAGTGGACGCCGGGCGCAGCGACGACCTCGCCGGCGCCATGGTCCAGAGCCAGCAGGCCAGCGTGTCCTTCAGCGCCTTGCTGCAGGTGCGCAACAAGCTCGCCACCGCCTTCGACCAAGTCATGAACATGCCGCTGTGACGGCGCACAAGGGCTGAACCGTGCTGCAGAAGATCAAAGACCGCCTGCCCCTGGACAAGCTGCGTCTGGACCCGCGCCTGAGCCTGCTGGGCCTGGCCGGCGGCGCCGCGCTGCTGGCCCTGGGCAGCACCTGGTACCTGTGGCGCGACCAGGGCGCCTTCCACCCGCTGTACGGCGCCGGCGAAGCCTACCCGGCGGCCGAGGTGATGCAGGTGCTGGACGCCGACAGCATCGCCTACCGCCTGCACCCGCAGAGCGGCCAGGTGCTGGTGCGCGACGACCAGCTGGCGCGGGCGCGCATGTTGCTGGCGGCCAAGGGCGTGAAGGTCGCGGTGCCGGCCGGCTACGAACTGTTCGACAAGGACGAGCCGCTGGGCACCAGCCAGTTCGTCCAGGACGTGCGCCTGAAGCGCAGTCTGGAAGGCGAGCTGGCGCGCACCGTGATGGCCATGGAAGGGGTGCAGCAGGCCCGCGTGCACCTGGCCATCGACCAGCAGAGTTCCTTCGTGGTCAGCCAGCGCGAGCCGGCCAAGGCCTCGGTGATGCTGCAGCTGGCCCCGGGCTTCCGGCCCAAGCCGGAGCAGGTGGCGGCAGTGGTCAACCTGGTGGCCAACAGCGTGCCGCAGCTGCAGCCGGAGAACGTCAGCGTGGTCGACCAGCACGGCGTGCTGCTCTCCCGCGGGCTCGCCGCCTGGGGCGGGGCGCAGCAGAACGGCCAGCTGGTGGACGACTTCCAGCAGAAGGCGGTGGCCAACGTCGAGCAGGTGCTGGCGCCCATCGTCGGGCCGGGCAACTACCGCGTCAGCGTGGCCGCCGACATCGACTTCAGCCAGAAGGAAGAGACCCTGCAGAGCTACGGCGACACGCCGCGCCTGCGCCGCGAGACCCTGCGCGACGACAGCACCCTGGACGAACTGGCCCTGGGCGTGCCCGGCTCGCTGAGCAACCGCGCGCCGGTCAAGCCGCCGGAGCCGCAGCAGGGCCAGGGCAACGCCCAGGCCGGCGCCGCGCCAGCCAATAACACCCAGGACAAGGCGGCCACCTCGCAGCGCAAGGAGTCCAACCGCCAGCTCGACTACGACCAGAACATCACCCACGTCAAGCACGCGCCCTTCAACCTGCGCCAGCAGAGCGTGGCGGTGATGATCAACGCCGCCGCGGCCCCCGAGGGCGGCTGGAGCGAGGAAACCCGCAAGCAGCTGGAGCAGGCGGTGAAGAATGCCGTGGGCTTCAACGCCGCGCGCGGCGACAGCCTGTCGCTCTCGGTGCTGCCCTTCGTCGCCGCCGCGCCGCTGGACGAGCCTGTGCGCTGGTGGGACGACGCCCAGCTGCAGGGCTGGGTGCGCCTGGGCGTGTTCGGCCTGGTCAGCCTGTTGTTGCTGCTGCTGGTGGTGCGCCCCGCGGTGCGCAGCCTGACCCAGCGCAAGCCGGCGCCGGCCGCGGGCGAGGAGGGCCTGGGCACGCTGCTGGGCAACGAGCATGGCGAACGCCTGCTGGCGCGGGTCGGCGACGCGCCGCGCGCCCTGGGCGTGTTCAGCGAACTCAACCCGCTCTCGGAAATCCGCCTGCCGGCGCCGGGCTCGGGCCTGGAACACCAGATCGAGCACCTGCAGATGCTCGCCAAGAACGATCCCGAGCGGGTCTCCGAAGTGATCAAGCAATGGATAGGGCGCAATGAGCGAGACCTCAACCCCGTCGGCTGACGAAGCGCGCGTGCCGGTGCGCCGGCGCGCCATGAGCTCCATGGAGCAGGCGGCGATCCTCATGCTGAGCATGGGCGACGAGACCTCGGCCGGGGTGCTGCGGCACTTCTCCCGCGAGGAGATCATCAGCATCAGCCAGGCCATGGCGCGGCTGAACAACGTCAAGCTGCCCATGGTGTCGGACGTGATCGGCCGCTTCTTCGAGGACTACAAGGAGCAGAGCAGCATCAAGGGCGCCTCCCGCGGCTACCTCGCCGGCATGCTCGGCAAGGCCCTGGGCAGCGACATCACCCGCAGCCTGCTGGACAGCATCTACGGCGAGGAAATCCGCGCCCGCATGGCCCGCCTGGAATGGCTGGACCCCAAGCAGTTCGCCGCCCTCATCGCCAACGAGCATGCGCAGATGCAGGCGGTGTTCCTCGCCTTCCTGCCGCCGTCCATGGCCAGCCAGGTGCTCGAATGCCTGCCGGCCGAGCGCCAGGACGAGCTGCTGTACCGCATCGCCAACCTCAGCGAGGTCAGCGGCGAGGTCATCGCCGAGCTGGAACAACTGATCGACCGCAGCCTGGCGGTGCTCTCCACCCAGGGCTCGCAGGTGCGCGGCATCAAGCAGGCGGCGGACATCATGAACCGCTTCAAGGGCGACCGGAACCATATGTTCGAGCTGCTGCGCAGCCACGACTCCGGCCTGGTGGAGCGCATCGAGGAAGAGATGTACGACTTCTTCATCCTCTCCCGGCAAAGCCAGGACACCCTGCAGGCGCTGCTCGAAGCCATTCCCCTGGAAGAGTGGGTGGTGGCGCTCAAGGGGGCGGAGCCGGCGCTGGTCAAGGCCATCCAGGGAGCCATGCCCAAGCGCCAGGCGCAGCAGATGGACGCCATCAAGCGCCGCCAGGGCCCGGTACCGCTGAGCCGCGTCGAGCAGGTGCGCCGCGACATCATGGCGATGGTCCGCGAGCTGGCCGCCGAAGGCGAGATCCAGCTGCAGCTGTTCCGCGAACAGACGGTGGAGTGAGGCGCCCATGACGGTCAAGGTGATCCGCGGCGGCGCCCGCGACTGGCGGCCGTACCGCTTCCCGCCGCGTTGCAGCGGGGCGTTGCAGGAGCAATGGCAGGGCGGCGACCCGGCCGAGCTGCAGAAGGCGGTGGCCGACGGCTACCAGCAGGGCAGCGACAAGGGCTACCGCGAAGGCCTGGAGCAGGGCCGCGAGGCCGGCCATGAAGAGGGCTTGCGCCTGGGCCGCCAGGAAGGCCTGCGCCAGGGGCGCGAGGAAGGCCGCGAGGAGGGCCGCCGCGTCTTCGAGACCGCCGCCCAGCCGCTGGACCGGCTGTGCGAGGAATTTCGCCGCTTCGCCGAGGCCTTCGAGGCGCAGCGCCGCGAACAACTGCTGGAACTGGTGCAGAAGGTGGCGCGGCAGGTCATCCGCTGCGAGCTGACGCTGCACCCCACGCAACTGCTGAGCCTGGCCGACGAGGCCCTGGCGGCCATGCCGGAACAGCCGGACAGCGTGCAGCTGCTGCTCAACCCCGAGGAATGCGCGCGCATCCGCGAGCTGGCGCCGGAACGCGCCGCCGCCTGGCGCCTGGTCCCCGACGAGCGCCTGGCCCTGGGCGAATGCCGCCTGCTCACCGCCGAGGAAGAAACCGACATCGGTTGCCAGCAACGCCTGGACAGCTGCATGCAGGTGCTCGGCGAACACCTGCTGGGCGACGACTGACGATGGCCCTGGGCGAAAGCTTCAGCCTCGACGTCGACCAGGCCCTGCGCTCGCTGGACTCGGTGCAGTTGGCCAAGGTCAGCGGGCGCCTGGTGCGCGTCTCCGGGCTGCTGCTGGAAAGCCTCGGCTGCCGCCGCGCCACCGGCCAGCGCTGCCTGGTGGAACAGGCCGACGGCAGCCTGCTGGACGCCCAGGTGGTCGGCTTCAACCGCGACACCACCTACCTGATGCCGTTCAAGAAGCCGGTGGGCCTGGCCGCCGGCTCGCGGGTGTTCCCGGCCGAGGAACAGGCCGCGCTACGCATCGACGAATCCTGGCTGGGGCGGGTGGTCAACGGCCTCGGCGAACCCCTGGACGAACGCGGCCGCCTGGGCGGGCGCGACGCGCTCTCGGCGCAGCTGCCGTCGGTCAACCCGCTCAAGCGCCGCCCAGTGACCGAGGCGCTGGACGTCGGCGTGCGCGCCATCAACGCCCTGCTGACCCTTGGCAAGGGCCAGCGCGTCGGCCTGTTCGCCGGCAGCGGGGTGGGCAAGAGCGTGCTGCTGGGCATGATCACCCGGCAGACCAAGGCCGAAGTGGTGGTGGTCGGCTTGATCGGCGAGCGCGGCCGCGAGGTGCAGGAGTTCATCCAGCACTCCCTCGGCGAGGAAGGCCGGCGCAAGGCCGTGGTGGTGGTGGCGCCGGCCAACGAGTCGCCGCTGATGCGCCTGAAGGCCACCGAGCTGTGCCACAGCATCGCCGCCTACTTCCGCGACCAGGGCCGCGACGTGCTGCTGCTGGTGGATTCGCTGACGCGCTACGCCATGGCCCAGCGCGAGATCGCCCTGGCCCTGGGCGAGCCGCCGGCCACCAAGGGCTACCCGCCGTCGGTGTTCGGCATGCTCCCGGAACTGGTGGAAAGCGCCGGCAACGGCGTGGCCGGCAGCGGCAGCCTGAGCGCGCTGTACACGGTGCTGGCCGAGGGCGACGACCAGCAGGACCCGATCGCCGACAGCGCCCGTGCCATCCTCGACGGCCACATCGTGCTGTCGCGCCGACTGGCCGACGTCGGCCACTACCCGGCGATCGACATCGGCGCCTCGGTGAGCCGCTGCATGGCCCAGGTCGGCGAGCCGGCGCACCTGCGCGCGGCGCGGCAGTTCAAGGAGCTGCACGGCAGCTACGAGAAAATCCGCGAACTCATCCCCCTGGGCGGCTACACCGCCGGCCTGGACGCCCGCACCGACCGCGCCGTGCAACTGGCCCCGGCGCTGGAGCGCTTCCTGCGCCAGGAAGTCAACGAAGGCGCCGACCTGGCCGCCAGCCTCGAACACCTGCAACAGGCCCTGCGGCTATGAAGGAACAGATCGACACCCTGCGCCGCCTGGCCAGCGTGCGGAGCAACCGCGTGCGCGAGATGCTCGGCCGGGTGAACTACCAGCGCGGCCTGTGCCAGCGCTACCGCAACAACATCACCGGCCTGACGCGCCTGTGCGGCTTCGTGGTGCCCACCAGCACCGAGCTGCAGCGCGGCAACCAGCAGCAGTACAAGGCCACGCTGTTCCGCATGCTGGCCCTGCAGAAGCGCGAGCTGGAAGTGGCCGAGCAGACGCTGGAGCGCATCCAGGGCGAGCTGCTGCAGGCCATGCGCGGCGAGAAGGTGCTGGAGCAGGTCATCGAATCGCGCCTGGAGCAATGGCAGACACAACTGGCGCGCCAGGAGCAGAAAATCCAGGACGGCCTGGCGGCGCAGAGCTGGTGGCGGAGCCAGGGCGCATGAGGCAGCATTTAAGTTCTTCGCCGAGCCGGTCGCCTGTCGGTCGGTAGAACCCCTTTTTTCTGGACGCGAACATGGAAATCACCCGGCAACTCAAGCCCGTCATCGGCGCCCCCGTGCAGAGCGCCGCCCCCCAGCGCAGCCAGCGCGAGGAAGCCGCGCGCCCCGCCGCCCAGGCGCCGGCCGGCAGCGGCGCGCTGCCGCTGGAGCAGGTCCAGGAAGCCCTGGGCGCGCTGCCGGAAGTGGACCTGGACAAGGTCGCCGCGATCCGCGACGCCCTGGCCCGCGGCGAAGTCTCCCTCGACCCCGAGGCGCTGTCGCGCAGCATGCTCGACTTCCACGGCGGCGGTGCATGAGCGAAAGACGCGCCCGCCTGCTGCAACTGATCGAGGCCGACATCCGCCTCGACCGCGCGGACTACCTGTACCTGCGCAGCGCGCTGCTGGACCTGCACGACCAGTTGCTGGCCCGCGACAGCGAGGCCATCGCCCGCAGCAACGCCCGCATCGGCGAACTGGTGGAAGCCGTGCGCCAACGCGCCGAACGCCGCGCCAGGGTGCTCCAGGCCTTCGGCCTGGACATCGGCCGCGCCGGCATGCAGCGCCTGCTCGAACACTTCCCTGGCGCCGGCCGCCAACCCCTGCAGCGCGACTGGCAGGCATTGGCTGAGCAGGTGGAGGAATGCCGCCTGCTCAACGAACGCAACGGCCGCCTGCTGGCGATGCACAACGAGATCATCGGCCAGCTGCTGGCGGGGCAGGGCGGGCATGGGGTGTACTCGCCGGAGTATTGAGGTTTTCCTTTCGCGGCGCCTTCGGGCGCCGTTTTTTTGCCTGGCGAAGGGCCTAAGAGCCCCCTCTCCCGCAAGCGGGAGAGGGGGCTGTCCTGAGCGGTTTGTAGGTCTGGCACCATCCTTTCACCTCGTCATTCCCGCGAACGCGGGACGCGGCTCCATCGCGAACAGCGCTTGCGCTGGCCCGAAGGGGAATAACCCAGTGACTGCAAGGTTCGCGAGCAAACTGCAGTCACAGGATCACGCCGAACCTGCAGCGCGCAGAGGACAGCTCCCTCTCCCTTCAGGGAGAGGGTTGGGGAGAGGGGCGGAATATCCACCGCGCACCTGAGTAACCGGTTCGCACTTTTCGAAAAACCTTCCCCCACTTAACCCACCCGACCCAACGGTCGCCTTGAAAGCAAAGCACCTCCCGCACCGCCAGGCGGAAACGACATTTCCGGCCCGGCTTCCGGTTCCTTCGGGCGGAAGCGTCCTTTCACCTCGTCCTTGCCCGCAATGCCCGGAATACGGGCCTTCCAGGCGTTGGCACCGATATTGCTCCCAGGCTCGCAAAGGGGTACCCGACCATGGCAACCATAGATTCCGATTACGTCCAGCAGATGGCGACCCAGCTGGCCCAGTACGACATCCAGGCGTCGCAGACGCGGCTGAACCGCAACAAGACCAGCTACAACAGCGAGCTGTCCGCGGTCACCCAGCTGAAGTCGGCGCTGAGCACCTTTTCCTCGGCGGTCAGTGGGCTCAAGAGCAGTTCCAGCAGCACCAGCAACATGCTGGTCAACAGCGCCACCTTCAGCGCCGAGGGCTATGCCACCGCCAGTGTCGGTTCCACCGCGGTTTCCGGCAGCTACCAGTTCTTCGTCAAGCAGCTGGCGGCCAAGGACCAGGTGGCCCTGCAGGGCCTGAGCGACGGCGACCTGGGCAGCGGCGAGCTGACCATCGGCCAGGGCAGCGACAGCTTCAGGATCGACATGAGCGGCATCACCAGCCTCAGCGCCCTGGCTTCGGCCATCAACGGCGCTTCCGACAACACCGGGGTCAAGGCCACCCTGGTGCGTAGCGACGGCGCGGTGAACCTGGTGCTGACCAGCGACGAGAGCGGCGAGGACCAGGCCATCACTCTGTCCAGCAGCAATGCCGCGATGCAGGGCTCCATCGATGCCCGCAAGCAGCTTTCCAGCGCCCAGGACGCCATCGTCTACCTGGGCGGGCAGGGCGGCATCGAGCTGCGCAACGCCAGCAACACCTTCGACAAGGCCATCGACGGCGTGAGCCTGACCTTCACCAAGGTCAGCGACCCGGCCGAGGCGCCGCTGAGCCTCGACATCGGCCGCGACAAGGACGCCACCAGCAAGAAGCTGCAGGGCTTCCTGGATGCCTACAACACCCTGATGAGCAGCATCGGCACGCTGACCGCAAGCGGCAGCGGCAGCACAACCCGCGGCGCGCTGGCCGGAGACTCGGCGGTGCAGGCGATCAAGTCGGCGGTCAACGGCCTGATCCGCACCAGCTTCGGCGGCGTCAACCTGATCGGCTACGGCGTCAGCGCCGACAGCAGCGGCAAGCTGACCCTCGACAGCAGCAAGCTGGAGAAGGCCCTGGCGCAGAACGCCGACGGCTTCGAGCAGCTGTTCAGCGACAAGGGCAACCTGATCGACAGCCTGAGCAGCGCGCTCAAGACCTACACCAGCTCCACCAGCGGCCTGCTGACCTCGCGGGTGAACAGCCTGAACGACAAGCTGGCCGACATCGACGACCAGTTCGACGACCTGCAGACGCGCTACAACAACTCGTACGCGCGCTACCTCAAGCAGTACACCAACCTCATGCAAGTCATGAATTCCATGGACCAGACCTCCAGCATGTTCACATGACCTATTCGATGAACGAAGGCTACGACAGCTACCGCACCACGGACCTGGAGGCGCGCGCCGCCGCGGCATCGCCCTACGAGCTGGTGCTGGTGCTGTTCGACGGCCTGCTCGACGAACTGGCCCGCGCCCGCGGGCATATCGAGGCCAAGCGCTTCCAGCACAAGGGCCGCTCCCTGGACAAGTGCATGAACATCCTCAACGGCCTGTCCAGCGCCCTCGACTACGAGGCCGGCGGGCAGGTGGTGCAGGACCTGGCGCGGCTCTACGACTACTGCATCTACCGCCTCTCGGACGTCAGCGTGAACCTGTCGCTGGAGGGCCTGGACGAGGTGGCCGGCCTGCTCGGCACCCTGCGCGAAGGCTGGGCCGGTGTCCATGCCGCCCGTGGCTGACCCGCGCGTGCACGCGCTGCGCAGCCTCCACGCGCGCCTGGGCGAGGTGCTGGCGCGCGGCGAGTGGGCGAACCTGGGCGAGGTGGACGGCGCCATCCGCGCGCTGCTCGAACGCCTGGCCGCCGGCCCCGCGCTGGACGCCGCCGGCATGGAGGCCAAGCGCCGTTTGCAGCAGTTGCACGAGCAGGCGCGGCGCGCCTGCGCGCAGGAGGTGGAGCGCCTGCGCCAGTTGCTGGCGAGCCACCTGGAGTACGCCGAAGGGCGCTCCGCCTACATGCAGATAGATCGCCTGCTGGCCGGGAGATGACAGTGTTGCAGCTGAACAGCCGCCTGGCCGCGGACGCCGCGCCGGGCAAGGACGCGCCCTTGCCGGCCGTGCCCGCCATGGGTGCCGGGCAGATGGCCGAAGGTGTTGCCGCCAGGGGCTCGGAGGCGGCGGGCGAGGTGCTGCCGGCCTTCGCCGCGCAACTGGCCAAGGGCGCGGAAGCGGCCGAGGCGCCGCCGGAAACGCCATCGAGCCCTGCCGACCCGGCCGCATCGCAGGATGCGCAGCCGCAGCCCGACCCGAGCCTGGGCGCCTTGCCGGGCGCCGAGCAATGGCTGGCCAGCATGCTCGGCCAGCGCGAGGTGACGCTGCAGGCCCGCGATGCCGGCCAGGCCGGCGATGTCGCGAGCGCCCCGCTATCCCGTGGCTTGCCCGCCAACCTGCCGCTGCCGCAATTGCCCCAGGGCATGCTCGAGGCCGCGCCGACGCCGGCCCAGGGCCAGCCGCTGCCGAGCCTGGCCCTGCCGGCCAAGGCCGATGAAGCGCCGCTGGCGAAGACCGACACCGCCGGCGACGAACTGCTGCGCAGCCAGCTCGACAAGCTCGCCGGCCAGGCGCAGCCGAGCGCTGCGCCGGTGCAGGCGAACGCCCCGGCCGTGGCGAGCGATGCCCAGCCGCTGCCGGCCAGCCACGTGCCCGAGCGCCAGTTGAACCTGCAGGCGCCGGCCGAGCGCTGGGGCGAGCAGTTGCTCAATGCCCTGCGCGACAACGTCGAACTGCAATTGCGGCACAACCAGCAGAGCGCCGCCATCCGCCTGGACCCGCCGGAACTGGGGCGCCTGGAAATCTACCTGAGCCGGGACAACGCCGGCCTGACGGTGCAGATCCACGCCGCCCAGGGCGACGTCGCGCGCCTGCTGCAACAGGGCGCCGAACGCCTGCGCCAGGACATCGCCGGGGCCAGCCAGCAGCCGGTGGAGGTGCAGGTCTCCGACGGCCGCGCCGGCCAGCAGCAGGCGCAACAGCAACAGGCCCAGCAGGGACGCCCGGCGCCCTGGCTGGATGACGCGCCGCGCCGCGCGGCAGTTCTGGAACCCGAAGCGGCGCCAGACGAGGCACGCCGCCCGGGCGACGTGCTGGTCACCGTCTAGCGCCGGGCAATCAATGCAAACCGAGGATCGGGAAACCGTCATGACGATGCGCCGCATCATGTTGTTGTTCACTGTTCTGAATCTGCTGATCGCCGCCGGCGGCGTGGCCGGCACCTGGTACCTGGCGCGCCCGCTGCTGGCCGCCCAGGCCAAGGCCGGCGAGGCGGCCGGCGCCGGGCAGGACGCTGCGCAGGAGGAGGAAGCACCGGGCGAATACGAGTTCTTCCCGGTCAACAAGATCATCGTCAGCCTGCCGGGCAGCGATGGCCGCGAGCACTACTTCGTGCTCGACCTGGTGCTGCAGGCCGAGCTGGGCACCGAGCAGAAGAAGCTGCAGCAGATCGACCCCGTGGTGCGCAACTCGGCGGTGGCGCACCTGTCCGCGCTGACCTACGAGCAGCTGCGCGGCAAGAGCATCCCGGCGCTGCAGGGCGAGCTGGAGCAGGTGCTGCTGGCCGACTTCGCCACGCGCAAGGTGGCCGCGCCCTTCCAGCACGTGCTGGTCAGCAAGCTGATCGTGCAATAGGGGCCCGCCCATGAACGCCCACTGCGCCCTCGACTACCGCAACCCCGCCGAGGCGGGCCACCCGGCCTTCGCCCCGGGCGCCGAGCAGCAATGGCTGATGCGCTACCTGCCGCTGGTGCGGCGGGTGGTCAGCCAGCTGTCGCTGCAGGCCAACCAGGTGCTGGACCGCGAGGACATGGAGCAGATCGGCCTGATGGGCCTGCTGGAAAGCCTGCGCCGCTACGGCACGCCCGACGAGCAGTTCGCCGGCTTCGCCGTGCTGCGCATCCGCGGCGCCATCCTCGACGAGCTGCGCCGCCAGGACTGGCGTCCGCGCCAGGTGCGGCTGCAGGCGCACAAGGTGCGCGACGGCATCCGCGAGCTGGCCCGGCGCCTGGGACGGGTGCCCACGGACAAGGAAATCCTCGCCCACACCGGGCTCGACGAGCGCGCCTACCAGGACTACCTGCAGGCCGAGGCCTGCGAGGCTATCGAGAGCCTCGACGCGCTGCTCGGCGAAGGCCTGGAGAACCTGGTGGACGGCGAGTCGGCGCTGGAGGCGCGAGTGCTGCGCGAGCGCATGTTGGCCCAGGCCCTGGCTCAGCTCAACGAGCGCGAGCGCCTGGTGCTGACGCTGTACTACCAGCACGAGCTGAGCCTGAAGGAAATCGCCCTGGTGCTCGACGTGAGCGACGCCCGGGTCTGTCAACTGAGCAAGCAGGCGCTGAACAAGGCCTGCCGCTACCTGAGCGAGAGAAGCTGAATCATGCAGAAAGTCATAGGCGCGCTGATCATCGTCGCCTGCGTCCTGGGCGGCTACGCCATGGCCAACGGCGACATGCGCGTGCTCTGGCAGCCGGCCGAGGTGGTCATCATCCTCGGCGCCGGCCTGGGCAGCCTGGTGGTGGCCAACCCGCGCGAGGTGCTGCTGGAGATGCTCTCCCAGGTCAAGGGCGTGTTCGTCTACAAGCGCCGCGGCGAGGAGTTCCAGCGCCAGTTGCTGATGCTGCTCTACCAGTTGCTGGAGATGGTCGAGGTAGGCGGCCTGAAGGTGCTCGACGAGCACATAGAGGAGCCGGAGCAGAGCGAGCTGTTCGCCCGCTACCCGCTGATCCTCCAGGAAAGGAACCTGATGGCCTTCATCGCCGACAACTTCCGCCTGATGGCCATGGGCAAGATCAGCGCCCACGAGCTGGAAGGCTTCCTCGAACAGGAGCTGGACGCCATGGAGCACGCCCTGCTGCAGCCGTCGAAGTCGCTGCACAAGGTCGGCGAGGCCATGCCCGGCTTCGGCATCCTGGCGGCGATCATGGGCATCATCATCACCATGGGCAGCATCGGCGGCACCATCGGCGAGGTGGGCGCCCACGTGGCCGCGGCGCTGGTGGGCACCTTCCTCGGCATCTTCTTCTGCTACTGCCTGCTCGACCCGCTGTCCAACGCCATGGCCCAGCGGGTGAAGACCGAACTCTCGGCGCTGGAATGCGTGCGCACCACCCTGGTCGCCCACGTCGCCGGCAAGCCCACGCTGCTGG
Source organism: Pseudomonas sp. NBRC 100443 (assembly GCF_030268185.1). Taxonomy (NCBI): domain Bacteria; kingdom Pseudomonadati; phylum Pseudomonadota; class Gammaproteobacteria; order Pseudomonadales; family Pseudomonadaceae; genus Pseudomonas; species Pseudomonas sp. NBRC 100443. The sequence goes on from NZ_BSQE01000006.1 coordinate 253,227, forward strand.
CGGTGGACGCCGGGCGCAAGCTGATCGAGCAGGACGTCAAGCCGGCCTTCCGCCAGCTCGAGACCTGGGTCAACCAGTACGAGGATGAAAGGGAAGCGGCATGAGGAAGCGTGGCGAGCAGCCCCACGAAGTCATCATCAAGCGGCGCAGCAAGAAGGGCCACGCCGAGGAACACAGCTCCGCCTGGAAGGTGGCCTTCGCCGACTTCACCCTGGCGATGATGGCGCTGTTCATGGTGCTGTGGATCGTGCAGCCGCGCAGCGTGGTGCAGAACCCGGCGGTGGGCGACCTGCAGAGCAACCCGCTGGTGGACGGCGGCGCCGGGGTGTTCGACGGCTCCAGCCGCACGCCGGTGGAACTGGACGGCCTGCCCATGCCGGTGCAGCCGCAGAACCCGCCGCGCACGCCCGAGGGCACCCGCGCCAGCGTCGACGGCAGCCAGCCGGGCGAGGGCAGCGAGCCGCGCCACTACGATTCCAGCGTCGACCTGCAGGAGCTGGCGGCGCTGATCCGCGCGGTTTCCGCGCAGACCGACGCGCTGGCCAACATCGAGGTCAAGGTGGTGCCCCAGGGCCTGCGCGTGCTGATCAAGGACGACCCCAAGCGCTTCATGTTCCCCCGCGGCAGCGCCATCCTCGATCCACATTTCCGCACGCTGCTGGCGGCCCTGGGCGGCGTGCTGGCGAAGGTCGACAACCGCCTGATCCTCAGCGGCCACACCGACGCCGTGCCCTACCGCGGGGCCAACGGCTACAACAACTGGAACCTCTCCGGCGACCGCGCCCTGCAGGCGCGCAACGTGCTGGTGGACGCCGGCCTGCCGGCGAACAACGTGCTCCAGGTGACCGCCCAGGCCGACGGCATGCCGCTGCTGCCGGAGGACCCGCAGAACGGCGCCAACCGTCGCATCGAACTGTTGTTGCTGACCGACAGCGCCGAGCAGCTGTACCGCCAGTTGTTCAGCGACGAACAGGCGCGTGTGCAGGTCGGTTCCGAGGGGGCGAAGTTCAATGGTGGGCAGGGGCCTCTGCGGCCAAGCCTTGATCAGGGCTCGCCGGCGAAGCGCTCGGCACAATAGAGCTGGCGGGTTTCCTCGGCTAACAGGCAGTCGCCGTGGGGCTGTAGGTTCAGCACGCTGTCGTTGTCGCTGCCGTAGAGCAGGTTGAACAGCAGCTCGTTGTCCAGCTGCGTGGCCTGCTGCAGTTCGGCCAGCTCGCTCTTTTCCACGCGCAGGCGCAGGTGGTCGAGGAAGCCCGACTCGACGTGGCCGGAGGTCTTCTGCACGGTATCGCCTTGGCGCGTCACCGCATAGAAGCGGCCGTCGCGCAGCAGCAGGCTGTGCTCCAGGCGCAGGACGCGGCCGTCGGCGAGGATCAGCTGGCCGCTGCTGCGGTAGCGGCCGTCGAACTCGCTGGCGGAGCGGTAGTTGAGCCAGGTGGCGGTCATCCCGCTGAACAGGCCCAGGCTCAGCATTGCGCTGCCGGCGAGCAGGTGCAGACGCTTCATGGCAGGCAGCTCCGCAGTTGCTCGTCGCCCAGGCGGGCGAGCTGGTCCTGGTGGATCAGCAGCAGGCGAGTGGAGGCCTGGGCGCTGCTGCAGGCCACTTCGTAGAAGCCGGCATGGCGCGACAGGGTGAATTGCGCGGGCTGCTCGCTCAGCGCGGCCAGGCGCGCGCTCAGGGCGCCGGTGCGCTCGCGCAGCTGGGCCAGGCCCTGGGCGCGCGCATCGAAATAGGTGAAATGCTTGTTGCCGATGTCCAGGTCCGCGCGCAGGTCCTGGGTTCGCTGCAGGGCATAGTGCAGCGTGGCGGCCAGGGCCAGCCCAATCAGCAGAAGCGGCGCCGCCACGGCCAGCAGCTCGGGCCTGCGCCAGCGGCGGGCCGGTCGCAGCGGCGGGGTGGCGGGCATGGCGGCCGGGGCCGGTTCCTGATCGGGGAGGGGCGCGTCCTCGGCTTCGACCGGTGCGCGCACGGCGAAGCGCGGGTTGAGCATGTAGCCGCGGCGCGGCAGGGTCTGGATGATCTCGCGGCGCTTCTCGTCGCCGAGTATCTGCCGCAGCGTGTAGATCTGCTGGTTGAGGCTGCCCTGGCCGACCACCCGGTCGCTCCAGGCGTGGGCCAGCAATTCGTCGCGCGCCACCACCTCGCCGGGTTCGCGCAGCAGGCGTTCGAGCAGGCGGCTGCCGGAGAAGCCCAGCTCGACCTTTTCCTCGAAACCCTCGCGCTGCAGCACCAACTGGTACAGCTCGGGCTGGAAGTGGGCGAGGCAACCGTCGGCCAGGCCGGTACGGATGAGGCGGGCGGGAAGGGGGCGGGCGTCGGCGACGGGCGTGATCTGAATCATGTCCATGAAGCGTCTGGCAGCCTGTCCCTGTACGAATTCGTATCGGTTCTGATGAAGAGGGACGACATTCTGGCGTCAATAAAATGTAGAGACAAGTCCCATTTCTATACCTTTCTTGCTTGACAGATTGCTAATTCCACTCGCGTCGCCGGATTCCCCGGCCCCAACGGCAAACGCCCCGAACGGGTCGGGGCGTTTGCTTTCGGTCAGTTGCGCGGGGCGGATCAGCCCAGCAGGGACATGACCATGCCCGGCATCTGGCCGGCCTGCTTGAGCATGGAGATGCCGGACTGCATCAGCATGCTGTTCTTGGTCATGGCCGCCGATTCGGAGGCGAAGTCGGCATCCATGATGGTGCCCTTGGCCACGTCGGTGTTGTCCTTCATGTTGGCCAGGTTGTTGGCGGTGTGGTTCAGGCGGTTGATGTTGGCGCCGAACTGGGCGCGCAGGGTGCCGATGCTGTCCAGGGCGTCGCTCAGCTTGTCGATCATGCCGTTGGCGTTGGTAGCATTGATTTCATCACCCGTCAGAGTGTCATCGCCGTAGGTTTTGGAGATATCGCCGAGAGCAGTCGCCACAGCTGAGACGTTGTCCTTGGCGTCCAGGCTCAGGACTTCGCCGCTACTGGCCCCGATCTGGAACTTGACGGCGTCGGAGAACTTGCCGCCGGTACCGTCGGTGGTGCTGCCGTCGGAGAAGAGGTTGGAGCCTGCATAGCTGGTGTTCTTCATGATATTGGCCAGCTCTTTGCCCAACTCGTCGTACTCGGCTTGCATGGAGTCTTGGTCATCTGTGTTGTTGGTGCCGTTCGCCGACTGGGTGGCCAGGTCCTTCATGCGCTGGACGATGTCGGTCATCTCGCTGAAGGCGCCTTCGGCGGTCTGCAGCAGGGACACGGAGTCGTTGACGTTGCGGGTGGCCACGGCCATGCCGCGGGACTGGGCGTCCAGGCGGGTGGCGATCTGCAGGCCGGCGGCGTCGTCGGCGGCGCTGTTCACGCGGTAACCGGTGCCCAGGCGCTGCTGGTTGGTGGCCAGCTTGGCGTTGGTCTTGTTCAGGTTGGTCTGGGTGGTCAGGGCGGAATAGTTGGTATGGATCGACAGAGCCATGGAATGAATCCTCGGATTGGGCTTGTGTAAAGCCGGCTTTGATCGCCTGCTGAAGGGGTAGGGCGACCGGGATGGAAAAGGGCTTAAGGGCCGATTCGAGAAATTCTTGCGGGAGGCGGGAAGAGGGCATCGCGGGCAGGGCCCGCTCCTACGAAGAGCACCTCGGCGCGATCGACAAGGCAACTGCTCCAGCCGCACCAGGGACGCACGAACGGAGCGGACCTTGTCCGCGATAGCCAGAGGTATCGGCGCGATTCGCGGATGAGATCCGCTACGCCGCCTCACCCGTGTCATTCCCCTGTAGGAGCGCGCCCTGCGCGCGAAATCGCGGGCAGGGCCCGCTCCTACAGATTGCCGGGGGGCACGGTATTCCTCCCCCGTAGGAGCGGACCTTGTCCGCGATAGCCGGGGGTATCGGCGCGATTCGCGGATGAGATCCTCCTACGCTGCCCCACCCGCGTCATTCCCCTGTAGGAGCGCGCCCTGCGCGCGAATCGCGGGCAGGGCCCGCTCCTACGGGCTCTTTCATTCGAAGGTGCTGCTCACCACCCCCGCCTCGACCACCCGCGCCTGGATCACTTTCTCGCTGCTCAGGTTGCGCACCTTGATCACTTCGCCCTGCTGCCCGTTGGCCAGGGCCTGGCCCGGGGTGCTGGCCTGGATGCCGTCGCGGCTGGCGTTGATGCGGACCTGCTGGCCGCGCTTGACCAGTTGCGCGCCGCTGAGCACCTGCGGGGTGAGCAGCTGGCCGGCGCGCAGGCGGCGGCGGGCGCCCTGGCCGATGACCTGTTCGGGGCGGGTGAAGAAGCCGTGGTGGGCGCGGGCGATGTTCTGCGCTTGCAGCTTCAGGTCGCCGGCGCCCAGGACCTGGCCGCGGTCGATGATGGCGGCGCTCACCAGCACCGGCAGGAAGGCATCGGCCTGGCTGCTGACCGTCACCGCCCAGCCGGCGCCGTCCGCGCAGCGCACTTCATAGCGCTGGCGGGCCAGGGCCGAGGGTTCGTCGCTGCGCCTTTGCAGTTGCAGCGGCGTTCTGCAGGGCGCTGGCGGCAGGCTGCCGAGCAATTCGTGGCTGAACTGGCTGCGCAGGCCCTGCCAGCCGTTGCGCCGGGCTTCTTCGCGCAGCTGGGCGTCCAGTTGCGCGCTCACCGCCTGTTCGACCTGAGCGCGGGCTTCGCCGGCGGCCTCGCCCGTGGGGCTGGCCAGGCCGGCGGCGAGGACCAGGAAGAGGGCGGAAAGGCTTTTTCCGCCCCGGCCCGCCAGGCGACGCGAAAGCGGAAGCCGGGGGGCGGCCGGGGGTTGGCGGTGTGGGCTGGAGGTCAGTGAAATCAAGGCTTCGCTCGCTGTTCTCAAGTTAGGCACGGTTCCTGCTGAAGGGGACGCCAGCAAGAGTCAGGCCGGAGACAGCCACCGATGAGCATACGGGTAGAAGAATCCCTCGCCGTGCACGTGCGTGCGCTGCAGGTGCGCACCCAGCGCAGCGAGATACTCGCCGCCAACCTGGCGAACCAGGACACCCCGGGCTTCCTCGCCCGCGATATCGACTTTGCCGGCGAGATGCGCCGCCTCGACCCGCAGGCCGAGGACGCCGGCCTGGCCTTCGCCGACGACGACGCGCAGCTGAAGTACCGCATCCCCAACCAGCCGTCGGAAGACGGCAACACCGTCGAGCAGGGCGTGGAGCAGTCGGAGTTCGCCCGCAACGCCATGGGCTTCCAGACCAGCCTGACCTTCCTCGGCATGAAGTTCCGCGGCCTCAAGCAGGCCATCGAAGGACGTTGAGCATGGCACTGGACTCCATCTACCGCATCGCCGGTTCCGCGATGACCGCGCAGACCGTGCGCCTGAACACCGTGGCCAGCAACCTGGCCAACGCCGACTCCGCCGCCTCCAGCGCCGATGCCGCGTACAAGGCGCGCAAGCCGATGTTCGCCGCCGTCTACGGCAACGACGAACTGGTGCGCGACGCCGGCATGGGCGGCGCCCGCGTGCAGGTGCTGGACGTGGTGACTTCCGGCACCGAGCCGCAGCGCCGCTACGAGCCGAACAACCCGCTGGCCAACCGCGACGGCTACGTCTACTACCCGGACGTCAACGAGATCGAGGAAATGACCGACATGATGTCGGCCACCCGCAGCTTCGAGACCAGTGTCGATGTCCTCAACCGTGTACGCAGCATGCAGCAGGGCCTGCTGAAGCTGGGAGAACAGTCATGACCAGCAGTGTCAACGGCACCAACTCCGCCAGCGGCAGCAGCACTGGCGGCGACAGCGTCGGCGTCAACCTGACCGACGTGTCGCAGCTGCAGAACAACTTCATCACCCTGATGGTCGCGCAGATCCAGTACCAGGACCCGACCGACCCGGTGGACAGCACCCAGTTCGTCAACCAGTACTCGCAGCTGTCCCAGGTGCAGAGCCTGGAGAACCTCAACACCATCCAGAAGAACAGCCTGGTACTCGCCGACAACCTGCAGAACCTCACCGCCGCCGGCCTGGTAGGGCAGAAGGTGATGGTCTCGGTGGACAGCCTGCAGCTGGACGACGCCGTGGTCGACGGCCAGGTGCAGCTGGAGCATGCCTCCACCAGCACCACCCTGAAGCTGACCAGCGCCGCCACCGGCGAGGTGACCAAGCTCGCCCTCGGCCCGCAGGAGGCCGGCAGCGTGGCCTTCAGCGTCGACCCGCGGAAGCTCGGCCTGGCGCCGGGCAAGTACAGCGTCGAGGTCGAGACCAGCAGCGGCGAGAAGCCCAAGGTCGAGGTCGGCGGCAAGGTCAGCCACGTGCGCGTCAGCGAAAGCGGCCCGGTACTGGAAGTCGAGGGCGCCGGTTCCGTGCCCTTCTACAACATCGTCGAATTCGGCAGCGCGGCTGCCTGATCCCGCCCAGGAGAACCCCGATGAGCTTCAATATTTCCCTGACCGGGCTGAACGCCGTCAGCGAGCAGCTGGACACCGTCAGCAACAACATCGCCAACGTCGGCACCGTCGGCTTCAAGTCCTCGCGCACAGAGTTCGGCAGCGTCTACGCCGACAGCCAGGCGATGGGCGTGGAAGTGCTGGGCAGCACCCAGAGCATCAGCCTCGGCGGCAGCCTCACCAACACCAGCCGCAACCTCGACCTGGCCATCTCCGGCACCGGCTTCTTCATGGTCAAGAGCGCCACCGGCGAGACCCAGTACACCCGCGCCGGGGTGTTCAACACCGACAACGCCAACTACATGGTCAACGCCTCCGGCCAGCGCCTGCAGGGTTACTCGGTGGACGCCGCCGGCAACCTGCAGGCCGGCGTGCTCGGCGACCTGCAGGTGAAGACCGCCAGCCTGCCGGCCAAGGCCACCGACAGCCTGGACTTCGTCGCCAACCTCGACGCCGACGGCGAAGTGCCGGCCCTGGCCTTCGACCCGGCCGACGCCTCCACCTACAACTCCACCTACACCACCAAGGTCTATGACTCCCAGGGCAAGGAACACACCCTGACGCAGTACTTCGTGAAGACTGGCGACAACACCTGGACCAGCCACTACTACGCCGACGGCAACGCCGTGGGCACCCAGGCGCTGAGCTTCGACAGCGCCGGCATGCTGACCTCGCCCAGCGCGCCCATCACCCTCAACGTCGGCGGCCTGGCCGGCGGCGTGAACGCCCTGGCGATCAACGTCGACTACACCGGCACCACCCAGTACGGCTCCGACTTCGCCGTCACCACCAACAAGGCCTCCGGCTATGCCTCCGGCGACAAGACCGGCCTGACCGTCGACGAGGACGGCATGGTCTACGTCAACTACAGCAACGGCCAGCGCCTGCTGCAGGGCCAGGTGGTGCTGGCCAGCTTCGTCAACCCCGAGGGCCTGCGCGCGGTCAGCGGCACCGCCTGGACCGAGACCTCGGCCTCCGGCGGCCCGCTGGTGGGCGCCCCCGGCGGCGGCCAGTTCGGCGACCTGGTGGCCGGCGCGCTGGAAGGCTCCAACGTCGACCTCACCGCGCAACTGGTGAGCCTGATGGAAGGCCAGCGCAACTACCAGGCCAACACCAAGGTGCTGACCACCGACAAGGAACTCACCCAAGCGCTGTTCGGCGCCGTCTGAGGCTGACCCATGGACCGCCTGGCCTATACCGCGATGAGCGCCGCCAGCCGCACCCTGCAGTCGCTGCAGGTGCGCGCCAACAACCTGGCCAATGCCAACACCCCGGGGTTCCGCGCCGACATGGAGCGCGTCAGCGCCGTGGACGTGAGCGGCTACGGCTACGACAGCCGGCACCTGGCGCGCCTGGAGAACAACGGCGTCGACATGGCCCCCGGCACCCTAACGGTGACCGGCCGCGACCTCGACTTCGCCATCCGCGGCCAGGGCCTGATCGCCCTGCGGGACGGCGAGGGCGAGGCCTACACCCGCCACGGCAGCATGGTCGTCGACAGCGAGGGGCGGCTGACCATCAACGGCCGCCAGGTGCTGGGGGAGGGCGGCCCGATCGTCCTGCCCGAGTACGACAGCGTGAACATTGGCGAGGACGGCACCGTCTCGGTGATGCCCCGAGGCGACTACCTGATGACCGAGGTGGACCGCATCAAGCTGGTCGACGCCCCGGCCGCCGAGCTGCAGAAGAACGCCGCCGGCCTGCTGGTGCGCAAGGACGGCCAGCCGGCCGAGGCCACCGAAAACGTGCGCCTGGTCAGCGGGTACCTGGAGGCGAGCAACGTGTCGTCGATCGACCAGCTCACCGCGACCATGAGCCTGAACCGCATGTTCGAGACCCAGGTGAAGATGATGAAGGCCGCCGAGGACATGGCGTCCGCCGGCGACCGCCTGCTGCGCGACTGACGCGCCCCGTACAACCCGGCCGCGCTGCGCGCGGCCCGCGAAGGAGATACCGCATGAGTTCGGCACTGTGGGTGAGCAAGACCGGCCTGGCCGCGCAGGACACCGCGCTGTCGGCGGTGGCCAACAACCTGGCCAACGTCAACACCACCGGCTTCAAGAGCGACCGGGTGGTCTTCGAGGACCTGTTCTATTCCATCGACCGACAGCCCGGCGCCCAGGCCGACCAGGTCAACACCGTGCCCTCGGGCATCCAGTTGGGCAGCGGCGTGCGCGTGGCCGGCACGCAGAAGGTGTTCACCGAAGGCAGCATGCAGACCACCGGGCAGCCGATGGACCTGGCCGTGGTCGGCCGCGGCTTCTTCCAGGTGGAAGCGCCCAACGGCGACACCCTGTACACCGAGAACGGCCAGCTGCAGCTCAACTCCGACGGCGTGGTGGTCAACGCCCAGGGCCTGCCGCTGATCCCCAACATCGAGGTGCCGGCCGGCAGCAGCAGCTTCACCGTGGGCAGCGACGGCACCGTCACCGCGATCATGGCCGGCGAGACGCAGCCGACCCAGCTGGGCCAGATCACCCTGGTCAACTTCACCAACCCGGCGGGCCTGGAGGCCCTGGGCGGCAACCTCTACCGCGAGACCGTGGCCAGCGGCCAGCCGGTGGAAGGCGTGCCCGGCGAAGACGGCCTGGGCACCCTCAAGCAGGGCGTGCTGGAAGGCTCCAACGTGCAGGTGGTGGAGGCCATGGTCAACATGATCGCCATCCAGCGCGCCTACGAGGCCAACGCCAAGGTACTGGACGCCGCCTCCGGCATGCAGCAGTTCCTCAACCAGACCGTATGACCGCCATGAGCCGCCTGCCGACGCTGCTCGCCCTGCTGCTATTGGGCGGCTGCGCGAGCTTCAACGAGATGCTCCCGGAAGAGGACTCCAGCGCCTACCAGCCGCCGACCCTCGACTACAGCCTGCCGCCCACCACCGGCGGCGGGCTGTACCGCCCCGGCTACTACGGCGGCCTGGTGCAGGACCAGCGCGCCCTGCGCGTGGGCGACGTGCTCACCGTGGTGCTGGAGGAGCAGACGCAGTCGAGCAAGAGCGCCGGCACCAGCTTCGACAAGAGTTCCAGCCTGGGCATCGGCATCCCCACCATCCTCGGCCACAGCTACGACCGCCTGGAAAGCTCGGCGGACAGCTCGCGGGACTTCAAGGGCGACGCCAAGAGCGAGCAGCAGAACTCCCTGCGCGGCGCCATCGCGGTGACCGTGCACCAGGTGCTGCCCAACGGCACCCTGGTGGTCCGCGGCGAGAAGAACCTGCGCCTGAACCAGGGCTCGGAATTCATCCGCCTCACCGGCCTGGTGCGGGTGGAAGACATCAACCGCAACAACCAGGTGTCCTCGCAGAACGTCGCCAACGCCAACATCTCCTATGCCGGGCGCGGCGTGCTCAACGACAGCAACTCGGCCGGCTGGCTGACGCGCTTCTTCACCCACCCCCTGTTCCCTCTGTGAGGCGCTGCCGGCCATGCGAGCCATCCTGAAGTACCTGCTGCCGCTGACGCTGTTCTGCTGGCCCCTGGCGAGTCGCGCCGTGCCGCTGCTGGAACTGGTGGACGTGGAGGGCATCCGCGGCAACCAGCTGATCGGCTACGGCCTGGTGGTCGGCCTCGACGGCACCGGCGACAAGACCCAGGTGAAGTTCACCAGCCAGTCGGTGGTGAACATGATCAAGCAGTTCGGCGTCAACCTGCCGGCCAACATCGACCCCAAGCTGAAGAACGTCGCCGCGGTGAGCATCACCGCCGAAGTGCCGCCCTCGTACAGCCCCGGGCAGACGGTGGACGTCACCGTGTCCTCGCTGGGCGACGCCAAGAGCCTGCGCGGCGGCCAGCTGCTGCTCACGCCGCTGCGCGGCATCGACGGCGAAACCTACGCCCTGGCCCAGGGCGCGGTGGCCGTGGGCGGCCTCAACGCCAGCGGCCAGAGCGGCTCCAGCGTGACCATCAACACCGCCAACGGCGGGCGCATCCCCAACGGCGCGACCGTCGAACGGATGATCCCCAGCGACTTCGCCAGCCGCCCGGACATCATGCTCAACCTGCGCCAGCCCAGCTTCCAGACCGCCGCGCACATCGTCACCGCGCTGGACAACCTGCTTGGCGCCGGCAGCGCCCAGGCCCTGGACGGCACCAAGGTCAGCGTGCGCGCGCCGGTCTCGGCCAACCAGCGCACCAGCTTCATGGCCCTGCTCGAAGGCGTGGAGGTGCAGGAAGGCCGCGAACGGCCCAAGGTGGTGTTCAACAGCCGCACCGGCACCGTGGTCATCGGCCAGGGCGTGCGGGTGAAGGCCGCCGCGGTGTCCCACGGCAGCCTCACCGTGACCATCAGCGAGAACCCCCAGGTCAGCCAGCCGGCGCCGTTCTCCGGCGGCCGCACCACGGTCACGCCGCAGTCCGACGTCAACGTCGCCCAGGACAAGAAGCCGATGTTCCGCTGGCCCGAGGGCGCCAGCCTGCAGGGCATCATCGACACCGTGAACAGCCTCGGCGCCACCCCGGACGACGTCATGAGCATTCTCCAGGCGCTGGAGAAGGCCGGCGCGCTGAACGCCGAACTCATCATCATCTAGGGCGCGCGCATGAGCATCGTTTCACTCCCCACCGCGCTGAACGCCGCGCGCGGCCAGGACGGCAACCCCCAGGCGCGCCTGGAGGCGGCCGCCGAGCAGTTCGAGGCGCTGTTCCTGCAGCAGATCCTCAAGCAGATGCGCAAGGCCGGCGACGTGCTCTCGGCCGGCGGCATCGGCCGCAGCCGCGACCTGGACACCCTGCGCGACTTCTACGACGGCGTGCTCGCCGACAGCCTGGCCGAGCGCAAGCAGACCGGCATCGCCGCGCTGCTGGTGCGCCAGCTTTCCGGCCACGACTCCGACAGCCGCGGCGAGGCGCTGGCCGGTGGCGATCAACTGGGCCTGCCGCGCAGCCTGCAGCAGGCCGTGGCGGCCGACTGGCAGCGCGGCGTGCAGGCCGCCGGGCGGCTCTGGCAACGCGGCAGCGCGGCCTTCGGCGAGCTGGTGGACAGCCTGATCGACCACGAATCCGCCGGCGACGTCGCCGCCGTCTCGCCCAAGGGCGCCCGCGGCCTGATGCAGCTGATGCCCGACACCGCGCGGGAAATGGCCGCCAAGCTGGGCCTGGAGTTCGACCCGCAGCGCCTGACCCAGGACGGCGCCTACAACCGCCAGCTCGGCAGCGCCTACCTCGACGAAATGCTGCAGCGCTACGACGGCCACCGCGCCCTGGCCCTGGCCGCCTACAACGCCGGCCCCGGCCGGGTGGACGAGTGGCTGAAGAGCAACGGCGACCCGCGCCGCGGCGAGATCAGCGGCGAGGCCTGGATCGAACGCATCCCCTTCGAGGAAACCCGCCGCTACACCCGCGGCATCCTCGACGACCTCGATCGCCGCGGCCAGGCCGCAGCGCCGGCGCCGCTTAAGCCGGCGGCCGAACCGGTCGCCTATCAGCAGCAGGGCAGGCAACACCAGGCACTCTCCGCCGCCTTCGCCCAACCGATCCGCCTTCAGCCCAAAGGGAAGCAGTCGTGAGCAATTTGACGCAGATCGCCTACAGCGGCGTGCGCGCCTCGGAGATCGGCCTGTCGATCACCGGGCAGAACACCTCCAACGTCAACACCCCCGGGTTCAGCCGCCTGTCGGTGCTCACCAGCTCCCTCGGCGGGCAGGGCTCGCTCAGCCCCGGCGGCGGGGTGAAGGTGACCGGCATCCGGCGCATGTCCGACGACTTCCTCAACCAGCAGCTGTGGCGCGCCACCACCGCGCAGAACTACTACAGCAACGCCCAGCAGTACCTGGGCGCGCTGGAGGACCTGATGTCCAGCGACGGCGCCAGCATCAGCGTCGGCCTCGACAACTTCTTCGCCGCCCTCAGCGAGGCCAGCGCCACCCCGGACTCCACCGCCCTGCGCCAGCAGATCATCGCCGAGGCCGGCAACCTGGCGCAGCGCTTCAACACCCTCTCCGGCAACCTCGACACCCAGCTCAAGTCCCTGCAGGAACAGCGCGGCACCATGGTCGGCGAGATCAACGGCCTGACCGGCAACATCGCCCTGCTGAACAAGAAGATCGTCGCCGCGCAGTCCGCCGCCGCCGACCCCTCGGCCCTGCAGGACCAGCGCGACGCGCTGATCACCCAGCTCAGCCAGTACAGCAGCATCCGCACCAGCGCCGCCGCCGACGGCTCGGTCTCGGTGTCCCTGGCCAACGGCCAGCCGCTGGTGGCCGGTGCCTCCGCCGCGCAGCTGAAGGTCAGCCTGACCAGCAGCGGCGAACAGGACGTCAGCCTGGCCTTCGCCGGCACCCAGTTCGCCATCCACCAGCAGGACCTGGGCGGCGCCATGGGCGCGCTGTACGACACCGAATACCAGACCCTGCGGCCGAACCTCGACAGCCTGGCGCAGATGGCCACCCAGGTCGCCGACCTGGTCAACTCCACCCTGGCCGGCGGCTATGACCTCAACGGCAACCCCGGCCAGGCGCTGCTGCAGGCCAACCCCGGCAGCACCGGCAAGCTGCTCAGCCTCACCGGCCTGCAGCCCACCGAACTGGCGCTGTCCGACAGCGCCGGGGAGAAGGGCAACAACGGCAACCTGCTGAAGCTGATCGACCTGAAGAGCCATGTCATCACCCTCGACGGCAATCAGGTGACGCTCAACGACGCCTACGCCGGGCTGATCGGCCGGGTGGCCAGCGACAGCCGGCAGAACCAGGCCGACCTGGACACCGCCAAGACCGTGACGCAGCAGGCGCAGAACCAGCGCGACAGCGTCAGCGCGGTGAACCTGGACGAGGAGGCGGTCAACCTGATGACCTACCAGCAGGCCTACCAGGCCAACATGAAGGTCATCAGCACCGCCAAGGACCTGTTCGACAGCATGCTCGCGGCCTTCTGAACGCCGTAGCCCGCCACCCGACGAGACGCCCCATGCGCATCACCAATTCGCAGAGCACCGCCATCCTCCTGGACTCGATGAGCCGCAACACCGAGAAGATGTCGCAGCTGATGCAGCAGATGTCCAGCAGCAACCGCATCCAGCACCCCTCGGACGACCCCATCGCCGCGGTGCGCATCCTGCGCATCCAGCGCTCGGAGGCCAGCCTGGCCCAGTACGGCAGCAACATCGCCGGGGTCTCGGGCAACCTGTCGATCCAGGAAACCAACCTGCAGTCCACCTCCGACACCCTGCTGGACATCCGCGACCTGCTGCTGTGGGCGGCCAACGGCTCCAACGCCAACGAGCAGCTCGGCGCCATGGCCGGCGAGCTGTCGAACCTGGAGAAGACCCTGGTCAGCTACCTCAACGTCAAGGACGAGGAGGGCCGCTACCTGTTCTCCGGCACCCTCACCGACCAGCCGGCGGTGACCTACGACGAGGCCAGCGGCACCTACAGCGCCACCGGCAACGACAAGACGCGCCAGGCGGTGGTGGCCAACGGCGTGATGGTCGACGAGAACGTCGCCATCCGCCCGCTGTTCGGCAACGGCATGGACCTGCTCAACGGCCTCCACGCCCTGGTGGCCAAGCTGCAGGACCCGGCCCTGGACAGCAGCGACCCGGCCATCCAGCAGAGCATCGCGGCTACCCTCGACCTGCTGGACGACAGCCACGGCAAGCTGCTGTCGGCCATCACCGACCTGGGCGGGCGGCAGAACACCCTGACCCTGCTGGACAACAGCAACCAGGACATCTCCCTGGTCAACCAGAAGGTCGAGGGCGACCTCTCGGCGCTGGACTACGCCAAGGCCAGCATCGACCTGGGCAACTACAAGCTGGCCCTGCAGGCGACGCAGAAGACCTACCTGACGGTCAACGGCTTGTCGCTGTTCAGCCTGCTCTGAGGACACTGGCGCGATGAAGGTCGAGAACCCGTTCCCGGCGGTCGCCGCCATCGACGGCCAGCCGCGCCAGGCGCCGCCGGCGGTGGGCGAGCGCACCCTGCGCCAGCGCAAGCCGGCGCGCAGCGCGGCCAGCACTGGCGAGCGCAGCCCGGGCAAGGCCGCCGGCTTCAGCATCCAGCTCAACCAGCAGCTCAGCGCCATGCAGAGCGCCGAAGGCTACCTGGGCGAGCTGGCCGACCGCCTCAACCAGCTCAAGCTCAGCCTGGGCCGCGAGCTGGGCAGCGGCCAGGGCGGCAACCGCAAGCAACTGGAGCAGCCGCTGCAGCAGGCCGCCGAGCTGCTGGCGCAACGCCGCGAGCGTAGCGCCGGCGGGCTGGACGCCAACCTCGACCTGCACCTGCACGAAGCGGCGCGCACCCGCTTCGCCATCGACGGCCTGGCCACCCTCGACGAAGCCCGCGCAGGCGGCCGCGAGACCCTGCTGTTCCAGACCGGCCGCGCCCAGGGCGAACCCGGCGTGGTAGTGCTGGACGACGCCATGAGCGACCAGCAGTTGCTGCGCAGCTTCAACGTCGGCCTGGCATCCAGCGGCATCCGCGCGGAACTCGACGCCGACGGCAGGCTGACTTTCTCCATGGCCGAGGCCGACTGGCGCAAGCAGGGCGGCCAGCTCAATGTGCAGGGGGAGGGCAAACGCTTCGCCAAGGACCGCGCCAGCCCTGCCCGCACCCGCGAGCAGCGCCTGCTGGACCTGCCGCAGAGCCTGGCCGGCAGCGACCAGCGCGAACTGCGCCACATGCTCGACCAGGTGATAGACGCGCTGGACCGCATCGGCACCCTGCGCGATCAGCTGCGCCAGCGCCAGGGCGAGATCCGCGAGTTCCTCGCCCGCCAGGCCGACCGCGACGAGCAGCAATGGGCGCAGGACTACGCGGCGTCGGTATTCAACCTGGTGCGCGACAGCGGCTCCAGTTACGCGGCGGTGACCCAGACCGTGGTGGCCCAGGCCAACCTGAGCCGTTTCGCGGTGGTCAGCCTGCTTTCTTGAGCCGGGCTTGTTAAGCTGCGCCGAACCCTGGGGCCGATCGACGGTCCCAGTTCGCAGACGACGGACAGGAAGGCTCCGTCCGCACCCTTGACAATGACGGTTAGGTCGATCCGCATGGTTTACGTACAACGCGATGGGCAAGGAAATCTGTTGAGAGTGGAAAGCCAGCCCTTCGAAGGCATGAACGGCACGCTGGCCTACCAGAGCGATGAACTCCGGCAATGGCTGGATGCGCGCACCGAGGTGCGCAGCCGGCTGGACCTGCTGCGCCAGTCCGACCTGGAAGTGATTCGTGTGCTGGAAGACGTGGTCAACGTGCTGGTCGAGCGCGGGGTGATCCGCTACACCGACCTGCCCGAGGCGGCCCGCCGCAAACTTGATGAACGCGCCGTGGCGCGCGCCGAGCTGGAAGGCCTGGCGGACCACCCCGGCGACGACGACTGAGCGGCCGCACCGAGGCGCTTTTCGCAGGATGGGTATCGCTGCGCTCAACACCATCCTGCGAGAGCCCGTGCCCGTCCGTAGGGTAGGAGCGGACCTTGTCCGCGATGGCCGGACGTTCCGGCGCGGATCGCGGATGAGATCCGCTCCTACGCCGCCCCCACCTGCGCCCATGCCCCTGCAGGAGCGACTGTCTTGCCCCGCGCGCCGAGGCGCTCTTCGTAGGATGGGTTGAGCCTGCGAAACCCATCGGGCCATGGTGATGGGTATCGCTGCGCTCAACGCCATCCTACGTCGCTGAGCCAGGCACCGCTCCCTGCAGGAGCGAGCTTGCTCGCGAACCCCCCGGGGGTTTGAAAGTCGGCATCGGGGCGCAGGGCGGCTGGCCGCTCGCCTAGACTGGCGGCATCGCCCCGCGGAGCCCGCCCATGATCCCACTCGCCGAGCGCATTGCCGCCCTGGACTGGCCAGCGCTGGCCGCGCGCCTGGACGCCGGCGGCCACGCCCTGGTCCCCGGGCTGCTCGACCGGCGTCAATGCCAGTGGCTGCGCGCCCTCTACGCCCGCGACGAACCCTTCCGCAGCCGGGTGGTCATGGCCCGCCACGGCTTCGGCCTGGGCGAGTACCGCTACTTCGCCTATCCCTTGCCGGCGCCGCTGCAGACGCTGCGCGAGGCCTTCTATCCGCCCCTGGCGAACATCGCCAACGCCTGGCAACGCCGCCTGGGCCTGGCGCCGGCATACCCGCCGCAGCACGCCGAATTCCTCGAACGTTGCCACGCCGCCGGCCAACTGCGCCCCACGCCGTTGCTGTTGCGCTATGGCGAGGGCGACTACAACTGCCTGCACCAGGACCTGTACGGCGAACTGGCCTTCCCGCTGCAGGTCGCCATCCTGCTGTCGCAGCCGGGCGAGGAGTTCGGCGGCGGCGAGTTCGTCCTCACCGAACAACGCCCGCGCATGCAGTCGCGGGTGGAGGTGGTGCCGTTGTGCCAGGGTGATGCCGTGGTGTTCGCCGTTTCGCAGCGGCCGGTGCGGCGCGCGCGTGGGGACTATCGGGTGAGCATGCGCCATGGGGTCAGCCGGTTGTTGTGGGGGGAGCGGTTTACATTGGGTGTCATCTTTCACGATGCGCTTTGAGGGCTGCCCTGCGTACCATCGCCTGCCGTACAGCAGACGAAGGAGCGTGCAATGCATTACGAGGTCGTGGTGGCCCACCGTAGCGAGTATCCGGAGCCGATCACTTTTGCCAGGGGCGCGTTGCTGAAGGTGGGTGAGCGCTACGAGGGGCCTGAGGGTTGGGACGATTGGTACTTCTGCGCGGCGGCTGGGCGGGAAGGCTGGGTGCCGGCTCAGGTCTTCGAACGGGTGGGCGAGGGCGTTGGGCGGGCGCTGGAGGACTATACGGCGCGGGAGATGGAGGTGGGGGTTGGGGAGAGAGTGGTTGGTGGCAGGATTCTTGGGGGATGGGTCTGGTGTTGCCGGGAAGGGGATTCGGGGTGGGTGCCTTTGGCGTGTCTGCGGGCGTTGGGTTGACGCTGCTCAAGAGCCCCTCTCCCTAACCCTCTCCCTGAAGGGAGAGGGGACTGTCCGTGCCGATGCTGGAGCCGTGCCTCATTGAGGTTTCAGACGCGGATAAAACGACCAGGGAGATTTGGAATATCGCTTCAGGCCATACGGCCCCCTCTCCCTCTGGGAGAGGGCTGGGGTGAGGGTTGCGGACCCGCAGCAAACACCCAAACCCCCACCTGGGCCCTCCAAAAAAAAGCCCCAGCCTGGCGCCAGGGCCGGGCCGCCATCCGCGGCCCAAGGTCAGAGGCTCCTGTTTTCAGTGACGCCCGAGGAAATCCATCAGCAGCGCATTCACCGCTTCCGCCGCCTCCATCTGCAGCATGTGCGCCTGTTCCGGCAGCACGTGGACTTCGGCGCTCAGGCCCTGGGCGTGGCTGGCCGGGATGATGGCGTCGGCCTCGCCCCGGATCACCAGCGCCGGGTGCTCGCCAGCTTCCAGCACGCCGCGCAGGTCCACCTGCTGGCGGCCATCGGCGAACAGCTTGCCGGCGAGCTGACGCAGCGCCGTGTCCACGCCTTCCAGGCGCTTGTACTTGAGCATGTCTTCCAGCATCTGCCGGTTCACCAGCGCGGCGTCGGAGAACAGCTGTACCAACTGCGGCTTGAGGGCATTGGCCAGCCCCAAGCGCCAGGCCCTGCTCGACGCCCTGGTGCGCCACCGCTGGCAGCCGGGCCCCGCGGCCCAGGCCCTGGGCATCTCGCGGGCGACGCTGTACCGCTGGGTGAAGCAGCACGGCATCGAGATGCCGCGGGCGAAACGCGAACCCGCCTGCTCTTCGCACGGCGGAAACCATGGCCCGGCAGGCTCCCCCTACGGGAAGCCTGCGCCTTATACCCTGCCCAGCCTGATGGTCAGCGGCCAGCTCACCTGGCGCGTTTCCACCTCGCCCCAGGCCGCCTGCAACTCCCCGCGCAGCGCCTCGACCGGGTCCTGGCCGGTGGCCTGGCGGTAGCTGGCCACCGCCGACCAGCTATACAGGTAGTCGACCAGGCGCTGGAAACTCCACTGCGCCTCCAGGGCGAAGGGTGGCGTCTCCACGCGCTCGAAGGGGAAGGGGATGGTTTCGTAGCCGGTCTCCACATGCTTGCGTTCCGGCGCCCAGTAGGGGCCGACCAGGTCGTGGTAGAGGTGGCGGATCAGCGCGTCCAGGCGCTCGTCGATGTTCAGCAGGTTGTAGGAGACCACCGCCAGCAGCGCGCCGGGGCGCGACACGCGGCGCACCTCGGCGTAGAAGCGCTCGACATCGAACCAGTGCAGGGCCTGGGCCACCAGGGTGAGGTCGACGCTGGCCGGCTGCAGCGAGGTGCTTTCCGCCGGTTCGCAGCGGTAGTCGACGTTGGCCTCGCGGGGGGCCTGTTCCAGCTGCTTGGCGTTGATGTCGGTGGCCACCACCTGCTGGAAGTGCCGGGCCAGGTCGAGGCTGGCCTGGCCGGAGCCGCAGCCGCAATCCCAGGCCAGGGCGGTGGAGGGCGCCACCTGCGCCAGCCAGGCGAAGAACGCCGGGTCGTAGGTCGGGCGACCGGCGCGGTAGGCGTCGGCCTGCTGGCTGAACAGCTGGCGGGTGTCGGTCATGGGGGAGCTCCGGGGGCTGCGGGCGGGGGACTATCTTGCCGGTGGGTGTGGGAGGGGCTCAAGGGGCGGAGTCAGCCCGATGCTCCGGCACAACCGGGAAACTCCGTTCGCGAGCAAGCTCGCTCCTACAGGTGCAGGAGATATGCTGTCGTAGGATGGGTTGAGCGAAGCGATACCCATCGCCACGGCCACATGGG
Organism: Pseudomonas sp. NBRC 100443; assembly: GCF_030268185.1. Classification (NCBI taxonomy): domain Bacteria; kingdom Pseudomonadati; phylum Pseudomonadota; class Gammaproteobacteria; order Pseudomonadales; family Pseudomonadaceae; genus Pseudomonas; species Pseudomonas sp. NBRC 100443. The sequence continues at coordinate 272,239 of NZ_BSQE01000006.1, forward strand.
TTTCGCAAGCTCAACCCATCCTACGAAAAGCGCTTCGGCGCAGCGGGCATAAAAAAGCCCCGCGATCAGCAGCGTGCGTCGCGGGGCCAAGTGGCCGGAGAGTGGCCAGGGAGGAACCTGTCAGGCCTGGGGTTGCCAGCCGCCGCCGAGGGCCTTGTAGATGGCGACTATGCCGCGGTACACGTCGACCTCGGCCAGGGCCTGGGCGTCTTCGGCGGCCAGTTGTTCGCGCTCGGCGTCCAGCAGGTCGAGGAAGTCCAGGGTGCCTTCGCGGTATTGCACGCCGGCCAGTTCGGCGGCCTTGCGGCTGGCCTCGGACTGGCGCACCAGCACCAGCATGCGCTGCTGGCGCTTGCCGTAGTCGCTGAAGGCGTTGGAGGACTCTTCCAGGGCCAGCAGCACCTGCTGCTCGTAGCTGGCGAGCGCGGCGTCGGCGTCGGCCCTGGAGGCGCGCAGGCGGGCGCGCACGCTGCCCAGGTCGAAGGCGGCCCAGCTGATGGTCGGCGCCACGCCCCAGGCGCGGGCCGCGCCTGAGCCTATCTGCGAGCCGCGCCCGGCGGTGTAGCCGAGGAAGCCACCGAGGCTCACCCGCGGGAACAGGTCGGCGGTGGCTACGCCGACGTCCGCCGTGGCCGCGGCCAGGCGGCGTTCGGCGGCGGCGACGTCGGCGCGGCGGCGCAGCAGGTCGCCCGGGTCGCCGATCGGCAGGGCCTTGGCGATGGCCGGCAACTGCCTGGGCGAGAGGTCCACGCTGAGCTGGTCCGGGCGCTGGCCGAGGAGGGTGGCGATGCGGTTGCGCTGGCGCACTTCCTCGGCCTGCAGTTGCGGCAGGGTGGCTTCGGTGGCGGCCAGGCGCGCTTCGGCGCGCTGCACGTCCAGTTCGTTGCCCACGCCGTTGTCGCGCAGCTGAATGGTCAGGTCGCGGGACTCGCGCTGGTTCTTCAGGTTGTCGCGGGCGATGCCTTCCCTCAACTGCGCGCCGCGCAGTTGCCCGTAGGCGTCGGCCAGCTCGGCGACCAGGCTGACCTGCAGCTGCTGCAGGTCGGCCTGGGCCGCCTGGCTCTGGGCGTCGGCCGATTCCAGTTCGCGGCGCACGCGGCCGAACAGGTCGACTTCCCAGATCATGTCCAGGCCCAGGTCGTAGCGTTCCTGGTTGACGCGGTCCTCGGTCTGCCCCGGCACCTGGCCCTTGCCGACCTGCGAGGAGGCGCGGCTGGTCACGGTGGGGAAGCGGTCGTTGGAGACGTCGTCGCGGATCGCCCGCGAGGCCAGCACGCGGTCGTAGGCCACGCGCAGCTCGCGGTTTTCCTGCAGGGCCTGGTCGACCAACTGGCTCAGCACCGGGTCGTCGAACTGTTTCCACCAGGCGTCTTCGAAGCGGCTGCGGTCGAAGGCTGCCGCGCCGGTTTCGAGCTTGGCCGGCGCGGTGTCCGGCTGCCTGTAGTCGGGGCCGACCATACAGGCGCTGAGGCTCAGGGCCAGCAGCGCCGGGGCGAAGTGTTTCAGGTTCATGCGTGGCTGGCCTCGTGGGTCAGGCGGGCTTGTTTCTTCGCTTCGCGGGCTTCCATGAAGCGGCGGATGAGGACGTAGAACACCGGCGTCAGCAACAGGCCGAAGAAGGTCACCCCGAGCATCCCGGAGAACACCGCGACGCCCATCGCGTGGCGCATCTCGGCGCCGGCGCCGGTGGACAGCACCAGCGGCACCACGCCCATGATGAAGGCGATGGAGGTCATCAGGATCGGCCGCAGGCGCAGGCGGCAGGCTTCCAGCACGGCGCTGACGCGGTCCATGCCTTCTTCCTGCTTGTCCTTGGCGAACTCGACGATGAGGATGGCGTTCTTGCACGCCAGGCCCACCAGTACGATCAGGCCGATCTGGGTGAAGATGTTGTTGTCGCCGCCGGCGACGATCACGCCGCCAATGGCCGACAGCAGGGTCATCGGCACGATCAGGATCACCGCCAGCGGCAGGCCCCAGCTCTCGTACAGCGCGGCGAGCACCAGGAAGGCCAGGAGCACGCACAGCGGGAAGACGAAGGCCGCGGTGTTGCCGGCGAGGATCTGCTGGTAGGTCAGGTCGGTCCACTCGTAGGTCATGCCGTTGGGCAGTTCCTGCCTGAGCAGTTTTTCCATCGCCGCCTCGGCCTGGCCGGAGCTGTAGCCGGGCGCCGCGGCGCCGTTGATCTCGGCGGTGATGAAGCCGTTGTAGTGCATCACCCGGTCGGGGCCGGAGGTGTCGCTGATCTTGATGAAGGTGGCCAGGGGGACCATTTCACCGAGGTTGTTGCGCACCTTCAGCTGGCCGATCTGTTCCGGGTCCAGGCGGAAGTTCTGGTCGGCCTGGACGTTGACCTGGTAGGTGCGGCCGAAGCGGTTGAAGTCGTTGGCGTACAGCGAGCCCAGGTACACCTGCAGGGTGTCGAAGATGTCGCTGATGGCCACGCCGTGGGTCTTGGCCTTCTCGCGGTCGATGGCGGCGTCCACCTGCGGCACGTTCACCTGGTAGCTGGTGAACACCGACATGGGGTTCAGCTCGGGCAGCGCGCGGGCCTTGGCGAGGATGTTCTGGGTCTGCGTGTAGAGCTCCTCGTAGCCCAGGCTGCCGCGGTCCTCGACCTGCACGCGGAAGCCGCCGATGGTCCCCAGCCCCTGTACCGGCGGCGGCGGGAAGATGGCGATGTAGGCGTCCTGGATGTCGGCGAACTGCTTGTTCAGCTCGGCGGCGATCTCGCCGGCGGACATGCCCGGGCCCTTGCGCTGGTCGAAGTCCTTCAGCGGGGTGAAGACGATGCCGCTGTTGGGGCTGTTGGTGAAGCCGTTGATCGACAGGCCCGGGAAGGACACGGTGTGCTCGATGCCCGGGTGCTTGCCGGCGATTTCCGACATGCGCTTGATCACCGCCTCGGTGCGGTCGAGGGTCGCCGCGTCGGGCAGCTGGGCGAAGGCCACCAGGTACTGCTTGTCCTGTTGCGGCACGAAGCCGGTCGGGGTGCTGGAGAAGCCCAGGTAGGTGAGGGCGATCAGCCCGGCGTAGATGAACAGGGCGATGGAGCTGCCGCGCAGCACGCGGGTGACGGTGCCAACGTAGCCATGGCTGGCGCGGTCGAAGAAGCGGTTGAACGGGCGGAACAGCCAGCTGCCCAGCAGCTTGTCGAGGATCAGCGAGAAGCGGTCCTTGGGCTCGTGGTGGCCCTTGAGCAGCACGGCGGCCAGGGCCGGGGACAGGGTCAGCGAGTTGAACGCGGAGATCACCGTGGAGATCGCGATGGTCAGCGCGAACTGCCGGTAGAACTGCCCGGTGAGGCCGGAGATGAACGCGGTCGGCACGAATACGGCGCACAGCACCAGGGCGGTGGCGATGATCGGCCCGGTCACTTCCTTCATGGCGCGCTTGGTCGCCTCGATGGGCGTCAGCCCGAGGCCGATGTTCCGTTCGACGTTCTCCACCACCACGATGGCGTCGTCCACCACGATGCCGATGGCCAGCACCAGGCCGAACAGCGACAGCGCGTTGAGCGAGAAGCCGAAGGCGTGCATCACCGCGAAGGTGCCGATCAGCGACACCGGCACGGCGGCCAGCGGGATGATCGAGGCGCGCCAGGTCTGCAGGAACAGCACCACCACCAGCACCACCAGGATCAGCGCTTCGAACAGGGTGTGCACCACCGCTTCGATGGAGCCGCGGACGAAGATGGTCGGGTCATAGACGATGGAGTAGTCCACGCCCTGGGGGAACTCCTTCTTCAGCTCGGCCATCTTCGCGCGCACCTCGTTGGAGATGGCGATGGCGTTGGAGCCGGGGCGCTGGAAGATCGGGATGGCCACCGCCGGCTGGTTGTCCAGCAGCGAGCGCAGGGCGTACTGGCTGGAGCCCAGTTCGATGCGCGCGATGTCCTTCAGGCGGGTGATCTCGCCGTCCGGGCCGCTGCGGATGATGATGTTCTCGAACTCCTCCTCGCTGACCAGGCGGCCCTGGGTGTTGATCGACAGCTGGAAGCTGGTGGCGCTGGGCGCGGGCGGCGCGCCCAGGGCACCGGCGGCGACCTGGCGGTTCTGCTCGCGGATGGCGTTGACCACGTCGGTGGCGGTCAGGTTGCGCGAGGCCACCTTGTTCGGGTCGAGCCACACGCGCAGCGAGTAGTCGCCCATGCCGAACAACTGCACGTCGCCCACGCCGTCCAGGCGCGCCAGTTCGTCCTTGATGTTGAGGATGGCGTAGTTGGACAGGTAGAGCATGTCGTAGCGGTTGTCCGGCGAGGTCAGGTGCACGACCATGGTCAGGTCGGGCGAGGCCTTGTCGACGGTGATGCCGATGTGGGTGACCTCCTCGGGCAGCTTCGGCTCGGTGCGCGTCACGCGGTTCTGCACCTGCACCTGGGCGTTGTCCAGGTCGGTGCCCAGGGCGAAGGTGATGGTCAGCGTCATCTTGCCGTCGGCGGTGGACTGCGAGGACATGTAGAGCATGTTCTCGACGCCGGTGATGGCCTGCTCCAGGGGAGCTGCGACGGTCTCGCCGATCACCTTGGGGTTGGCGCCGGGGAAGGTGGCGCGCACCACCACGGTGGGCGGCACCACTTCGGGGTATTCGCTGATCGGCAACTGGAACAGCGAGATGGCCCCGCCGATCAGGATGATCAGCGAGAGCACGGCGGCGAAGATCGGCCGCTGCACGAAGAATTGCGAGAAGTTCATGGTTCGTTCCTGGCGCGCGGGGCGCTAAACCCTGGGCAAAAGGTCACCCACGGCCCTGGGTGGGGCCAGGGCCGGGTACTGCGTTGTCGATGTGCCCCGCTCAGGGGCGGGTCGTCGTCAGATGCGGCTGGGCTTGCCCGGCGACTGCTCGGCGACCTTCGGCGGCTCGCTGTCTTCCACCGCCTGGCGCGAGCGGGCGAGGGCGGCGAGGGTGTCCGGGCTGGCCATGGGCACGCCCTGGGCATCCACCTCGGCGCCGGGGCGCACGCGCTGCAGGCCGTTGACCACGATGCGGTCGCCCTTGGCCAGGCCGCTGCGGACGATGCGCAGGCCCTCCAGCTTCGGCCCCAGTTCGATGGCGCGGTAGGCCACCTTCCTGTCGGCGCCGACCACCAGCACGAACTTCTTGCCCAGGTCCGTGCCGACCGCTTCGTCCTTGATCAGCGCGGCGTCGTAGGTGCCGGAGCCGACCAGCTTGATGCGCGCGTAGAGGCCGGGGGTGTAGAGGCCGTCCTTGTTGTCGAACACCGCGCGGCCGCGGATGGTGCCGGTCTTGGGGTTGACCTGGTTGTCGAGGAAGTCCAGGCGGCCCAGGTGCGGGAAGCCGTCCTCGCCGGTCAGGCCGAGGTACACCGGGGTGCTGCCGCGGGCGTCCGGGCCGCCGGCGCGGGCCATGGCCACGTACTTCAGGTAGACGCGCTCGTCGGCGTCGAAGTAGGCATAGACCTTGTCGGTGGAGACCAGGGTGGTGAGCAGGCTCTGCCCGGAGTTGACCAGGTTGCCGGAGGTGACTTCGGCGCGCGAGACGCGGCCGTCGATGGGCGCGGTGATCTGGGTGAACGACAGGTTCAGGCGCGCGTTGTCCAGCTCGGCCTGGGTCGCCGCGACCTGGGCGCGGGCCTCGGTGGCAGCGGCGCTGCGGGCGTCGGCCAGCTCGGCGGAGATGGCGTTGGTGGCGCGCAGGCGGTCGCCGCGGGCGGCTTCGTTGGCGGTGCGCGTCTGGTTGGCGCGGGCCTGCGCCAGCTGGGCCTCAAGGCGATGGACCTCGGCCTGGAACGGGCGCGGGTCGATCTGGAACAGCAGGTCGCCTTTCTTCACCAGGGCGCCTTCGCGGAAGGTCACCTTGTCGATGTAGCCGGAGACGCGCGGGCGCAGCTCGACGGACTCCGGTGCCTCCAGGCGGCCGGTGAACTCGTCCCACTCGTTGACCGGCTGTTCGATGACCTCGGCGACGCTGACCTTGGGCGCGGGCATGTTCTGCGCGGCTTCCTGGGTCTTGCCGCAGGCGCTGAGCACCAGGACGGCGGCCAGTGCGAGGGGGATACGCAAGGAATTGGGTGAACGCTCCATGGGGAAGACTCCGGCATTTTTTTCTGTAATGGGCGGAGTCTGCGTTCCAGGCGTCTAAGTCGCTAATCGAACGGGAGCATTCTTATTATCACGGCCAGTGATAAACCCTGTTGCATTATCCGTATCAATCGATGGGGGATTTTCTGCTACCGGGTGGTGGGTCTTGTGGCGGGCCGTTTGCGTATATGGATTCAGGGAGCTTCCAGGTTCCGCTTCACACCGAACGGTCCCCTCTCCCGCTTGCGGGGGAGGGTTAGGGAGGGGGAGCGGAGTGCAGGGTTGGCAGCGGAGTGTCGGCGAAGTCCGCAACCCTCACCCCAGCCCTCTCCCAGAGGGAGAGGGGGCCGTCCGGCGCGGGCGGCGAAGCCGGAGTCATCCTGATATGCCGGAGGCGTTATGCGCCCCAGGCTACAGGAGAGACGCCATCGTAGGATGGGTTGAGCGAAGCGATACCCATCGCCATGACCGAGCAATAGCGGCGCGGGATCAGGCCTTGGCCAGGCGGGCGCGGGCCACGCGGGAGCCGTTTTCCTTGCCGAGCACCTGGCAGATGCGCTGGCCGGCGGCGATCAGGGCGTCGAGGTCGATGCCGGTGTGGATGCCCAGGCCGTTTAGCAGGTAGAGCACGTCCTCGGTGGCCACGTTGCCGGTGGCGCCCTTGGCGTAGGGGCAGCCGCCGAGGCCGGCGACCGAGCTGTCGAACACGGCGATGCCTTCCAAGAGGCTTGCGTAGATGTTCGCCAGGGCCTGGCCGTAGGTGTCGTGGAAGTGCCCGGCCAGGCGTTCGCGCGGCACGCGGGCGCCGACCGTTTCGAACATGGCGCGGGTGGCGCCGGCGGTGCCGACGCCGATGGTGTCGCCCAGGGACACTTCGTAGCAGCCCATGGCGTCCAGCTCGGCGGCCACGGCGGCCACCTGCTGCACGTCCACCTCGCCCTGGTAGGGGCAACCGAGCACGCAGGACACGTAGCCGCGCACGCGGATGCCGTGCTCGCGGGCGGCGTCCATCACCGGCACGAAGCGTTCCAGGCTCTCCTTGATCGAGCAGTTGATGTTCTTCTGCGAGAAGGCCTCGGAGGCGGCGGCGAACACCGCCACTTCCTTCACCCCGGCCTCCAGCGCGGCCTCGAAGCCCTTGAGGTTGGGCGCCAGGGCGGCGTAGGTGACGCCGGGCTTCTGCCGGATGCCGGCGAAGACTTCGGCGGAGCCGGCCATCTGCGGCACCCACTTGGGCGAGACGAAGCTGCCGACCTCGACGTAGGCCAGGCCGGCGGCGCTCAGGTCGTCCACCAGGCGCACCTTGTCGGCGACGCTGATGGGCTGTTTCTCGTTCTGCAGGCCGTCGCGCGGGCCGACTTCGACCAGGCGGACGTGTTGGGGCAGGGGCATGCTGGGTCCTCGTTGTGTTCTGTGGGGAACTGTCCTGCGCAGCGGTGGCGGGCGGAGCGTAGGGCGAATAACCGTTCGCGGTTATCCGCCGCTTCACCGATCTCATGCCCGGCTTCCCGGTCGAGCCTGGAGCGCTCCGAAACAGGTGCTCCGTGACCAAATCCGCATCGCGCCGGAAGCCAAGGCCAAACGGCGTATAACGCGGAGCGTTATACGCCCTACGCAAGGGTCAGGCTTCTTCCAACTCCACCAGCGCCGTACCCTCGGCCACCAGTTCGCCTTCGCTGCAATACAGCGATTTCACCACGCCGGCGTGCGGCGCGCGAATGCTGTGTTCCATCTTCATGGCTTCCAGCACCACCAGGGCGGCGCCGGCTTCCACGCTTTGCCCGGGCTGGACCAGGATGCGCACGATGCTGCCGTTCATCGGCGCGCCCAGGCCGCCGTGGTGGGCGTGGGCGGCCTCGGCTTCGGCGATGGCGTCGTAGCGGCGCACCTGCACCAGCTCGCCCTGCCATTCCAGGTACAGGCTGTCGCCCTGGCGCAGGGCCAGATGGCGGCGGCGCAGGCCGTCGAGGTCCACTTCCAGCCATTCGCCCTTGAGCGTCGCGCCGCGCACGCCATCGGCATGGCGCAGGCGCACCACCTGGGATTCGCCCTTGGCCAGCAGGTGCAGGTCGGTTTCCCCCGGCAGGCCGCTGCGCCAGCCGTCGCGGGCGCTCCACGGGGAGTGGGCGTCGTCGTTGCGCACGCGCTCGGCTTCGCTTTGCGCCCAGGCCTCGCCGGCCAGTTGCCAGAATTGCGGCGGCAGTTCGCCGGGCGCCGGCAGCAGTTGTTCCTGGTGGCGGGCGATGAAGCCGGTGTCCAGTTCGGCGGCGGCGAAGGCCGGGTGGGCCAGCACGCGGCGCAGGAACGCCAGGTTGGTCTTGAAGCCGCCCACGGCGGTTTCGCCAAGCATCGCCAGCAGGCGCTGGCGGGCTTCCTCGCGGTTCTCGCCCCAGGCGATCAGCTTGGCCAGCATGGGGTCGTAGAACGGCGAGATGTCGTCGCCCTCGCGGATGCCGCTGTCCACCCGGCGGCCGGGGCCGGCCGGCGGTTCGCGGTACAGCGCCAGGTGGCCGCTGGCGGGCAGGAAGCCGCCTTCCGGGTCCTCGGCGTAGAGGCGCACTTCGATGGCGTGGCCGTTCAGCGGCACCTGCTCCTGGCTGATCGGCAGCGGCTCGCCACGGGCCACGCGAATCTGCCAGGCCACCAGGTCGAGGCCGGTGATGGCCTCGGTGACCGGGTGTTCCACCTGCAGGCGGGTGTTCATTTCCATGAAGAAGAACTGGCCGCTGCCTTCGTCGTAGAGGAACTCCACGGTGCCGGCGCCGACGTAGCCGATGGCCTGGGCGGCGCGCACGGCGGCCTCGCCCATGCCGCGACGCAGCTCCACCGAGAGGCCGGGGGCGGGAGCTTCCTCGACCACCTTCTGGTGGCGGCGCTGGATCGAGCAGTCGCGCTCGTTGAGGTACAGGCAGTTGCCGTGCTGGTCGGCGAACACCTGGATCTCCACGTGGCGCGGCTTGGTCAGGTATTTCTCCACCAGCATGCGCGAGTCGCCGAAGCCGGACTGGGCCTCGCGCTGGGCGGATTCCAGGGCCTCGGCCAGTTCGCTTTCGCGCTCCACCACCTTCATGCCCTTGCCGCCACCGCCGGCGGCGGCCTTGAGCAGCACCGGGTAGCCGATGCGCGCGGCTTCGCCCTGGAAGGTGGCGTAGTCCTGGGCCTCGCCGTGGTAGCCGGGCACCAGCGGCACGCCGGCGTCTTCCATCAGCGCCTTGGCCGCGGACTTGCTGCCCATGGCATCGATGGCGCTGGCCGGCGGACCGAGGAACACCAGCCCGGCCTCTTCGCAGGCGCGGGCGAAGCCGGCATTCTCCGAGAGGAAGCCGTAGCCGGGGTGGATGGCCTGGGCGCCGGCGGCCTTGGCCGCGGCCAGCACGGCGTCGGCGCGCAGGTAGGATTCGGCCGGCTTGGCGCCGCCCAGGTCGATGGCGATGTCCGCTTCCTCGACATGGCGGGCGTGGCGGTCGGTGGCGCTGTGCACGGCGACGGTGGTCAGGCCCAGGGCCTTGGCGGTGCGCATCACCCGGCAGGCGATCTCGCCGCGGTTGGCCACCAGTAGCGTTGTAATCATTGTTTTGCTCCGTTGAAGAGCTGGAAGCCGGAAGCTATAAGCTGGAAGCTGGAGAGCACTCCCGCTTCAAGCTTCCGGCTTCAAGCTTCTAGCTGCTCTTCTGCCATTTCGGTTTGCGTTTCTCGAGGAAGGCGTGCAGCCCTTCCTGGCCTTCGGGGCTGATGCGGATGCGGGCGATGGCGGCCTCGGTGTAGCGGCGCAGGTTGGGGCTCAATTCTCCGCTGCCGATCTCCTGGAACAGCGCCTTGCAGGCCACCAGCGCGGCCGGACTGTTGTTCAGCAGGTTGGCGACCCAGGCCTCGACCTTCTCCTCCAGCTCCTCGGCGGCGTAGCACTCGTCCAGCAGGCCCAGTTCGCGGGCGCGGGCGCCGTCGAAGCGCTCGGCGGTGAGGGCGTAGCGGGTGGCTGCGCGCTGGCCGATGGCCTTGGTCACGAAGGGCCCGATGGTCGCCGGGATCAGCCCGATACGCACTTCCGACAGGCAGAACTGCGCCTGCTCGCTGCCCAGGGCCATGTCGCAGCAGGCCACCAGGCCCACGCCACCGCCGAAGGCCGCGCCCTGGACCACGGCCAGGGTCGGTATCTTCAGCAGGTGCAGGTTGTTCAGCAGCTCGGCCAGTTGCTGGGCGTCGGCGAGGTTGCCCTGGTAGTCGAGCTTCACCGCCTCCTGCATCCAGGCCAGGTCGGCGCCGCCGCAGAAGTGCCTGCCGCGGCCGCGCAGCACCAGCAGGCGCACCTCGGCGTCGTCGGCCACCTGGTCCAGCGCCCGGATCAGCTCGGCGATGGTCTGGGCGTTGAAGGCGTTGTTCTTGTCCGGGCGGTTCAGCCACAGGGTGGCGACGCCGCGGTCGTCTTTCTCTAGCTGGATGTTTTCGTAAGTAGGCATGGTCGTTTCCTGGCTGGAGGCCGAAAGCTGGAAGCTGGAAGCGAAAGCCGCGCGACTTCCGGCTTCAAGCTTCCAGCTTTCTTACATCCTGAATACGCCGAAGCGGGTCGGCTCGATAGGCGCGTTGAGCGAGGCGGACAGGGCCAGGGCGAGCACTTCGCGGGTCTGCGCCGGGTCGATCACGCCGTCGTCCCACAGCCGCGCGCTGGAGTAGTAGGGGTGCCCCTGGCGCTCGTACTGGGCGAGGATCGGCGCCTTGATCTTCGCTTCCTCCTCGGCGCTCAGCGTATTGCCGGCGCGCTCGGCCTGCTCGCGCTTGACCTGGGCCAAGACGCCCGCGGCCTGCTCGCCGCCCATCACGCCGATCCGCGCGTTGGGCCACATCCACAGGAAACGCGGGTCGTAGGCGCGGCCGCACATGCCGTAGTTGCCGGCGCCGAAGCTGCCGCCGATGATCACGGTGAACTTCGGCACCTGGGCGCAGGCCACCGCGGTGACCAGCTTGGCGCCGTGCTTGGCGATGCCGCCGGCCTCGTACTTCTGGCCGACCATGAAGCCGGTGATGTTCTGCAGGAACAGCAGCGGGATGCCGCGCTGGCAGGCCAGTTCGATGAAGTGCGCGCCTTTCTGCGCGGCCTCGGCGAAGAGGATGCCGTTGTTCGCCAGGATGGCGATGGGGTAGCCGTGCAGGTGGGCGAAGCCGCACACCAGGGTGGTGCCGAACAGCGCCTTGAACTCGTCGAACTCGCTGCCGTCGACCAGGCGGGCGATGATCTCGCGCACGTCGAAGGGCTGCTTGCTGTCCACCGGAATGACGCCGTACAGCTCCTCGGCCGGGTACAGCGGCGCGCGCGGGGGCAGGGTGTTGAGCTTGCCCTGCTTGGTCCAGTTGAGGTTGGCGATGCAGCGGCGGGCGATGGCCAGGGCGTGGGCGTCGTCCTCGGCGTAGTGGTCGGCCACGCCGCTGGTCTTGCAGTGCACGTCGGCGCCGCCCAGGTCCTCGGCGCTGACCACCTCGCCGGTGGCGGCCTTCACCAGCGGCGGGCCGGCGAGGAAGATGGTGGCCTGCTCGCGGACCATGATGGTCTCGTCGCTCATCGCCGGCACGTAGGCGCCGCCGGCGGTGCACGAGCCCATCACCACGGCGATCTGCGGGATGCCCTGGGCGCTCATGTTGGCCTGGTTGAAGAAGATCCGCCCGAAGTGCTCGCGGTCGGGGAACACCTCGTCCTGGCGCGGCAGGTTGGCGCCGCCGGAGTCCACCAGGTAGATGCACGGCAGGCGGTTCTGCTGGGCGATGGCCTGGGCGCGCAGGTGCTTCTTCACGGTCAGTGGGTAGTAGCTGCCGCCCTTCACCGTGGCGTCGTTGCCGACGATCATGCATTCCACGCCTTCCACGCGGCCGATGCCGGCGACCACGCCGGCGGCGGCCACGTCCTCGCCGTACACCTCGTGGGCGGCGAGGGCGGAGACTTCGAGGAACGGCGAGCCGGCGTCGAGCAGGCGGTTGATGCGCTCGCGCACCAGCAGCTTGCCGCGCGCGCTGTGCTTGGCCTGGGCGGCGGCGCCGCCGCCTTCATGGACGCGGCCGAGCAGGGCGCGCAGGTCCTGGACGCTCTCCAGCATGGTCGCGGCGTTGGCGGCGTATTCGGGGGAGCGCGGGTTGATCTGGGTGCTAAGGATGGTCATTGGAGGCTCCGCGAGCTGGAAGCCGGAAGCTTGAAGCTGGAAGCAAGGGCTCTTCGCTTCCGGCTTTCAGCTTTCAGCTTTCAGCTTTCAGCTTCAGGCTTATTTGGTTTCGTTAAAGAGCTCGCGCCCAATCAACATCCGACGGATCTCGCTGGTGCCGGCGCCGATCTCGTAGAGCTTGGCGTCGCGCAGCAGGCGGCCGGTGGGGAATTCGTTGATGTAGCCGTTGCCGCCGAGGATCTGGATGGCGTCCAGGGCCATCTGCGTCGCGCGTTCGGCGGTGTAGAGGATCACCCCGGCGGCGTCCTTGCGGGTGGTCTCGCCGCGGTCGCAGGCCTGGGCCACCGCGTACAGGTAGGCGCGGCTGGCGTTGAGCTGGGTGTACATGTCGGCGACCTTGCCCTGGATCAGCTGGAACTCGCCTATGCTCTGGCCGAACTGCTTGCGGTCGTGGATGTAGGGGACGATCACGTCCATGCACGCCTGCATGATGCCGATCGGGCCGCCGGCAAGTACCACGCGCTCGTAGTCCAGGCCGCTCATCAGCACCTTCACGCCGCCGTTGACCGCGCCCAGCACGTTCTCTTCCGGCACTTCCACGTCATCGAAGAACAGCTCGCAGGTGTTCGAGCCGCGCATGCCCAGCTTGTCGAACTTGTTGCCGCGGCTGAAGCCCTTCCAGTCGCGCTCGACGATGAATGCGGTGATGCCGTGGGGGCCCTTTTCCGGCTCGGTCTTGGCGTAGATCACGTAGGTGTTGGCGTCCGGGCCGTTGGTGATCCAGGTCTTGCTGCCGTTGAGCACGAAGCGGTCGCCGCGCTTGTCGGCGCGCAGCTTCATGGAGACCACGTCGGAGCCGGCATTGGGCTCGCTCATGGCCAGCGCGCCGACGTGCTCGCCGCTGATCAGCTTGGGCAGGTACTTGGCTTTCTGTTCGGCATTGCCGTTGCGCTTTATCTGGTTGACGCACAGGTTGGAGTGCGCGCCGTAGGACAGGCCGACCGAGGCCGAGCCGCGGCTGATCTCCTCGATGGCGATGACGTGGGCCAGGTAGCCCATGTTGGCGCCGCCGTATTCCTCGCTGACGGTGATGCCGAGCAGGCCCATGTCGCCGAACTTCTTCCACATGTCCATGGGGAACAGGTTGTCGGCGTCGATCTGCGCGGCGCGCGGGGCCAGTTCGCTGGCGACGAAGCTCTGCACCTGCTCGCGGAGCATGTCGATGGTTTCGCCGAGGCCGAAGTTGAGGGACGGGTAGCTCATGGTTGCACCTGCTTTCTTGTACTTGGATAAGGGTAGGGCGCGCTCAGGCGCGCTGTTTCTTCTCGGTCTCGGCCAGGGCCGCCAGGCAGCGTTCCTCGGCCGTGTCCAGTTCCAGCTTCATCTGCTCGATGTCGAGCAACTGCTGCTCCAGCTGCGCGCGGCGCGCGGCGATCTTGCCCATGAAGGTATCGAGCTGCTTGCGGTTGCCGCTGCTGGGGTCGTAGAGGTCGATCAGCTCCTTGCACTCGGCCAGCGAGAAGCCGATGCGCTTGCCGCGCAGGATCAGCTTCAGCGCCACCAGGTCCTTGGGGCTGTAGATGCGTTCCTGGCCGCGGCGCTCGGGGCTGAGCATGCCTTGCTCCTCGTAGAAGCGGATGGCGCGGGTGGTGACGTCCAGTTCGCGGGCCAGGTCGGAAATGCTGTAGGTGGTCGGCATCGGGCTTGCTCGTTCGTTTACCTTTACGTTAACGTAAACCTGCGTCGAGGGGCTGTCAATCACTTCGCCGCGGGCCGGCTGGCCCGCTAATTGCGTGCGTTGCCGGGCAACCGGGAGTCCTCTTTACTGAAGGGGAGGACGGGTGTAGACAGTCCCTGACCAGCCTGACGTCCCGCGCGGCAACGCACCGCGCGGGCAAGCGGAGCCGAGATCGACATGACAAGAACAATAGGCAGCGACCTGCTGCGCGAGGCCCACCGGGCCCGCGAACGCCTGCAGCGCGAGGGCGAGCTACCCGCCGGCGTGCTGCGCGAGGAAATCGACGCCTCCTGGCGGCGCAGCCTGGGCCACGGCCTGGACTGCGGCAGCGGCAACGACCAGGAGCTGGACAACCGCGCCGGCATCGAGCTGCTGCTGGAGAACAACCGCCTGCTGCTCGACGCCGCCACCCCCGAGCTGGACTTCCTGCGCCAGCGCCAGGGCCACGACGCCCTGGTGATCCTGGCCAACGCCGACGCCACCATCGTCTCGGTGGCCGGCGCCCATGAGCGCCTGCGCCGCATCGGCCTGGAAGACATCGCCCCGGGCGCCTGCTGGAGCGAGGCCGCGCGCGGCACCAACGCCCTGGGCACCGCCCTGGTGGAAGGCCGCGCCACCCAGATCGACTGCGGCGAGCACTACCTGGAACGGCTCAGCCGCTTCTCCTGCACCTCCGTGCCCATCAGTTGCCCCCAGGGCAACCTGCTCGGCGTGCTCGACCTGACCCGCGAAGGCCCCCTGGCCGGCCCGGTGGAAAGCCTCAGCCTGCTCAACCGCGCCGCGGTGCAGATCGAGGAACGGCTGTTCGCCGCCAGCTTCCCGGGGCAGGTGGTGCTGTCCTTCCACAGCCGCCGCCAGTACCTGGATTCGCCCTGGCAGGGCCTGCTGGCGCTGAGCCTGGAGGGCCGCATCCTGGCCCTCAGCACGCCGGCCTGCCAGTTGCTCGGCGCGCCGCGCGAAACGCTGGTCGGGCGCCGCTGCGAAGACCTGCTGGGCGCCAGGGGCGAGCAACTGCTCGCGCGCCTGCAATCCGGCGCCCTGGGCAGCCTGCAGACGGCCAAGGGCGAGTTCTTCTACAAGGTGCTGCAGGCGCCGCTGCGCGCCAGCGCGGTGTCGGTGCCGGCGCGCCAGCCGCAGCGCCCGGCCCCGGCCGCGCCGGATCTGGAAGCCCTGGCCGGCGGCAACCCGCGCTACGCCCGCGCTTTGCGCATGGCCCGCCAGGGCCTGCTGAACGAACTGCCGGTGCTGCTGCTGGGCGAGACCGGCAGCGGCAAGGAGGTGGTGGCGCGCGCCCTGCACCAGAGCAGTGCGCGCTCCGGCAAGCCGTTCATCGCGGTGAACTGCGCGGCCATCCCCGAAGGGCTGATCGAATCCGAACTGTTCGGCTACCGCGAAGGCGCCTTCACCGGCTCGCGCCGCGGCGGCATGGTTGGCCGCCTGCAACAGGCCCACGGCGGCACCCTGTTCCTCGACGAGATCGGCGACATGCCCCTGGCCCTGCAGGCCCGCCTGCTGCGTGTGTTGCAGGAACGCAAGGTGGCGCCGCTGGGCGCGGGTGAAGAGCAGGACATAGACGTAGCGCTGATCTGCGCCACCCACCGCGACCTCAAGCGCCAAGTGGAAGAGAAGCACTTCCGCGAAGACCTCTACTACCGCGTCAACGGCATCAGCGTGCGCCTGCCGGCCCTGCGCGAGCGCGACGACCTCGGCCAACTGGCCCAGGGCCTGCTGGCCAAGCTGGGCGCGCCCGAGGTGCGGCTGGACGACGAACTCTTCGCGCTGCTGGCCGACTACCACTGGCCGGGCAACATCCGCCAGTTGGAAATGGTGCTGCGCACCGCCCTGGCCATGCGCGAGCCGGGCGAAAACACCCTGGGCCTGGAGCACCTGCCGGACAGCACCCTGGAAGAACTCGCCGCCGGCGAACGGCAGCCCTGTGGGCGCATCCGCGAGACCGAGATGGAGCTGATCCGCCAGGCCCTGGACCGCCACCAGGGCAACGTCTCGGCGGCCGCCGACGCCCTGGGCATCAGCCGCGCCACCCTGTACCGCAAGCTCAAGCAACTGAAGGGCGGCTGATGTTCTTCACCCGCCTGATCGACAGCGACGACCCCAAGGCCCTCAAGGAGGCGCTGCACTGGCTGTACGGCTTCGTCCGCCCGCAGCGCCTGGCCATCCTCGGCCTGCTCGGCCTGGCCCTGTGCGCCTCGCTGCTGGCCCTGGCGCAACCCTGGCTGACCAAGCTGCTGATCGACGACGGCCTGCTGGCCCGCGACTTCCCCCTGCTGGCGCTGCTGGCCGGGGTGATGATCGTGGTCGGGCTGGTCGGCACCGTGCTGTCGGGGCTCAACCGCTACCTGCACACGCGGCTGTCCGGGCGCATCCTGTTCGCCCTGCGCGATGCGCTGTACCGTCACCTGCAAAGCCTGTCGCCGACCTTCTTCGCCCGCCGCCGCATCGGCGACCTGATGTCGCGGCTGGACGGCGACGTCGCCGAAATCCAGCGCTTCGCGGTGGACTCGCTGTTCTCCGCGGTGTCTGCGGTGATCGGCCTGGTCGGCTCGCTGGCGTTGCTGCTGACGCTCAGTTGGCAACTGTCGCTGCTGGTCGCCGTGCTGATCCCGCTGGACGTGCTCTGGCTGCGCTGGATGCGCAAGAAGGTCGAGCGCGAGGCGCGCCAGCTGCGCGAGCGTTCGGCCGACCTGTCGTCGTTCTTCGTCGAGACCCTGCCGGCGATGAAGTTCATCCAGTCCGCCGGCCAGCAGGGCCGCGAGGCGCAACGCCTGGAAGGGCTGGGCCAGGGCTACCTGGGCCAGCTGCTGCGCCTGCAACTGACCGAATTCTTCACCCAGGCGCTGCCGGGGATGCTGATGTCGCTGTCGCGCGCCTGCGCCTTCCTGGTCGGCGGCTACTGGGTGGTGCAGGGCACCTGGCAACTGGGCTCGCTGATCGCCTTCTCCACCTACCTGGGCATGGCCATCGGCCCGGTGCAGAGCCTGCTCGGCCTGTACGTGGCGCTGCAACGCATGACCGTCAGCCTGGGCCGGGTGATGGAACTGCGCGGCGAAGCGCCGGGCGTGGCGTCGCCGGCGCAGCCCAGGCCGATGCCGAGCGTCGGCGAACTGCGCCTGGAAGGCGTGAGCTTCAACCACGCCGGCCGCAGCCAACCCTTGCTGGACCAGGTGGACGCCTGCATCCCGGCCGGGCGCAAGGTGGCCCTGAGCGGGCCCTCGGGCGTCGGCAAGTCGACCCTGACCGACCTGCTGCAACGCTTCTACGACCCGGACCAGGGCCGCATCCTGCTGGACGGCGTGGACCTGCGCGAGCTGGACCTGTTCGAGCTGCGCCGGCGCATCGCCGTGGTCAGCCAGGAGCTGGTGCTGTTCCGCGGCAGCCTGGCGGACAACCTGTCGTACAGCGCGCCCCACGTCAGCCGCGAGGAGATCGAAAGGGTAGCGACCCTGGCCCAGCTGGACGGCCTGATAGCCAGCCTGCCCGAAGGCCTCGACAGCCCCCTGGGGGAGCGCGGCCAGCAATTGTCCGGCGGGCAGAAGCAGCGTATCGCCATCGCCCGCGCGCTGTTGCAGGATCCGCTGGTGCTGATCCTCGACGAGGCCACCTCGCAGGTGGACGAAAGCACCGAGCGCGAGGTGATAGCCGCCATCGACCGGCTGTTCGCCGGGCGCACGCGCATCCTCGTCAGCCACCGTCCCTCGACATTGGCCGAGGCCGACCTGCGCCTGGAGTTGCAGGATGGCCGGCTGAGCGTGCGCGAGGTGCCGTTGGTGGCCGTGGGAGGGCAGGGTGGCTGAGGTGCGGGTGGGGGTGGTCGACAGCGGCCATGCCGTGGAGCAGGCGGGTTGCGTGGTGGCCGGGCAGCGTTTCTGTCTGGCCGATGAGGGAGTGGAGCGACTGCTACTGGCGGCCGATGTTTTGGGTCATGGCTCGGCGGTGATCCAGGCGGTGCTTTCCCGGGCGCCGCAAGCGCGCTTCAGCGTGGCCCAGGTGTTCGACGGTCGCGGTGTGACCAGCCCGTTGCAGATCGCGGCTGCGTTGCAGTGGTTGGGCGGACAGGGTGTGCGGGTGATCAACCTGAGCCTGGGGGTGCGCCAGGATCGGCCGATCCTCCGCGAGGCCGTCGCCGAACTGGTGGAGGCGGGCGTTCTGGTCTGCGCGTCCAGCCCGGCGCGGGGCGAGCCGGTGTTTCCGGCTGCCTATCCGGGGGTGGTGCGGGTGACCGGGGATGCGCGTTGTGGCGAGGGGGAGTGGTCGTGGCTGGGGAGTGCGCAGGCGGATTTCGGGGCGGCTGTGCGGGTTGCGGGGCAGGCGGGGGCGAGTCTTGGTTGCGCGGCGTTTTGTGGGCATCTGGTGGCTTTGCTGGGGGAGCGGTCGGCGTTGTCGAATGAAGAATTGTTGGCGCTGATGCGTGAGGGTGCCGTGTACAAGGGCATCGAGTGGAAGGTGAGTTTATGAGTGGGGTTGGGGTTCCTTTCCCTCTCCCTAACCCTCTCTCTGAAGGGAGAGGGGACTGTTTGGAGTGGCTGCGAGGTTCGACATTCCGCCGGCCACGTCGGAATAGCAGAATGACTCGGAATTCAAGTTCGCACCGAACGGCTCCCTCTCCCTTCAGGGAGAGGGCTGGGGAGAGGGTGCGGACCTACAGCCAACACCAAACCCCCCAGCGAACACCCCCATGCCCCCAATCCTGATCCTTGGCGCCGGCCCCGCCGGAGCAGCCACCGCCATCGGCCTCCACCACCTCGGCCATCCCGTCGCCGTCATCAGCGAATGGCGCCGCTTCGCCGCCGTCGAAGGCGTCTCCCAGCGCGTCCTCGACGGCCTGCGCCATGCCGGCCTCAACCACGCCATGGCCTGCACCGCGCCGCCTTCGCAACGCCGGGTGAACTGGAACGGCAGCGAAAGCGCGCAGAACATCGAATTCATCCTCGACCGCCCACTGTTCGACCAGGGCCTGCGCCAGGACCTGCATAACGTCGGCATCCAAGTGCTGGAAGACCGCGTGCTCGGCGTGGAATCCGACGCCACGGGCCACCACGTGCGCCTGGAAAGCGGCCAGCAGTTGCACACTCCCTTCCTCGTCGAAGCCCGCGGTCGCCAGGCGCCGCTGTACCAGAAGGCCGGCAAGGCCCGTCGCGGCCCGGAAACCCTCAGCCTGCTCAGCCGCTGGCAGGGCGCGCCGGGGCCGGTGGCCAGCGCGGTGCAGAGCCTGGTCGACGGCTGGGCGTGGATGGCGCGGCTGGCCGATGGGCGCTGCTACTGGCAGTTGACCCTGGACGTGGCCAGCAGCGCGCTGCCGCCCAAGGAGCAACTACTCGACTACTGCCGCGAACGGCGCCAGCGTTCCGCGCTCAGCCAGGCATTCTTCGGCGGCCACCCCGAGCAGGATCTGGAACTGCACGCCCGCAGCAGCACGCCGATCCTCTGCCTGGAGGCCTGCGGCGAGAACTGGATTCGCGTGGGCGATGCGGCCATGGCGGTGGACCCGCTGTCCGGCAACGGCATCTTCCAGTCGCTGTCCTCGGCGTTGCAGGCGCCCGCTGTCATCAACACGCTGTTGCGCGCCCCGCAGCGCGCCGAGTTGGCCAAGCGTTTCCACCAGCGCCGGGTGGAGCAGCTGTTCCTGCGCTTTGCCCGCGTTGGCCGCGACTTCTATGCCGAAGAAAAACAATGGGCCGAACAGCCCTTCTGGCAGGCCCGCCGCGCCTGGCCGGACGAGGTGCCCAGTCACGCCCCGGCGGACTTCGCCGCCTTGCGCATCGAGCGCGCCCCAGTGCTGCGCGACGGCCTGGTGGACGAGGCCGAGGTGGTGGTCAGCCCCGACCAGCCCCTGGGCATCTGGCACCTGCAGGGGCTGGAGCTGGCGCCCTGGCTGCGGCGCCTGCGCAGCGAGCCGCAGGCGCAGGTGCTGGCCGCGCTGCCGGAACAGCAGCGGCGCATCTTCCAGGGCTGGCTGCTGAGCCAGGGCTACCGCCCGCGCTGATCAGGCCTTGAACTGCTGCGCCAGGCGGTGCTGCTGCTCGGCGCTGTGGTTCAGCTGCTGGCTCAGGTGCGCCGAGCGCTCGGCCTGGTCCGACAGGGCCTGGGTCACGTCGCGGATGGCGCCGATGTTGCGGCCGATCTCCTCGGCCACGCTGCTCTGCTCCTCGGCGGCGCTGGCGATCTGCAGGTTCATGTCGCTGATCAGGTTCACCGCGCCGGTGATGCGTTGCAGCGCGTCTATGGCCTGGCGCGCCTGCTGCACGTTGTCCTGGGCCTGGCGGTAGCTGGCGTGCATGGCGTCGGCCACCGACAGGCTGCGCGCCTGCAGGTTCTCGATCACCCCGCGAATCTCTTCCACCGAGTCCTGGGTACGCCTGGCCAGGCCGCGCACTTCGTCGGCCACCACGGCGAAGCCGCGCCCGGATTCGCCGGCCCGCGCCGCTTCGATGGCGGCGTTGAGCGCCAGCAGGTTGGTCTGCGCGGCGATGCTCTGGATCACCTCGAGAATGGCGCCGATCTGCTCGTTGCTGCTGGCCAGGTTCTGCAGCTCGCCCATGGCCTGGTTCATGTCGCCGGCCAGGGCGTCGATGCCG
The DNA here is from genome assembly GCF_030268185.1 of Pseudomonas sp. NBRC 100443. NCBI lineage: Bacteria > Pseudomonadati > Pseudomonadota > Gammaproteobacteria > Pseudomonadales > Pseudomonadaceae > Pseudomonas > Pseudomonas sp. NBRC 100443. The sequence continues at coordinate 292,757 of NZ_BSQE01000006.1, forward strand.
GCGCTGGTGGCCTCGATGGTGGCGTAGCCCTGCTGGCTGGCGCGCTCGGCCTCGCTGGCGGCCTGGGCGGCGCTGGCCGCGCTCTGCGCCGAGGCGTTGGCGGTGGCGGACATCTCCTGCAGCGCGGTGGCGACCATGTCGATCTCGCGGAACTGCTGCTGGATGCCGTCGCTGGTCTGGCGGGCGATGGCGGCGGTCTGGTCGGCGCCGGCGCGGGCCTCGCCGCTGGCGGTCTGCACCGCGGCGATGCTCGGCTGCAGCTTGTCGAGGAAGCGGTTGAAGGCCAGGGCCAGGCGGCCCAGCTCGTCGTGGCGCGGGTAGTTCAGGCGGCGGGTGAGGTCGCCTTCGCCGTCGGCGATGTCCTCCAGCATGCGCGCAAGGCCGAGGATCGGCCGGCTGATGCCGCGGGCGGTGAGGGTGATGATGCCCAGGCCGAATAGCGCCACCAGCGCGCCCAGGCCGATTTCCAGCCAGGTGCTGCGCGCGCGCAGGCCCTCCAGGGTGTGCTTCAGCGACTGCGCCGGGGCCAGCAGCACCTGCCGGGGCACGCTGAGCAGGATGCCCCAGGGCTTGGCGCCGGCCAGCGGCGCCAGGCTGGCGAGCACGCTGACGTCGTCGCCCTGGTCGTAGGTCGGCGAGCGGCCCTGGGCCATGTCGCCCAGCACCTGGGGCAGCGCCGCGTCCTTGAACGGCTGGCCGAGGCCGGCGGCGTTGGCGCTGTCGCTGGCCAGCAGGCCGTTGGGGCTGAGGATGCGGATGCGCCCCTGGCCGTCGAAAAGCTGGCGGCTGCCCTCGACGCTGCTCTGCTGCAGCGCCGCGAGGTCGATGTCGAAGCCGATGGCGGCGAGGAACTTGCCGTTCTCCAGCAGCGGCAGGGTGATGCTGGTGACCAGCCGGCGTTGCCCGGAGGCGTCGTCGAAGTAGGGGTCGAGCACGCAGGGCGCGAGGCTGGCCCGCGAGCAGGTGAAGAAGGCGTTGTACGGCTGGCCGCTGGGGCCGGGGGTGGTGTCGGCCAGCACCTGCTCGGTGCCCACCACGTTCTGCTGCTGGCCGCCGCTGCGCAGCAGGTACAGGGTGAAGCGGCCGTTCTCGTTGCTGCCCAGCTCGTCGCGGCCCTTGAAGCGGGCGTCGGCGCCGTCCAGCGCGTCGACGCCGAAGACCACGAACAGCCCCAGCAGCTCCGGGTGCGCGGCCAGGGTGCCGCCCATCTCGGCGACCACCTTGCGCCGCAGCGCCTCGGCGTCGAGGTTGCCCAGGCGCTGCTGCTCGCGCAGCGCCTGCAGGGTACGCGACAGGCCCTCGCCGAGCAGCAGCTTGTCCTGCAGCTGGCGTTGCAGTTGCAGGGCCTGCACCTGGCCCTGGGTCTGCAGGCTGGCGTGGGCGGCCCCGGCGAACAGCTTGCCGCTGTCGTCGGCGATCACCTGGCTGTCCTGGCGCGCCTGGTACAGCGACAGGCCGATCAGGGTGGCGGCGATGCCCAGCAGGCACAGGCCGGCGAGCCAGGTGATGCGGCCCTGGAGGGTGGAGTGGATGCTGCGCATGGGAGGCCTCCCTGGAAACCGCGAAACCCGCCGGCGCGCCACCGCCGGGATGGGGGCCGGCGGTGGCGCGGAGGCGGGTTCTTGGCTTGTGGCTTAGAAGGTGCTGGTGAAGATCAGCTGGGTGTAGAGGTTGTCGTCGTTGCCGCCGATCTGGGTGCCGCCTTGCTCGGCGCTCTTCTTCGGCTTGTACACGCCGACCAGCGGGGTGATGGTCAGGTGCGGGCTGACGGTCCAGTCGGCGTACAGGTCGATCTCGTGGCCGCCGAGGTTGCCCAGGTCCTTGTCGATGGTGTCGAAGCGGAACCATTGCAGGCCGACGTCGAAGGTCTCCGTCGGCTGGATTTTGGCACCGACGTTGTGGACGCGGGTGTTGCTGTTGAAGGGGCCGGAGTAGTTGCCCGCCACCTCACCCTGGAACCAGGTGCCGAAGCCGCGGCTGAAGCCGTAGAACAGCGGATCGAAGCCTTCGGAGAAGCGGCTGAAGCGGTAGCTGACGTAGGGCTTCCAGGCGGCGTCGGCGAAGGTCCAGCCGGCCTCCAGGTACCAGGCGTTCTCGTCGTCGGCGTGGCGCTTGTCCTGCCAGGCGTACTCGCCGGAGAGGAACAGGTTCTCCACGCCGGCGTTGCCCTGGCCGCGCAGGCTGTAGGTCTTCATGTCCTTGCGGTCGAGCTGGGCGGGGGAGGCGTACTGCTCGTCGATGTCGGTGACGTCGATGTAGGTCAGGCCCAGGGTGCCGGCGTCACTGACGTGCTCCAGGGTGCCGACGTACAGTTCGGGCTTGGCCTGGGCCGGGTTGTCGGACTTCAGGCGCATGATGTCGCCGCGCCAGCCCTGCTTGCCGCCGATGCGCAGCACCGCGGTTTCGTCGAAGCTGCGGCGGCCGGCCAGGTAGTAGGCGCCGCCGCGGTCGAACATGCCGTCGGCCAGGCCATTGCCGAAGTTGAGGGCGTCGCCGTTGATCAGGAAGCCGTCGCCGACCACGATGTTCTGGCGGCCGAAGGAGAAGTCGATGCCGTCCTCGCCCAGCACCGGGAACAGCGTGCCCGAGCGCCAGCCCAGGTAGGCGTCCTCGATCTTGGTGGTGCGCTCGGAGCCGTCGGTGAAGCCGGCGGCGTCGCCGTCGCCCCAGGTCGCCGAGCTGAGCAGGGCGAAGGCGCCGTACAGGCTGCCGGCGCCGCCCAGGCGCTGGTCGCCGCTCAGGCCGTACTTGATGAAACCTTCCTGCCAGTAGGACGAACCCTTGTCCTTGGTGCCGCTCTGCGCGTAGTTCTCCTGGCTGTGCAGCAGCGCATAGACCGCGGTGAGGTCGGCGTTGAGGTGGGTGTCGTCGGTGGAATACAGCGAGTAGGCGCTGGCCTGGCCGCTGCCCGCGATCAGCAGGGCGAGCAGCGTCGGGCGCAGGACGGTGGATCGGGTCATGGCGTGCATCCGTATCGTTATTGTTGGCAGGGGACGAAACTGCCTGGGATGCTAAGGCCATGGGCGCAGCTGGCCTTGTGCCTGTCTGCCAAGTGCTTGGATGTGCTTGCCAGATGTCTGCGGGATCGCGGAGAGAGTCCGTTTCTACGGTGGGACAGGTGCCTCACGGAAACCTGTAGGAGCAGGCCCTGCCTGCGATTCGCGCGCAGGGCGCGCTCCTACATGGGAATGGCGTGAGTGGCGCAGCGTAGGAGCGGATCTCATCCGCGAATCGCGCCGGAACCCCCGGCTATCGCGGACAAGGTCCTACGTTCCAGGAAGCACGGCTTTTCGTAGGATGGTGTTGAGCGAAGCGATACCCATCAGCGCAACCGCATGGGTTTCGCAAGCTCAACCCATCCTACGAAGAGCACCTCGGCGCAAGACAGTTGCTCCTGCGTGGCAGGGAAACTCGGGCGTAGGAGCGGACTCCGTCCGCGATGGCTTCCCAGCGGCTCCGGGCCATGCGCTCGTGGGGAAGCCCAACCGGCGGCGCTGTCCGGGGCGCCGACAATCCCCCGGACAACGCCGCCGGCGTGGCTGCTCAGTGCCCGGCCGGCTTGGCGGCGGCGCGCCCGGCGAGCATGCGGCCGAGCAGGGCGAGGAGGGTGAGGGCGATCAGCAGCACCGAGATGGCCGCCACCGCCGGGTCGATGTTGTCGCGCAGGCCGGACCAGATCTGCCGCGGCAGGGTGTTGACCTCGGTGCTGGTGACGAACAGCGTCACCGCGATCTCTTCCCAGGAGAGCGCGAAGCACAGCAGCGCGGTGCTGGCCACGCCCAGCTTGAGGTTCGGCAGCACCACCAGGAAGGTGGTCTGCGCCAGGCTGGCGCCGAGGTTGCGCGCGGCCAGTTCGATGCGCCGGTCCAGTTGGCTCAGGGCCACCAGCATGGTCACCACGCCGTAGGGCACCACCATCACGATGTGGGCGATGGTCAGGCCGAACAGGGTGTCGTAGCCCAGGCCGGGGGCGAACTTGCTCACCGTGGTTTCCATGAAGTACAGCACCATCGCCGAGATCATCGGCGGGATGGCCATGGGCAGCAGCACCAGGCCGATCAGCAGCGCCGCCCAGCGCGAGCGCAGGTACCAGATGCCCAGGGCGAAGCTCACCGCCAGGGCGGTGGCGACCACGCAGGCGGCGCTGGCCACCACCAGGCTCTGGCCCACCGCCGAGAGCCACTCGGGGCTGTCCAGCAGGGCCTTGTAGTGGCGCAGCGACCAGTTGCCGTCGGGCATGGAGAGGAAGCGCTTGCCGGTGAAGGACACCGGGATCACCGCCAGCAGCGGGAACAGCATGAAGATCATCGCCATGGCGGCGAGCAGGCGGCTCGGCGCGCGGCTTTCGTGTGCGTTCATTCGGCTTTCCTCATCCCACCAGCTTGTCGACGCGGGTCATGCGCAGCAGCACCCAGATCAGCCCCGCCACCAGCGCCAGCAGCACCACCGAGAGCGCCGCGCCCAGGCCCCAGTTGCTGGTCTGGAACATCTGCAGGTAGACGTACTCGGCCACCATCACCGTCTGCCCGCCACCGAGGATCGCGGGGGTGATGAAGAAGCCCAGGCAGAACACGAAGACGATGATGAAGGCGCCGAGGATGCCGGGAATGGTCTGCGGCACGAAGATGCTCCAGAAGGTGTGCAGCTGCCCGGCGCCCAGGCCGCGGGCGGCCAGCAGCACGCGCGGGTCGAGGCGGCGCATGGTCGACACCAGCGGGAACAGCGCGAAGGGCACCATGAAGTGGACCATGCCGATCACCACCCCCAGCTCGTTGCGCGTGAGCTGCAGCGGCTCGCTGGTGATGCCCAGCGCCTGCAGCCAGCCGTTGAGCAGGCCGTTGCTGCGCAGGGCGATCAGCCAGCCGAAGGCGCGCACCAGCACCGACAGCCAGAAGGGGATGAACACGCAGATTTCCACCATGCGTTGCCAGAACGGCGGGCTGTACACCCAGCAGTAGGCCATCAGGTAGGCGATCAGCAGCGACACCACGCTCACCGTGGTGCACAGGCGGAAGGTGCGCCAGAGCACGTCGTGGATCGCCGGGTCGCTGGCGATGCGCTGGTACTGCTCGATGCCCGGGGTGGGCAGGCTGAAGCTCCAGCCCACCACCCCGGCGAAGGGCAGCACGTAGAACAGCAGCAGCACCAGCGGCAGCGGCGCCAGCAGCAGGGCCAGCTTCAGCCGCGAGGGGTTCTCCGCCATGGGCTCACCTCACTTGGAAACGTGGGTCAGGTACTGCTCCAGGGCCACCGCGTAGTGGTCGGTGTACCACTCGTGGCTGAGCATGATCTGCCTGGGCAGGTTGTCCGGGTCGGTGCAGTTCAGGTGCCTGCGGTCGGCCGGGATGAGCGAGGCGGCGGCCGGGTTGGCCGGGCCGTTGCCGAACAGCTTGAACAGCTCCACCTGGGATTGCGGGTCCTGGGCGTAGGCGATGAAGCGCATGGCCGCGTCCTTGCCCGCCGGGTTGCCCTTGAGCACGCCCCAGTTGCTGCAGCCCAGCAGGGCGTTGTCGAAGGTCCACTGGATGCGGCCCTCGCTGTCCTCGGTGATGACCTGGGCGCGGGTGTTCCAGATGGCGCCCATGCTCACCTCGCCCTCGATCAGCAGTTGCTGGGTCTCGGCGCCCGAGCCCCAGAAGGCCAGGATGTGCGGCTTGAGTTCGTCGATCTTCTTCAGCGCGCGCGGCACGTCCAGCGGGTAGAGCTGGTTCGCCGGCACGCCGTCGGCCAGCAGCGCGGCCTCCAGCATGCCGTTCATCCACTTGTACAGGGTGCGCTTGCCGGGGAAGGCCTCGACGTCCCAGAAGTCCTTCCAGGTCTTCGGCGCCTTGTCGCCGAAGCGCTCGCTGTCGTAGGCGATCACGTAGCTGAGCATGTAGTCGGCGATGCCGTATTCGTAGGCGAAGCCGGGCAGCACCTTGTCTTTCGAGACAATGCTGTAGTCGATCGGCTCCACCAGGTTTTCCTTGCCCAGGTTCTGCAGGATGGAGCTTTCCGCGTCGACCACGTCCCAGCTCACCCGGCCGCTGCTCATCTGCGTGCGGATGGCGCCCTCGGTGGGGCCGCTGCCGTCGATCTTCACCGGGATGCCGGTGCTCTTGGAAAAGCCCTCGGTCCAGGCCTTGCCGAACGCCTTGATGGCGTCGCCGCCCCAGTTCACCACCACCAGCGGCTTGTCGCCGGCGGCGAAGCTGACGCCGCTGCGCAGGGCCAGGGGCAGGGCGGCCAGCAGGCCCATGCCCTTGAGGAAGGTGCGGCGGTCGATCTGCCCGCGGCGGGCCTTTTCCATGAGGACTTCGATGCAGTCTTGCTGATGCGGGTTGAACATGAATGCAGCTCCCAGGCAGGGGAAGGCGAAAGGGGGAAGGGCGCGCGCGGGCGCCCCGGGAATCAGGCGAGCAGCAGGCTCTTCTCGATCGGCCAGCTCAGCCACACGCGGGCGCCCTGGTCCAGGCGCGCGGCCTGGTGCTCGGCGTGCACCGCCAGGCTCATGGGCAGCGCGCCCTCGGCGGCGGTGGCCAGGCCCAGTTCGGTGCTGGCGCCCTGGTAGGTCTTGGCGGTGAGCACCGCCTGCACCACGTTGTGGCCTTCCACCTGCGGCGGCGCGCTGTGCAGTTGCATGTGCTCGGGGCGCACCGCCAGCAGCGGCGCGGCGGCGTCCAGGGCGGCGGAGGGTTCGGCGTGCAGCTCGGCGTCGCCGAAGCGCCCGCGGGCCAGGGCGCCGGCGCGGCCCACCTGGCTCAGCGGGAACAGGTTCATCTTGCCGAGGAACTCGGCGACGAAGCGGTTGGCGGGCTGGTTGTAGATGGCCTGCGGGGTGTCGATCTGCGCCACCTGGCCGCGGTTGAAGATGGCGATGCGGGTGGACAGCGCCAGGGCCTCGTTCTGGTCGTGGGTGACGAACACGAAGGTGGTGCCGACCTGGCGGTGGATGCGCTGCAGTTCGGCCTGCAGCTGTTCGCGCAGGTTCTTGTCCAGCGCCGAGAGGGGTTCGTCGAGCAGCAGCAGGTCCGGCTCGAACACCAGTGCGCGGGCGATGGCCACGCGCTGCTGCTGGCCGCCGGAGAGCTCGCCGGGGCGCTTGCCGCGGTGTTCGCCCAGGCCCACTACTTCCAGCATGTGGCGCACCCGGCGGTTGCGTTCCTCGGCTTTGACGCCACGGATTTTCAGCGGGAAGGCGACGTTGTCGTCGATGCTCATGTGCGGGAACAGCGCGTAGCCCTGGAACACCATGCCGAAGTTGCGCTTCTCCGCCGGGCGCCGGGTGATGTCCTGGCCGAGGGCTTCGAGGCGCCCGCTGGACGGGTCCTGGAAGCCGGCGAGGATCATCAGGAAGGTGGTCTTGCCGGAGCCGGAGGGGCCGAGGAGGGTGAGGAACTCGCCCTGCTGGATATCGATGGACACATCGCTCAGGGCGCGGAAATCGCCGTAGCGCTTGCCGATGTCGATGGCACGAAGTTGGGGCTGTCGCTCCACTGCATTCACCTCGTCTTATTCTTGTTCTGTGGCGCGGCGACCCAGCGGTCAGCCGTCCTTTTGCGCAGTATTGTCAAATCCTCCTGCGCTTCAATCGCGTTTTTTTGCCGTCATTGTTCAAATTCCTTCACCAATCACCCCGCCGCGGCTGCCCTTGCGGAACTGTTCGGAAAGCCGCAGCTCGGCCTTCATCCAGGCCTTGAAGGCCTGCACGTCGGGGCGTTCGCTCTTGGCCGCGTCGGTGACGAAGTAGTAGCGGTTCGGCGGCTCGATGGAGACGTTGAACAGCCGCACCAACTGCCCCTTGGCCATGGCGTCGCCGCTGACCAGGGCGTCGCCCATGGCCACGCCTTGCCCGGCGATGGCCGCCGACTGCACCAGGTGCGCATCGGAGAAGACGATGCCGTTGCGCACGTTGAGGTCGCGCACCCCGGCCGCCGCCGCCCACAGCAGCCAGTCGGAGTGGTCGACCATGTGCAGCAGCGGCAGGTTGGCCAGGTCCTCCGGCGAGTCCAGCCCGCCGGCGGCGTTGAGCAGCGAGGGGCTGCACACCGGGAAGGTGTCCAGGGTGGCGATCAGTTCCACGCGCAGGTCCGGCCAGTCGCCCACGCCATAGGCGATGAACAGGTCGACGTCGCGGTTGCTGACGTCGTCGGGAATCCGCGGCGAGACCAGGTTCAGCTCCACCTGCGGGTGGGCGCGCTGGAACTTGCCGATCTGGTGGCACAGCCAGTAGGTGGCGAAGCCCGGGGTGCAGCTCACGCACAGGCGCCCGGCGATCTCCTGGGCGTCGGTGAAGCGCCGCGCCTCGTTGAGGATGCCCAGGGCGCGCTGTGTCTCGCGGGCGAAGTACTCGCCGCGGTAGGTCAGCACGATGCCGCGCCCGGATTTCTCGATCAGCGCGGTGCCCAGGCATTCCTCCAGGCTGCGCAACTGGTGGCTCACGGCGCTGCGGGTCAGGCTCAGCTCGCTGGCGGCGGCGGACAGGCTGCCCAGGCGGGCGACGGCGTCGAGCACGCGCAGGGCGGTCATCGAAGGGAAGCGCATGGGCTCACTCCTGGTGGGGGCGGGCGCGCCGCTGGCGGAAGCCTTCCGGGGTGGTCCCGGCGTGGCGCAGGAAGGCGCGGTGGAAGCTGGTGACGTGTTCGTAGCCGAGCAGAAAGGCGATCTCCTGCAGGCTCATGCGGCTGGCCAGCAGGTAGCGCTCGGCCAGGGCCATGCGCACCTCGTAGACCACGCCCTTGAAGGTCAGGCCGTGGGCGCGCAGGCGCCGCTGCAGGGTGTGCGGCGGCAGGCGGAAGTGCGCGGCGGCCTGCTCCAGGTCCGGCAGCGGCACCCGGGCGTTCTGCAGCAGGTAGAAGCGCAGGTCGTCGGGCAGCGCCTCGCCGCTCTCGAAGCTGGCCAGGGTGGCCGCGCCCTGGGCCTGGCACAGGCGCAGCACCGAGGGGTTGGAAGTGGAGAAGGGGCGCTCGTGGAATGCCCGCGGGATGCGCAGCTCGGCGCGGCTGGCGGCGAACTCGCTGCGGCCGGGGAACAGCTCGGCGTAGAGCGCGGCGTGGGGCGGCGCGGCGAACGGCAGGCGCACCTGCATGCCGGCGCACTCGGCCAGCTCCGGTAGGCGCTGGCACAGCCAGCGCCAGGTGCTGCTGAACCATTCCTCCAGCAGCGCCTGGGTTTCCACGGGGCTGTAGGGCGGCGCCTGAAGGGCCAGCACCAGGTGCTCGCCGTGTTCCTCGCGGGTGACGTGGATGGGGTGCGGCAGCAGGCTGGAGGGCTGGCCCAGGGAGATGTCCCAGGAGCGCCGCAGGTTGGCCGCGCTGATCAGCGCGTAGCCGATCACCCCCAGGTCGAACAGGTTGTAGCGCTGGCCCAGGCGCAGGAAGAAGTCGCTGGCGCCGAGCAGCCCGGCGGCCTGGCGCAGCAGGCGGTAGTAGCGGGCGAAGGTCATGCTGGCGGCGGCCTCGGCGGCGGGCACGCCAAGCCCGGCGAGCAGCGGCGCGAGCGGCGGCAGCCGGGGCCGGGCCTGCCATTCCTCGAGGAAGCGCTGGTACAGCTGGCGCGCGGCGTAGTCGATGTCGGACTGCTGGTCGGGCATGCTCGTGCTTGTTATCTGAAGCTAGCGAGTTGTCATCTTATGCTAGTCAAAGGCTTCTGGCAGCTCCCTATACTCGGCGCAAAACAACAAGGGGAGCACCGACATGACGGCGCCCGATACATTCCGTTCGTCCCATTCGCCTGCCAACCGCCACGCCGACCTGCTGCTGCGCAACGGCCGCTTCTACACCCTCGACCCGGCGCGGCCCTGGGCCGAGGCCGTGGCCATCCGCGACGGCCGTTTCCTCGCCGTCGGCCGCGCCGAGGAACTGGCGCACCTGGTCGGCCCGCAGACCCGCCAGCACGACCTCGGCGGCGCCTTCTGCATGCCCGGCCTGCACGACATGCACACCCACCCGGACCTGGCCCTGGCCCCGCGCTACGCCGACGACCTCGACGTGGGCATCGAAGACCCGAGCCCCGAGCAGTTGGCCGCGGCCATCCGCGCCTACGCCGACAGCCACCCGGGCGAGAGCTGGGTCTACGGCCAGTACTGGGTGCGCTACACCTTCCGCGAGGCCGGGCTGAAGCCGGGCCGCGAGTGGCTCGACAGCGTCATGCCGGACCGCCCGGTAGCGCTGCTCGACCGCATGTGGGGGACCATGATGGTCAACTCCCGCGCTCTCGAACTGGCCGGCATCGACGCCGCCACGCCCGACCCGCGCAACGGCTACCTGGAGCGCGACGAGCTGACCGGCGAGCCCAACGGCCTGCTGATCGACGGCGCCTACGCGCTGATCCACGCCGCCATGCCGCCCACCCCCATCGAGGTGCTGCGCCGCGCCTACCGCGACGGCGTGCACTTCCAGAGCGCCCGCGGCGTCACCGCCAGCAAGTACGTGCACGTCTGCGAACGCCGCCTGCAGGCGCTCAAGGAACTGGACGACGCCGGCCAGCTGACCCTGCGCGTGGAAGCGGCGATCAGTTGGCAGGACGACATCTTCCCGGTGCGCCGGCGCTGGGAACTGCTCAGCGGCGAGCGCCACTACTATCGCAGCGCGCGGCTGTCGGCCAACGCCGTGAAGTTCCACTTCGACGGCACCGTGGAGCCGCGCTCGTCGTTCCTCATCAGCCCCTGGCCGGGCGAGGACAGCTGGCGCGGCAAGCTCAACCTGACCCCCGAGCACATTACCGACATGGTGGTGGACATGGACCGCCGCGGCATCCGCGTCATCGCCCACTGCACCGGCGACGGCGCCTCCGACGTGTTCCTCGACGCGGTGGCCGAGGCGCGCCGGCGCAACGGCTTCAGCGGCATCCGCCACCAGTGCGCGCACAGCACCATCCTGCACCCGGGCAACCTCAAGCGCTTCCGCGAGCTGGAGGTGATCGCCGAATTCTCCCCGGCGGCCTGGTACCCGACGCCCTTCGCCAGCGGCGCGCGCTCCGGCTACGGCGCCGAGCGCCTGAAGCGCATCTACGACTACAAGGGCGTGCTCGCCGCCGGCGGCATCGCGGTGATGGGCACCGACTGGCCGGTGGCCTCCATCGACCCCTGGCTGGCCCTGGAAACCATGATCACCCGGCAGAACCCCTGGAACGACGACCCGGCCTGCTTCGGCGAGCCCATCGGCCTGGAGCAGGCGCTGCAGGTGGTGACGCTGAACGGCGCCCACGCCATGGGCCTGGAGCACCTGACCGGCAGCATCGAGGCCGGCAAGTCGGCGGACTTTATCGTGCTGGACCGCGACCTCTTCGCCCAGCCGCCGCGCGGCTACATCCACCGCACCCAGGTCGAGCAGACCTTCGTCGAGGGCCGCCCGGTCTACGACCGCCAGGGCGTGTTCAGCGGCCCGCTGCAGGCGGTGTGGCAGGGCGAAGTGCCGCAGATCATGAGGGACGACCGATGAGCATCCCGGTGACCGTGGTCGCCGGCTTCCTCGGCGCCGGCAAGACCACCCTGCTGCGCCGCCTGGTGCAGCAGTGCGCCGGGCAGCGCCTGGCGCTGATCGTCAACGACTTCGGCGAACTGAACGTGGACGCCGAGATGATCGCCGAACAGAGCGACGCGGTGTACGCCCTGCAGAACGGCTGCCTGTGCTGCACCATGCAGGACGACCTGCTGGCCCAGCTCGGCCGCCTGGCCGCGATGCAGCCGCCGGTGGAGCGCATCGTCATCGAATGCAGCGGCGTGGCCGACCCGCAGCCGATCATCCAGGCCCTGGGCTACCCGCAACTGCGCAGGCACATGCACCTGGACGCGCTCATCACCCTGGTGGACGCGGCCCGCAGCCAGCCGCTGGAAGGCGAATACGCGCAACTGGAACGCCGCCAGGCGGCCGCGGCCGACCTGCTGCTGCTGAACAAGGCCGACATAGCGACGCCGGAACAACTGCAGGCCCTGCGCCAGCGCTTCGGCGAGCCGCGGCGGATGCTGCAGACGGTGCAGGCGGAAATACCCGACGAGCTGCTCTACGGCGAACGCCCGGAGCGCGCGCAGCGCCTGGCGCCGCTGGGTGTCGATCACAGCCGGCTGTTCGACAGCTGGACCTGGCGCCACGCCGGCCAGCTCGACCCCCGGCGCCTGCGCGCCTGGCTCGACCAACTGCCGGAAGGCCTGTTCCGCCTCAAGGGCCGGGTGCAGGTCAGCGGCCGCGAACAGCCGCTGTGGCTGCAATACGTCGGCGGCCGCAGCCAGTTCCTGACGGCGCAGGTGCAGGAGGGCGACAACTGCCTGGTCTTCATCGCCAGCGCCGCTGCCGGACTGCGCGAGCGCCTGGAGGCCAGCCTGGAACAGTGCCTGGCCGCCTGACGCGAGGCTCTTCGTAGGAGCGGGCCCTGCCCGCGATATCGCGCGCAGGGCGCGCTCCTACATGGGGACGATTGTTGGTGGGGCAGCGTAGCGGATCTCATCCGCCAATCGCGCCGGAGATTCCGGCCATCGCGGACAAGGTCCGCTACGGGGGGAGGAATACCGTGCCTCCCGGCAACCTGTAGGAGCGGGCCCTGCCCGCGATTCGCGCGCAGGGCGCGCTCCTACATGGAATGGTGTGGGTGGGGCAGCGTAGGAGCGGATCTTATCCGCGAAGCGCGTCGATATGCCCGGCTATCGCGGACAAGGTCCGCTCCTACGGGGAAGGAATACCGTGCCTCCCGGCAACCTGTAGGAGCGGGCCCTGCCCGCGAAATCGCGCGCAGGGCGCGCTCCTACATGGGAATGGCGTGAGTGGGGCAGCGTAGGAGCGGATCTTATCCGCGAACCGCGCCTGGACCTCCGGCTATCGCGGACAAGGTCCGCTCCTACAGGGTGCGTGCTCGAGCCACGAAGCTCAGCGGAATTTCTCCAGCAACTGGTAGTACCACATCCCCGCCGCCAGCATCGGGTTGCCGAACACGTCGCCTAGGGGCACCTTCACGTGCTTGCACTGGGCGAAGGTATCGAATTGCTCCAGGTCGCCGCTCATGGCCGTGGCCATGATCTCGCCCATGATGTGGGTGGTGGCCACGCCGTGGCCGGAGTAGCCCTGGCAGTACCAGACGTTGTCCGAGAGCTTGCCCAGCTGTGGGATGCGGTTCATCACGATGCCCATGGCGCAGCTCCACTGGAATTCGATCTCCACGCCCTTGAGCGCCGGGAAGGTGCGTTCGATGCACGGGCGCAGTTCGCCGGCGATGTCCCGCGAGTCGCGCCCGGAGTAGTTGGCGCCGCCGCCGAACAGCAGGCGCCCGTCGGCGGTCAGGCGGTAGTAGTCGAGCACGAAGCGGCAGTCGTAGACGGCCAGGTCCTGCGGGTTGATGCGCTTGGCCAGCGCGCCCAGCGGCTTGGTGGTGACGATGCCGCCCATGGCCGGGAAGATCATGCCCTTGAGCTGCTTGCGTTCCAGCTTGTGGTAGACGTCGCCGGCCAGCAGCACCTGGGCGGCGTTGATCCGCCCGCCGGTGGTGACCACCGCCGGCCGTGGGCCGTGGACGATGTCCAGCACCTCGGAGTGCTCGAAGATCAGCCCGCCCAGGCTCTCCAGGGCCTTGGCCTCGCCGATGCACAGGTTGAGCGGGTGCAGGTGCATGTTGCGCATATTCTTGATGGCGCCGCAGTACAGGTCGCTTTCCAGGTGCTGGCGCACGCCGGCGGCGTCGAGCAGGTTGACCTCGGCGCCCATGCCGCGGCGCACGGCTTCTTCGTAGGAGGCTTCCAGCTCGGCCATGTGCGACGGCTTCATGGCCGCGTGCAGGTGGCCGAACTTGAGATCGCAGGCGATGCCGTATTTCGCCACGCGGCTCTTGATGATCTCGTGGCCGCGCCAGCGCAGGTGCCAGATGAAGTCGTCGACATCGTTGCCCAGCCACTGCTGCATCTGCTTGCGCATGGCCGAATCGCCGGACAGGCTGCCGGTGACCTGGCCGCCATTGCGCCCGCTGGCGCCCCAGCCGACCTTGTTGGTCTCGACGATGGCCACCTTGTAGCCGCGCTCGGCCAGCTCCACGGCGGTGGTCACGCCGGTGAAGCCGCCGCCGATGATGGCGATGTCGACGTTCACCTCGCCTTGCAGGCTGGGGTAGTCGGTTTCCACGGCGAGGCTGGCGGAATAGTAGGAAGGGGCGCGCTCGGGGGCGGCTTTGGCGGGTTTCAGTGCGGCGTTCATTCTTGTGTTTTTCCTGTTGTCTGGGGGCCCTCTCCCTAGCCCTCTCCCTGAAGGGAGAGGGGACTGGATCGGAGCGGGCTTTTGATTCGGTTTCAGCCGGTTGCGCTGGTGTTTCCGGAGGGCACGATTCCCATCTCGGCACGGATGCTCCCTCTCCCTTCAGGGAGAGGGCTGGGGAGAGGGGCTCTCAAGCCTTAAGCCTCAAGCCTGATGCAAATACCACCGCCAATCCTGCTCCCCGACCTCACCCATGAACTGCCGGTACTCCGCCTGCTTCACCTTCAGGTACACGCCCAGGAACTCCCGCCCCAACGCATCCCGCGCCCAGCTCGACCGCTCCAGCGCGCGCAGCGAGGTCAGCCAGTCGGTGGGCAGCAGTTCCTTGGCCTGGGCGTAGCCGTTGCCCTCGACGGGCGCGCCCGGGTCGATGTCTTCGCGGATGCCGCGATGGATGCCGGCAAGAATCGCCGCCGCCGCCAGATAGGGATTGGCATCGGCCCCACAGATGCGGTGCTCGATGTGCCGGGTGTGCGCCGGCCCGCCCGGCACGCGCAGGCTGACGGTGCGGTTGTCGCAGCCCCAGGTCGGCGCCAGGGGCGCGTAGCTGTTGGCCTGGAAGCGCCGGTAGGAGTTGGCGTTGGGGCAGAACAGCAGCAGCGAGTCGAGCAGGCTGGCGAGCATGCCGCCCACCGCCTGGCGCAGCAGCGGCGTGCCGGCCGGCTCTGCGCTGGCGAACAGGTTCGCCCCGGCAGCATCGGCCAGCGACACATGCATGTGCATGCCGGTGCCGGCCAGGTCGTCGAACGGCTTGGCCATGAAGCACGCCTGCATCCCATGCTTGTGCGCCACGCCCTTGACCAGGCGCTTGTAGCGCACGGCCTGGTCCATGGCGGTGAGTGCGTCGCCGTGCTCCAGGGTGATCTCCACCTGGCCCGGGGCGTATTCGGAGATGGCGGTGCGCGCCGGGATGCCCTGGGCCTTGCAGGCGGCGTAGAGGTCGGCGAGGAAGGGTTCGATCTGCTCCAGTTCGCGCAGGCCGTAGACCTGGGTGGAGCGTGGCCGGCCGCCGTCGGCGTCCAGCGCTGGCTGCGGGCGGCCGTTGGCGTCGCGCTTGGCGTCCAGCAGGTAGAACTCCAGCTCGCAGGCCATCACCGGGTGGTAGCCGGCGGCCTTGAGTTCGTCGATCACCTTGACCAGCACGTGGCGTGGGTCGGCGATGTCCGCCGGCTTGCCTTCGACCGGGTGCATGCTGACCTGCACGGCGGCCGTGGGAATCTGCCGCCAGGGCAGGCGCACCAGGCTGCCGGCCAGCGGGTAGGCGCGGCAGTCGATGTCGCCGACCTCCCACACCAGCCCGGAATCCTCCACGTCTTCGCCGTGCAGGGTGAGGCCGAGGATGGTGCTCGGCAAGGGCCGGCCGGACTCGTAGACCGCCAGCAGTTCCTCGCGGTGCAGCAGCTTGCCGCGGGGCACGCCGTTGGCGTCGAGGATGAACAGTTCGACCATCTCGATGTCGGGGTTGGCGGCCAGGAAGGCCTGGGCCTCTTGCACGGGGGCGAATTTCATTGGTGTTCTCGCATAGCGCCAATGGGCGCGCTGATGGCCTGCGCGGCCGGGCTGCGGCGGGGCAGGCGATGCAATGGCTACGCCAGCTCGCGCAGCGTCGGGCGCCTGCGTTCAGCGTAGTTCCAGCAAAGGGATGGGCGCGGGGCGCCCGTCAGCGTGCGGCGCTATCCGGTGGACGCGCGTGGCGGCAGTGCCAGAGCGCCCAGAAGGCCAGCTCCAGCGGCAGCGAGAGGGGTTGCAGGCGCAGCCAGCGGCAGCGTTCGCGCGGCAGGCGCTGGGGCTCTGCCTGGGAGGCGGAGGCGCTGGCGGCGGCGAAGTGCTGTTGCAGAAGGTGCATGGGTGGCTGCGTGGGGGACGATGCCGGCAGACTCGCACAGGCGATGGGTGCTTTAAATGTGAATCTAGTGGAACTCAGTTGAGCGAAATCGAAACTGATTGCCGCCCGGTCGATCCGCGCCACCAGCGCCGGCCCTGCCGCCTAAACTGAGCGAAACCCGTCACGCCGCGCAGCCCATGGCCCATATCGTCTTCGCCCCGTCCATCCAGCGCCACGTCGAAGTGCCCGAGCAGGACCTGCCCGGCGCCACCCTCGGCGGCCTGCTGGAGGGCGTGTTCGCCCGGCATCCGCGCCTGCGCGGCTACCTGCTGGACGACCAGGGTGGCCTGCGCCGGCACGTCACCGTGTTCATCGACGGCCTGCGCCTGCGCGACCGCCGGGGCCTGGGCGACGTGGTGGCGGACGACAGCGAGGTATACGTGGTGCAGGCGCTGTCCGGCGGCTGAAACCCGGAGGAGGACAGATGGAAGACCGACTGCTGGTGGCCACGCGCAAGGGCCTGTTCAGCTTCCTGCAGGATCGCGGCACCTGGCACGAGGCGGGCCAGGACTTCCTCGGCGAGCCGGTGAACATGCTGCTGGCCGACCCCCGCGACGATACCCTCTACGCCGCCCTGGACCTCGGCCACTTCGGCTGCAAGCTGTGGCGCAAGCCCAGCGGCGGCGACTGGCAGGAATGCGCCGTGCCAGTCTACCCGCCGCAGCCGGACCCGCTGCTCACGCCGGCCGAAGGCGACGCCCCGCAGGCGCCCTGGAGCCTGCAGCTGATCTGGTGCCTGGAGACCGGCGGCACCGACCAGGCCGGCACCCTCTGGGCCGGGACCATCCCCGGCGGCCTGTTCCGCAGCGACGACCATGGCGACAGCTGGACGCTCAACCGCCCGCTGTGGGACCGCCCCGAGCGTGCCCGCTGGTTCGGCGGCGGCTACGACTGGCCGGGCATCCATTCCATCAGCGTCGACCCGCGCGACAGCCGCCACCTCACCGTCGGGGTGTCCTGCGGCGGCGTCTGGCAGAGCCACGACGAAGGCGCCAGCTGGCGCAACACCACCGCCGGCATGTACGCCGACTACATGCCGCCGGAGCTGCGCGAGGAGGGCGCCATCCAGGACCCGCACCGCCTGGTGCACTGCCCGGCGCGGCCGGACCGGCTGTGGGTGCAGCACCACAACGGCATCTTCGTTTCCAGCGATGGCGGCGCCAACTGGCGCGACGTGCCGGCGCAACCGTCCAGCTTCGGCTTCGCCGTGGCCGTGCACCCCACGCGGCCGGACACCGCCTGGTTCGTCCCGGCGACGAAGGACATCTGCCGCATCCCGGTGGCCGGGCGATTCTTGGTCAACCGCACGGAGGATGGCGGCCAGAGCTTCCAGGCCCTGGACCAGGGCCTGCCCCAGGGCCCGTGCTACGACCTGGTGTACCGCCACGGCCTGGCCGTGGACGACGACGGCGAGCGCCTGGCCATGGGCTCGACCACCGGCGGCCTGTGGTTGTCGGAGGACGGCGGCGAGCGCTGGGAATGCCTGTCCGCGCACCTGCCGCCGATCTACTGCGTGCGCTTCGGCTAGGGCTGCCCGTCGCGCTCGTCCTGCTTCTGGTAGTGCGCCAGGATCATCCGCGCCGGGATCAGCGCCGCCAGGCCCAGGGCGCCGCACAGGGTGATGATGCTGGTGCCGGTGGGGTCTTCCAGGCTGTCGCCCAGGGCCGCCAGGCCGATGGTCAGCAGGATCATCACCAGGCCGAACCATTGCGCCAGCTGTGCCCAGCGCAACAGCATGGCGCGGCGCGCCTCGTGCAGGTGGAAATCCGGGTGGCTGTGGTGCCGCATGCTCGTGTCCTCCTCGTGTTCTCGCACCAGCCTACGCCGCTGAGGGCGTCGGCGGCGGCGGCCGGCCGAGCGGTAGGCCGTCACATCGCCGCGGCGATGAACTCCCGCAGCCACTGGTGCGCCGGGTCGCGGTGCCGCTTTTCGTAGGAGCGAGCTTGCTCGCGAACGGCGTGAACCGGCCACTTCTCTGCGTGGGCTTGACCACGGTCCCCTCTCCCCAGCCCTCGGCTGCGCGCCCCGCCCTGAAGGGAGAGGGGGCAGTCCGTGCCTGCTGAAACTCAAGGTGCACGCCGGCCACGCTGGAGCTGCCGGCGAGCATCGAGATTACAGCCCATGCCCAACGGTCCCCTCTCCCTTCAGGGAGAGGGTTAGGGAGAGGGCGCTCTCAAATCCAGCACTTGCATTCCCGGTGAACTCTGTTCGCGAGCAAGCTCGCCCCTACGAAAAAAACACCTCACACCTACGCAATTCACTTCAACCGAACCTTGCAGCCATCCCGCCTGTCAGAGGTCCGTATCGGAAAACATACAAAGGATCACGGGCCCCATGTTGAAGCGTTGGCGCAACAGTCACTGGAAGCACTGGCTGGAAGGCTACGACATCGAATTCCGCAGCGGCGTCAGCCGCCTGGGGCGCGGCAAGCGCCTGTTGGTCGAGGCGCCGGGCAGCATCGGCGAGGCGGAGTTCAAGATCTACCGGGACGAGATGCACATCGGCGCCTTTTCCACCATCCGCGCCACCAGCTTCCACCGCATTTCGCACATCGGCCGCTTCAGCTCCACCGGCCAGCTCTGCCGCATCGGCCTGGCCGCCCGGGCGCACCCGATGGACTGGCTGAGCACCAGCTCGGTGCAGTACGAGCCGGGCGTGTTCGACCGCTACGACACGCCGCGCCAGCGCTACGAGGACACCGACGCCGACACCTGGATCGGCAACGACGCCTTCATCGGCGAGGGCGCAGTGGTGATGAGCGGGGTGAAGATCCACGACGGCGCCGTGGTGGCCGCCATGTCGGTGGTGACGCGCGACGTGCCGCCCTACGCCATAGTCGCCGGCTCGCCGGCTAAGGTGGTGCGCTACCGTTTCCCGCCGGACATCTGCGAGCGCCTGCAGGCCAGCCGCTGGTGGGACCTGGCGCCGGCGCAGATCGCCGCGTTGCCGTTGCAGCGCATCGAGGAGGCGTTGGAGCGTGTGGAGGCCTTGCGGGCCAGCGGCGAGGCGCGGCCGCCGATCTATCCGAACATCGAAATCCGCCGCCAGGGCTGCCGCCTGCTGTCCGAGGGGCCGGCCAGCCCGTGAGATGCGGGGCGGCACTGCTGCGCCGCCCCGCACGCAAGCGCCCAGGGGCGCTCAGCTCCGGCTCTGGGCCAGTCGGTAGAGTTGCCGCGCTTCCGCCGCCATCGGCAGCAGGGCCGAGACCAGGCGGGCCTGGCCTTGTACCAGCGGCATTTCGTCGGGGCAGTCCGCCAGCAGGCAGAGCAGGTCTTCCAGGGCTATCAGGCGACGCTCGGCGGCCTCGTACAGATGCTCGGCGGGGGCGCCGGCATCGACGAACAGCACGTCGTCGTGGGGTTGCGAGAGGGTGGTGACGGGTTGCAGGTCAGTCATGGTGCGCCTCCAGGGTGTGGAGGGCGAAGTACGGATAGTGCATGTTCCATTGCTCCTGAGCGGGATCAAGAGCCGCCTCCCGGAAAAGGGAGGCGGACCGTACGGGGGTAGGATACCGCAGCAAAGGAGACGGCAGGCCCGAAGGCCTCCCCGGACGGCCCGCCATGGAACGTGAGTGCATACAACGATGGACCGACTGCTCTCACGGCTACGACGCACCACCCTTTACTGCGGGATCCTACCCCCGACCACAGCAACGCTGCGGCAGGGCGAAATCTATCCAGCGCCCTCGTAGGACCTCAAGGCGATTTCAGCGTGGGAATTTTCACGAAGGGTAGCGGCGCGGAGCCGGCCGAATCGCTATGCTCGACGCCATGAACGGCCAGCTCCCCCTCCGCCAACCCTGCCCGCCGGGCGCCTGCGATTGCGGGCGCGAGGCGCTGCTGGCCGAGCCCCATGGCGACATCCGCATCCTCCTGCTCACCCGCCAGGAAGAACAGCGCCTGGTGCAGCGCCTGGAACAGCTCAAGGACCTGGCCGACCTGCAGCACATGCAGCAGCGCATGTACGAACAGCTCGGCCTGCGCCTGAGCATCGCTCCCGGCTTCAACGAGGTGCGCAGCATGCGCGGCCTGGACATCCGCATCGCCGCGCAGCCCGGCCTGTGCCGCAAGACCCGCCAGGCCATCCCCGCGGCCATCCGCCGGGGCCTGGAACGCACCCCGGAAATCGCCTGGCGCCTGCTGGACTCCTTCGACCTGCTGGGCGGCAGCCACTAGGGGCGTGCATTTTCCCAAGGCTTTGCTAATGTCGTTAGGCAGGAGATGGCATTCCTCCTCTAACCGCCCCCCGGCTGATGATGCCTACGCATAACCTTCATGGGCGGCGTAGGCATTGTTCTGCTGTCCATGGTTTGCCCGTGGACAGCGAACATGCCCAACCCATCCCGTTCCGCCGCTTTTTCTCTTGCGCACCGCGCCGTCCCCCGGCTTCAGCGGAGCCGCCGCCATGACTGAGATCTGGGCCCAGGCCGCCCTGTGGCTGGGGCTGGCGCTGCTGGCGACGCTGGTGTCGATCTTCCTGCGCATCGCCACGGCATTGTCGGAAATCGTCGTGGGGACCATCGCCCAGCTGATCATCGGCGCGCTGCTGGGCATGGCGGTGCTGCAGGGCGACGCCAGCTGGATCAAGTTCCTCTCCGGCGCCGGGGCCATCCTGCTGACCTTCCTGGCCGGCGCCGAGCTGGACCCGAAGGTGTTCCGCGCGCACTGGAAGCAGGCCACGGTCATCGGCCTGGTGGGCTTCGTGGTGCCCTTCCTCGGCTGCGCGGCGCTGGCGCGCTGGGGCCTGGGCTGGGACGCGCAGGCCAGCTGGCTAGCCGGCATCGCCATGTCCACCACTTCGGTGGCGGTGGTCTACGCGGTGATGCTGGAGCTGGGGCTGAACACCAGCGAGTACGGCAAGATCGTGCTGGCCGCCTGCTTCGTCAACGACTTGGCCACGGTGATCGCCCTGGGGCTGATCTTCGCCCCCTTCACCCTGAAGACCGCCGGTTTCGCCGGGGCCCTGGTCCTGGCCGCGCTGCTGCTGCCGTGGCTCACCCCGCGCTTCTTCCGCCGCTTCGGCGGCCGCCCTTCGGAGCTGGAGGCCAAGTTCCTCATGCTCTGCCTGTTCGGCCTGGGCGCGGCGGCGACCTGGGCCGGCAGCGAGGCGGTGCTGCCGGCCTACCTGATCGGCATGGTGCTGGCCGGCACCGTGGGCAAGGACCACGCGCTGATCCGCCGCCTGCGCACCCTGACCTTCGGCCTGCTGACGCCGTTCTACTTCATCCGTGCCGGCTCGCTGGTGTCGCTGCCGGCCCTGGCCGCCGCGCCCGCGGCCTTCGTGCTGCTGTTGCTGGTGAAGATGCTCACCAAGCTGGTGGGCGTGTACCCCACCTGCCTGGTCTACGGCTCGCCGCGCCGGGAAGGGGCCTACACCACGCTGCTGATGTCCACCGGGCTGACCTTCGGCACCATCTCGGCGCTGTTCGGCCTGGCCCACGGGCTGATCGACCAGGGCCAGTATTCGGCGCTGGTGGCCGCGGTGATCGGCAGCGCCGTGGTGCCGACGCTGATCGCCAACGCCTTCTTCCTGCCCCGGCACCTGCTGCCCAAGGGCGATGCGGAGGAGGAGGGCGCCACCCCGCCGGCGGAGCCCGCGCGCCACGACGACTTGCGCCCGCAGACGCGGCGCAGAGGAGGTGAAGCATGATCAAGCGCATCCTGGTGGCCTACGACGCCTCCACCGCGGCGGAGCTGGCCCTGAACTTCGCCAACGAGCTGGCCGAACGCTTCGGCGCCAGCTTGCACATCCTCTCGGTGGCGCAGCCGCCGGAGTTCGGCGACGAGGTGGAGACCGAGGCGGTGATCGAACGCTCCCGCGCGCATTTCCACCACGCCTTCAAGCTGCTGGGCTACAGCCGCCTGCCGGTCGAGGAACGACCGACCACCCACGTCTCGGTGGGCCGCCCGGCCGAGCAGATCGTGCGCTACGCCGAGGAGCACCACATCGACCACATCGTCATCGGCCACCGCGGCCACTCGGGATTCGAGCGCTGGCTGCTGGGCTCGGTGGCGCGCCAGGTGATCGACCACGCGCCCTGCGCGGTCACGGTCATCCGCGGCTGAGCGGGCAGGGGAGGAAGCGACATGCTGCAGATCGACATTCCCGGGCTGGGGAGCTTGCAGTTGAAACACATGATCTGTGACTACAACGGCACCCTGGCGGTGGATGGCCGGCTGATCGACGGGGTGGCCGAGCGCCTGGAGGCGCTGGGCCGCAAGCTGGCGCTGCACGTGGTCACCGGCGACACCTTCGGCAGCGCCGAGGCGGAACTGGCGACGCTGGACGTCAACCTGCTGGTGCTCTCGGAGAAGGACCAGGCCATTTCCAAGGAGGACTACCTGCGCACCCTGGGCCTGCACGGCGTGGTGGCCATCGGCAACGGCAGCAACGACCGCTACATGCTGCAGCAGTCGGCCCTGGGCATCGCGGTGATCGGCCCGGAGGGCGCGTCCTCGGTGGCCATCGGCTCGGCGGACCTGGTGGCGCTGGACATCCTCTCGGCCCTGGATATGCTGAGCCACCCGCAGCGCATCATCGCCAGCCTGCGCTGCTGAACCTTCGAAGGAGCAGGAAGATGACCAGGATCATTCTGACCCGCCACGGCCACGTGGACTGGATCGCCCCGGAACGCTTCCGCGGCCGCGCCGAACTGCCGCTGTCGGCCCTGGGCCGGCGCCAGGCCGAAGCGGTGGCCCGGCACATAGCCGAAAGCTGGCAGCCGGTGGCGATCTATACCAGCCCGCTGTCGCGCTGTATCGACACCGGCGCCGCCATCGCCCAGGCCACCGGTGCCCCGGCCCAGGTGCTGGAGGGGTTGGCCGACACCGACTACGGCCAATGGCAGGGCCTGACCCACGATGAAGTCCGCGCCCGCTGGCCGGAAGAACACCGCACCTGGCTGGAGACGCCGGACCTGGCGGCCATCCCCGATGGCGAGAGCCTGGCCGACGTTCTGGCCCGGGGTACCCGGGTGCTGCGTGAGGTGTTGCGGCGTCACGCCGGGCAGACGTTGGTGTTGGTGGGGCATGACAGCATCAATCGGGTTCTGTTGCTGCAGGCGCTGGGGTTGCCGTTGGCGCGGTATTGGCGGTTGAAGCAGGAGCCTTGTTGCCTTAACGAGATCGCCGTCGAGGATGACGTGTTCACGTTGTATCGGATCAATGAGACCTATCACCTGGCTGGGGTGTAGGAGCGAGCTTGCTCGCGAACAGTGCTCACCTGTGGCGTAGGTGCCGGGTTTAAGAGCCCCTCTCCCCAGCCCTCTCCCTGAAGGGAGAGGGGGCTAGTCCGTGCCGAGAGAAGGTATGGTTTCAACCAGAAATCACGGTGCCAGCCGGCTGACTCCAGAACATCCGACCCTGCCCAACGGTCCCCTCTCCCTTCAGGGAGAGGGTTAGGGAGAGGGAAAGGCGTCCAGCCAAAACACCGCAGCCGCAGGTGAGCACTGTTCGCGAGCAAGCTCGCTCCTACGAAAAGCACTTCACCGACCCGGTGGCACGGCCAACGGCGGATAACCGCGAACGGTTATGCGCCCTACGGCGGAGTATCAGGATGACTCCGGAGCCGCCGCCCGCTCCAAACGGCCCCCTCTCCCTTCAGGGAGAGGGCTGGGGAGAGGGGCCGTGGTTAAGTCCAGGCAGCGAAGTGGCCGGTATGCGCCATTCGCGAGCAAGCTCGCTCCTACGACAAGCACTTCACCGGCCCGGTGGCACGGCCAACGGCGGATAACCGCGAACGGTTATGCGCCCTACGGTAGGACGAGTATCAGGATGACGCCGAAGTTTCCGCCCGCTCCAAACGGCCCCCTCTCCCTCCGGGAGAGGGCTGGGGTGAGGGTGCGGAGTCAGCCCAATGCACCATTTCCCACAGCGAAGGCCTGGCCTCACTCAAACCGCCGCCAGCCGTACCCGCGTCATCTGCCGCAAGCGACTGAGGGTGCGCTCGAAGTCCAGGGTGATGTCGCCGCTGGCCAGGCGCTCCAGCGGCACCGTGGCGTAGAGTTGCAGTTTCAGGCGCTTGTCGTAGGCGATGTCGATGAAGTTCAGGAAGCGCCTGGCGACGTCGTCGGGGTAGTTCTGCAGTGGTTCCAGGCCGCTCACCGCCAGGTACGGGAAGCGTTCGATCAGCCACAGGTAGTCGGCCGCCGAGTGCGGGCGTTCGAACAGTTCGTCGAAGTCGAGCCAGGCGTGGTCGTCGTCGTGGGCGCGCACGCGCAGCGGGTGGTGGTTGACCTGCAGCACTTCGTCGAAGCAGGCCTGCGGGCCCAGCCCGAAGCGCTCGCGCAGCGGCGCGGGGGCGTCGGCCGTGGCGGGCCACAGGTAGCTGCCCCAGGCGTCCAGTGGCGTCAGCCGGCGCCGGTAGTCCTCGCCCTTGTCCAGCGCCAGGACCTCGAAGCGCTGCTCGATCAGTTCGACCACCGGGCGGAAGCGCTCGCCGTACAGCGGGTCCGCGCACAGCCCGGACGGCGGGTAGTTGGAGGTGCACACCAGGCCGACGCCCTGGTCCACCAGCTGTTGCAGCGTCGGCCCCAGCAGCATGGCGTCGCCGATGTCGTGTACGTGGAATTCGTCGAAGCACAGCAGGCGGGTTTCCGCGGCGATGCGCCGGGCGGTCTTCGCCAGCGGGTCGGGCTGGCCGGCGAAGGCCTGCAGGCGCGCCTGCACTTCGTCCAGGAAGGCGTGGAAGTGCACGCGGCGCTTGGCTTGCAGCGGGGCCGCGGCGAAGAAGGCGTCCATCACGAAGCTCTTGCCGCGGCCCACGTCGCCCCACAGGTAGACACCGGCGGTCGGCTTGCGGAACCAGCCATGGCGGCCCTGGAGGAAGCCTTCCAGCCAGTTGGCCAGGTGCTCGATGGCGTATTGCTGCTGAGGGTCGGCGCGGTAGCCGCGCTCCTCCAGGGCCACCCGGAAATGCCGGAGGATGCGTTCGGCGATCGATTCCGGGGCGGCCAGACGGTCGGCGGCGCTCATGCTTCACCTCTGCGCGAGTGGCGCGGGGCGCGAGGCGCCCCGGCCGTTCAGTGGACGAAGGCCTGGCGGCCGGCGTAGTGGGCGGTGCCGCCGAGCATTTCCTCGATGCGCAGCAACTGGTTGTACTTCTCCACCCGCTCGCCGCGGCAGGGCGCGCCGGCCTTCAGGT
Source organism: Pseudomonas sp. NBRC 100443 (assembly GCF_030268185.1). Lineage (NCBI taxonomy): Bacteria > Pseudomonadati > Pseudomonadota > Gammaproteobacteria > Pseudomonadales > Pseudomonadaceae > Pseudomonas > Pseudomonas sp. NBRC 100443. The sequence continues at coordinate 317,993 of NZ_BSQE01000006.1, forward strand.
GGCCGGTGCCGAAGGCCACGGTGAGGTCGGCGATGAAGCTGTCGACGGTCTCGCCGCTGCGGTGCGAGACCATCGCGCCCCAGCCGTTGTTGTGGGCCAGCAGCACGGTGGTGCGGGTTTCGCTGAGGGTGCCGATCTGGTTGGGCTTGATCAGCACGGCGTTGGCGGTGTGTTCGAGGATGCCGCGGCGGATGCGTTCGGCGCTGGTCACGAAGAGGTCGTCGCCGACCAGTTCGATACGCTGGCCGAGCGCCGCGGTCAGGCGCTTCCAGCCCTCCCAGTCGTCTTCCGCCAGGCCGTCCTCCAGCACCACTATGGGGTAGCGCTGCACCCAGTCGGCATACAGCCCGATCATCTCGTCGGCGTCCAGCAGGCGGCCTTCGCTGTGCAGGCGGTAGAAACCGTTCTCGTAGAGGGCGCTGGGTGCCGGGTCGATGGCCAGCTGGACCTGCTCGCCGGGGCGGTAGCCGGCGGCCTCGATGGCTTTCATCAGCAGGTCCAGGGCTTCGGCGTTGTATTTCAGCGGCGGGGCGAAGCCGCCTTCGTCGCCTACCGAGGTGGAGAAGCCCCTGGCCTCCAGCAGGGTGCGCAGGTGCCGGTAGATTTCCGCGCCCCAGCGCAGCGCCTCGCGGAAGCTGCCGGCGCCGGAAGGGACGATCATGAATTCCTGGAAGTCCGTGCCTTGCCAGTGGGCGTGCACGCCGCCGTTGAGCACGTTGAACATGGGCACCGGCATGCGCGTGGCCTGCTCGCCGCCGAGGTAGCGGAACAGCGGCATGCCGCTGGCGGCCGCTGCCGCGCGGGCCACCGCCAGGCTGACGCCGAGGATGGCGTTGCTGCCCAGGCGCGCTTTGTTCGGCGTGCCGTCGCACTGCAGCATCGCCAGGTCCACCGCCGTCTGCTCGCTGGCGTCGTGGCCGCGCAGCAACGGGGCGATCTCGCTACGGATGTTGTGCACCGCGCGCAGCACACCCTTGCCCGCGTAGCGCGCGGGGTCGCAGTCGCGCAGTTCCACCGCCTCGTGCTTGCCGGTGGAGGCGCCCGAAGGCACCGAGGCGCGCCCCTGGGAACCGTCTTCCAGGGTCACGTCCACTTCCACCGTCGGGTTGCCCCTTGAGTCGAGGATTTCCCGGGCGTCTATCTGCTTGATGAATACGGCCATGCCGCTCTCCTTCAGTCGTTCGAATGCTTACGCGGGGTGTTCACAGCTGCGGGCGCAGGTAGCCGCCGGCCACGCCGCGCCTGGACAGCACCCACTGCCAGAGCTGGATGTCGCGGGCGCGGAAGGCGCCGGCGCAGGACAGCAGGTAGTAGCGCCACATGCGCCGGAAGCGCTCGCCCAGCGCCGAGAAGCGCGGCCAGGCGGCTTCGAAGTTGGCGTGCCAGGCCATCAGCGTGCGGTCGTAGTAGGTGCCGAAGTTGTGCAGGTCCTCGACCACGAAGAGGCCGTCCGCGGCATCGCCGACCTGGCCGATGGAGGGCAGGTCGCCGTTGGGGAAGATGTAGCGGTCGATCCACGGATCGGGCCGGGCGCGGCGTTCGTTCTTGCCGATGCTGTGCAGCAGGAACAGGCCGTCGTCGGCCAGGCAGCGCTGGGCCACCTGCATGAACGCGCGGTGGTTCTTGTGCCCGACGTGCTCGAACATGCCGACGCTGGCGATGCGGTCGAACTTGCCGGTCAGGGTGCGGTAGTCCTGCAGGCGGAACTCCACGGGCAGGTCGCGGTAGCGGTCGCTGGCCCAGTTCGCCTGCTCCTGGGAGACGGTCACGCCCACGCATTCCACGCCATGGTGCTGGGCGGCATAGGCCATCAGGCTGCCCCAGCCGCAACCGATGTCCAGCAGGCGCATGCCCGGCTCCAGCCGCAGCTTGCGGCAGATCAGTTCCAGCTTGGCCTCCTGGGCCTGCTCCAGGGTGGTGGCCGTTTCCCAGTAGCCGCAGCTGTAGGTCATGCGCGGGTCGAGCATGGCCTGGTAGAGCGCGTTGCTCAGGTCGTAGTGGCGCCGCCCCACCTGCCAGGCGCGCCTGGCGTTCTGCAGGTTGAGCAGGCGGTAGCGCAGGGCGTGGGCGAGCAGGCGCCAGGGCTGCACTTCGCGGTCGAGCCGGGCGCGCAGCAGGCGGTGGAAGAATTCGTCCAGGTGCTGCGCGTCCCAGTCGCCGTCCATGTAGCTTTCGCCCAGGCCCAGGCTGCCCTGGCCCAGCGCGCGCTCGAACACGCGCGGGCGCAGCACCTGCATGTCCCAGGGGCGCTGGCCGTTGATCTGGATGCCGGCCTTGTGCAGCAGGCCGGCGGCGAGCTCTCGCAGTTCCGGATTTTCCCCGGGCTGTGGCTCCACTGACGGGGTTCCCAGAATCTCGCTCATACCAGACTCCTCGTGTCGTCGACAGGCAACGCTGGTGTGCTACTTACGGTTGCGTATGTCGTTGCAAGGGCTTGGGTGCGTTGTGCGGTTAGCGTCTCTCGGTAGAAGCCAACGCGATAGATGCTCACCCCGATGGCCAGGCTGGCGTATCGCAGGCAGCAGTATGTGTCCCAGGCCTCGTGAGGCTCCGAGAACACCAGGTAGCGGGCGGCGCTTTCGATTAGCAGGGCGGAACGCTTCAGCCCTTGGGTGAACAACAATCGGGCAAGATGTTCTTGTTGTTCACGGGCGATATTGAGCGCCGTGGGATAGGTGATTTTTAGAAGGATGTATTGAGCGGGAAGCTGCTGAAGGAAGGCTTCCAGGTCATCGGAGACGACACTGGTGACTGACGAGGACCAAGCAAGACCAGGCTCATGATGCAGAGGGGTTCCCACATTTACCTCCAGGTATTGGACCAGCGCGTGCCCTATGGCGAATCGCGACTGGCGAGGGGACTACCTGAACGAAGTGGGGCGGCAGATACGAAAAATGCCTACCGCTCCCGCCTTCGCGAGTTCGGTAGGCATCATCAGCTGACGGCGTCAGCGGTTAACGGAGAATGCCATCTCCTGTGAAAACTCTATCACCGGCTCCCGGGCTTGCAAGAAATCTGGGGCCTTCGGGGCATCAGTCCTCCAGCAGCGCTTTGTTGCGCACTGCGCCCTTGTCGGCGCTGGTGGCCATCAGGGCGTAGGCTTTCAACGCGGTGCTGACGCGGCGTGCACGCGGTTGCGCCGGCTTCCAGCCCTTCTTGTCCTGCTCGATGCGGCGGGCGGCGAGTTCTTCGTCGCTGACCAGCAGGTTGATGCTGCGGTTGGGGATGTCGATCAGCACCTTGTCGCCATCGTTGACCAGGCCGATGGCGCCGCCCGCGGCGGCTTCCGGCGAGGCGTGGCCGATGGACAGGCCCGAGGTGCCGCCGGAGAAGCGGCCGTCGGTGAGCAGGGCGCATTGCTTGCCCAGGCCCTTGGACTTCAGGTAGCTGGTGGGGTAGAGCATTTCCTGCATGCCCGGGCCGCCTTTCGGGCCTTCGTAGCGGATGATCACGATGTCGCCCGGCTTCACTTGGTCGGCGAGGATGCCTTTCACCGCGGCGTCCTGGCTTTCGAAGATTTTCGCCGTGCCCTCGAAGACGTAGAGGGATTCGTCGACGCCGGCGGTCTTCACCACGCAGCCATCCAGCGCGATGTTGCCATACAGCATGGCCAGGCCGCCTTCCTGCGAATAAGCGTGCTCGACGCTGCGGATGCAGCCTTCGGCGCGGTCGTCGTCCAGGCTCGGCCAGCGGGTGTTCTGACTGAATGCGGTCTGCGTCGGGATGCCGGCGGGGCCTGCCTTGAAGAAGGTGTGGACGGCTTCGTCGCGGGTCTGGGTGATGTCCCACTGGGCGATGGCGTCGGCCATGCTCGGGCTGTGCACGGTCGGTACGTCGGTGTGCAGCAGGCCGCCGCGGGCCAGCTCGCCGAGGATGGAGAAGATGCCGCCGGCACGGTGCACGTCTTCCAAGTGGTACTTCTGGATGTTCGGCGCCACCTTGCACAGCTGCGGCACCTTGCGCGACAGGCGATCGATGTCGCGCAGGTCGAAGGGCACCTCGCCCTCCTGGGCGGCGGCCAGCAGGTGCAGGATGGTGTTGGTCGAGCCGCCCATGGCGATGTCCAGGCTCATGGCGTTCTCGAAGGCGAGCACGTTGGCGATGCTGCGCGGCAAGACCGAGGCGTCGCCTTCGCCGTAGTAGCGCTGGCACAGCTCCACGGCCAGGCGCCCGGCGCGCAGGAACAGCTGCTCGCGGTCGGCGTGGGTGGCCAGGGTCGAGCCGTTGCCCGGCAGCGACAGGCCCAGGGCCTCGGTCAGGCAGTTCATCGAGTTGGCGGTGA